>NZ_CP132204.1:1859273-2169152 GCF_030718995.1 Arthrobacter oryzae
GTGCGCCCATCCAGCTGCTGAGCGTGCCGGGGGACCACTTCGCCCTGATCGATCCCAAGGCGGCGGCCTACCGGAAGTGCCGGGACCTGGTGCAGGAACTCCTGGGCTGACCGTAATGCGGCCATCACGTTTGGCCCGGGGCAGCGTGCGTCGCCTAGACTGGACGTAGGTGAGCCGGGAAGTCTGGTCGGCATGGTTTTGTCGACTCAACTTTTAGGACTTCCCCGTGAGCCAAACACCCCCGCCCGGCGCTAAGCCGCGCACCATCCTCGGCTACGGCAGCTACGCGGAATCGCTGCGCATCGGCGAGATCCTGCGCAAGGAGACAGTAGGCGGCGCCCTGCTGGTGGCCGCGGCCGTCATCGCCTTGATCTGGGCCAACTCACCGGCGTCGGACAGCTACTTCGCGCTGCGGGATTTCAAGATCGGCTACGAGCCCTGGCACCTCGACCTGAGCCTCGGCGCCTGGGCCGCCGACGGGCTGTTGGCCATCTTCTTCTTCCTGGTGGGACTCGAGCTCAAACGTGAGTTCGTGGCGGGCGACCTCCGCCAGCTCAACAAGTCGATTGTGCCCGTGGCCGCCGCGGCCGGCGGCGTCCTTGTCCCGGCGCTGATATACGCGGCAGTGAACATCTACAGCCCGGAAACCCTGCGCGGGTGGGCCATACCCACCGCAACGGACATCGCGTTCGCCGTGGCGGTCCTGGCCATTATCGGCTCGCACCTGCCCAGCGCCCTGCGCATTTTCCTGCTCACCCTGGCAGTGGTGGACGACCTCATCGCCATCAGCATCATCGCGTTCTTCTACTCCAGCGACATCCAGGCAGCGCCATTGCTGTTCGCCCTCATCCCGCTGGCGCTGTACGCCTTCCTTGCCCAGAAGTACCGCCGCTTCTTCGGCGCCCACTTCATGGCTGCCTGGGCCATCCTCCTGCCGCTCGGCATAGCCACCTGGGCGTTGGTGCACGCCTCCGGCATCCATGCCACGGTGGCCGGAGTGCTGCTGGGATTCGCCGTGCCGGTGCTCCGTTCCAAGGCCAGCGGAGGTCCGGAAGCCGGACCCGGGCTCGCGGAAATCTTTGAACACCGTTTCCGTCCCATCTCCGCGGGCGTGGCCGTTCCCATCTTCGCCTTCTTCTCCGCCGGCGTTGCCGTGGGCGGCTGGGAAGGCCTGGGGTCCGCCCTGTCCGGCCCCGTGGCCATCGGCATCATCATGGCCCTGGTGCTGGGCAAGCCCCTGGGCATCATGGGCACCACCTGGATCCTCACCAAGGCCACCCGGGCGCGGCTGGACAACTCCTTCAAGTGGATCGACGTCTTTGGCGTCTCCCTCCTGGCCGGAATCGGCTTCACCGTCTCCCTGCTGGTCGCCGAACTCAGCTTCGGCCACGGCAGCCTGTATGACGACCACGCCAAGGTGGGCATCCTGGCGGCGTCCTTCCTCGCCGCAATCCTGGCCACCGTGGTGCTCCGGACCAGGAACCGCCAGTACCGCCTGGCGGAGGAGCGGGAGAAGGTTGACTCGGACCAAGACGGCATCCCGGACGTCTACGAGCACGAGAACCAGGCCTGACGGCACGGGAACCCTTGCCGCGCCATACCCCTGTGGGTATGGTCGAGTTAAGGGCAGGCGGAGGGCCCAACGTCCCAGGCGCCGCCGCCCGGAGCCACCGTCGAGGAGGAAATCATGGACGTCGTTGTCATCGATACCCCGCAGCTGGGTGACCGGAGCTACCTGGTTCACGACGGCACGGTGGGGTTGGTCATCGATCCGCAGCGGGACACCGACCGCGTGGAAGCCGCCGCCCGTGACGCGGGCGTCACCATCACCCACGTCGCTGAAACCCACCTGCACAACGACTACGTCACCGGCGGTGTGGAGCTGGCCAAGGCGCACGGCGCGAAATACCTGGTCAACGCCGCGGACCCTGTGCAGTTCGAGCGTGAAGCCATCACGGACGGCCAGACGGTCCGGGTGGGATCCCTGACCGTGAAGGCCGTGGCCACTCCGGGCCACACCCACACGCACCTGTCCTTCATTGTGGACGACGGCGACAAGCAGGCCGTCTTCTCCGGCGGGAGCCTGCTCTACGGTTCCGTGGGCCGGACGGACCTTGTGGCGGCGTCCGACACCGTCGGCCTGACCCACGACCAGTATGCTTCCGCCCGCCGGCTCGCGGCTGAAGCCCGGCCCGATGCTGCGCTGTTCCCCACCCATGGCTTCGGCTCGTTCTGTTCGTCCGGCCCTGCCACCGGCGCCGGTTCCTCCACCGTCGGCGAGCAGCTCACGGCCAACCATGCGCTGACTGATCCGGACGAGGACCACTTCGTCGAGGAACTCATCGCCAACCTCACCGCCTACCCTTCGTATTACGCCCACATGGGGGCCATGAACGCCAAGGGGCCCGGCCCCGCGGACCTCACCGTCCCGGAATCGGTGGACCCCGCCGAACTCACCCGCCGCCTGGAAGCCGGCGAATGGGTGGTTGACCTCCGCCGCCGCGTGGCGTTTGCCAGCAACCACCTCAAAGGCAGCGTCAGCTTCGAATACGGCCGCGGCACCAACTTCACCACGTACTTGGGCTGGGTCCTGCCGTGGGATGAGCAGCTGACCCTGGTGGGCTCGCGCGAGGACGTCGAAAAAGCCATCCGCGACCTCTCCCGCATCGGCATCGATTCCCCCGACGCCGCCGTCGGCACCGAACCGCAGGCACTGGCCCCGGATGCCGCCGTCGCCTCCTATCCGCGTGCGGGCTGGGACGGCCTGCTGGCCGGCCGCGCGGACGGCGACACGGTGCTCGACGTGCGGCGCCCCGACGAATTCGCGGACTCCCACGTTGCCGGCGCCGTCAACGTCCCCGTGTACCAGCTCCTGGCCCGCATGGACGAGGTCCCGGCCGGAAAGCTGTGGGTCCACTGCGGAACGGGCTACCGCGCCGGAGTCGCCGCCAGCCTGCTGCAGCGTGCGGGCAGGGACGTGGTCCACCTGGATGCGAAGTTCGAGGATGCCGGGGCCGCCGGAGTTCCCCTGGCCACGGGCGCCACGGCCTGATCACATCCGCATGACGCGCGCGTCATCAGGAGCGCGCGCACCCCGTTCTCTGGCAGAGTATGAGCATGCTCACAGTTATTGGCGAAGGCCTGGTCGATGTTGTCCAACGCTCCACGGGAATCGAGGCCCACGTGGGCGGCAGTCCGCTCAACGTGGCCGTGGGACTGGCACGGCTGGACCACCCGGTGCAGTTCATCGGCAGGTTCGGGCGCGACGCCTACGGTGAGTCCGTGGCCGCCCACCTGAAATCCAGCTCGGTGATGGTCCCGCAGGGCCCGGACGCCCTGCCCACCAGCGTGGCCACTGCGTTGATCGACGACGACGGTGCCGCCACCTACACCTTCGACCTCGCCTGGGAGCTTCCCGGCCTCGCGGACCGGCTGCCGTTCATGCTGCAGGGCACCACCCTGGTGCACACCGGTTCGATTGCCACCATGCTGGCGCCGGGCGCCGCAGAGGTGCTTGCCGCCGTCGAGCATGCGCACCCCTCCGCCACCATCAGCTTCGACCCCAACTGCCGCCCCAGCATCATCACCGACGTCGACTATGCCCGCCGGCAGGCGGAAAAGTTCGTAAGCCTCGCAGACGTGGTGAAGGCCTCCGATGAGGATCTCGAATGGCTCTATCCCGGCGTGGACGTCCTGGACTCGGCCCGGCGGTGGCTCTCCCTGGGCGGTCCCGAGGGGCCGGCCCTGGTAGTGGTAACCCGTGGCGCGGCCGGCCCGTGGGGCATCACCGCTGCCGGTGAAGCGGAGTTCCCTGCGCCCAAGGTTGACGTTGCGGACACCGTCGGGGCAGGGGATTCCTTCATGGCCGCCCTGATTTCCGGGCTGGTGGACCGCGGCCTGGCCGGTGCGCAGAACCGGAAGGAGTTGCGCGAACTGCCGGCGGAATCACTCCGCGAACTGCTGGCCCATGCCGCGTGGGCCGCCGCCGTCACCGTGTCACGGCCAGGAGCCAACCCGCCCACGAGGGCAGAGCTGAACCACTTCGAACTCGAGAGCCTGGAGCGCGATGCGGCGCTCGCCGGCGACGACCTGAGGAATGCCGACTCCGCCAGCAACTGAAAGGCAGCAGATGCCCCACCACGATTCCCCGACCCTGCACGTCACCAGCGAGTCCTTCCGGGACGGGCAGACCCTGCCGCCCGCCCAGCGCAGCGGCAAGATGCGCGGCGGAGGTCAGGACGAATCGCCGCAGCTGAGCTGGAGCGGCGCTCCGGCCGGGACCAGGGGCTACGCGGTCACGCTGTTCGACCCCGACGCCCCGGGCCGCGGCGGCTTCTGGCACTGGGCCGTGCTGGACCTGCCCGCTGCTGTCACGTCGCTTCCGGCCGGCGCCGGTTCCGAGGGCGGCAGGCACCTTCCGCCGGGTGCGCTGCAGTTGAAGAACGACGGCGGTTTCCACGGCTACCTGGGGGCCGCGCCTCCGCCCGGGCACGGACCGCACCGCTACATCATCACGGTCTACGCCCTCGACGTGGAGCACCTGGGGCTCGACGCCGGGTTCAGTGCGGCAAAGCTGGAATCGAAGCTGGCCCCTCACGTTCTGGGCCGCGGGACGCTCACGGGCATCTTCGAACGCTAAGGCCGTCCGCCTCCCGCGAAACTGCCCGCAGCCGGGCCAACGTAGACTGGCAGTATGCGGCTGGTAGCAAGTGACATTGACGGAACGATCCTCGGGCATGACGGAAAGATCAGCGACCGGACCATCCGCGCCTTTCACGCCTGCCGTGACGCCGGCGTCGAACTGGTGTTCGTGACCGGACGCCCGCCGCGCTGGCTGCACCCGCTGGAGGACCAGCTGGGACATGCCGGAACCGTAATCTGTTCCAACGGCGCCGTGGTGTGGGACCTCGAGGAGGCCCGCCTGGTTTCAGCCCGCGCCCTTGCCCTGGAGGCGGTCTTCGAGACCCGCCGCATCATCAAGCGGCTGCGGCCGTCCGCCCTGTTTGCCGCGGAAACGCTCACCGGCTTCCACCTCGAACCGGGCTTCATCGAAAACGACTCCAGCGAACTCCTGTCCGAGTTCAGCCCGGCCCCGCTTGCCAGCACCCTCACTGCTGACGACGCGGTGGTGAAATTCCTGGCCATCGTCCGGGAAGGCACCGCCGACGACTTCCTGGCCGAAGTGTCACCCGCGGTGGCCCACCTCGTGTCGGCCACCCACTCGGCCCCCACTGTGGCCATGCTGGAGCTCGCCCTGCCGGGCGTCAACAAGGCCGTGACCCTGGCCGAGTACGCCGCCACCCTGGGGATCGATGCGGCTGACGTGGTGGCGTTCGGGGACATGCCCAACGACATCGAGATGCTGCGCTGGGCCGGCAACGGCTACGCGATGGCCAGCGGCCACCCGGAGGCGATCCGTGCAGCCGGGCAGCAGGCGCCGCATTTCGACGATGACGGCGTGGCCCAGATCCTTGAAGCCAAGCTGGCCGAACTTGGCGTGAAGCACGCCTAGGCAGGCGTGGAATGACGGAGTCCCAGCCTTTCTTCGCCGCCGGAAGCGCCTCCGCGCGCATTGCGATGGCGCACCGCGGATTTTCCCCGGACGGGCTGGAGAACTCCATGGCGGCGTTCCGTGCCGCCGTCGAACTCGGCTACCGCTACCTGGAAATGGACGTCCACACCACCGCCGACGGCGTGCTGCTCGTGTTCCACGACCCGTCGCTGGACCGCGTGACGGACGGGCAGGGCCGCATCGCGCGGCTCCCCGCCGGGACGGTGGCACAGGCGCGGATCGGCGGGGTGGAACCCATTCCGCTCTTCGAAGAGCTGGTGCGTGCCTTCCCGGACGTGCGTCTGAACCTGGACATCAAGGACTGGAATTCCGTGCCCAGCCTGGCCGCGGCCATTGAGCAGCACGGCGTCCACGACCAGGTGCTGATTGCGAGCTTCTCGGACCGCCGCCGCCGTGCAGTGGTCAAACGGTTGAGCCGGCCGGTCGCAGGGTCTGCCGGAATCGTGTCCAACGCGCTCTTCACGGTCCTGGGCCCGGTGCTTCCGCCGCCGGTCATCCGCCGGGCGCTGCGGGGCATCCACGCCCTCCAGGTCCCGGTCAGCTACGGGGCCGTCCGGGTGGTGACGCCGCGCTTTGTCCGCCGCGCCCACCGGCACGGCCTTCAGGTCCATGTGTGGACCATCAACGACCCCGCGGAGATGCATCGGCTACTGGACCTTGGCGTCGACGGCATCGTCACGGACCGGGCGGACCTCCTCAAGAAAGTTCTCCAGGACCGGGGGCAGTGGGACTAGCCGCCGCGGTTGGCCGCCCGTTGTGCGTCCAGCACTGCGGCGAACTCGTCGGCAGGGACCGGACGCCCGAAGAAATACCCTTGGGCGCTGACGCACCCGATGCTGGCCAGATGCTGCGCCTGTTCGGCCGTCTCCACCCCTTCCCAGACTGCTTCGAGGCCGCACGCCCGGATCAGCTGGAGGATCGCCGCTATCAGGTCCGGCTGGGCGGGGTCGGTGCCCAGGTCCTTCAGGAGGGACCGGTCCACTTTGACCTTGTCCACCGGAAGCCGGCGAAGGTAGCTGATGGAGGAGTAGCCCGTGCCGAAGTCGTCGATTTCCAGCCCGACGCCCAGCTTCCGCAGGCTGTTCAGGGAGTACCGGTCCAGCTCGTTGCCGCTGACGATCGCCCCCTCGGTCAGTTCAAGGACCAGCAGTTCCGGGCTGAGTTCGGCTCCGGTGAGGGCATCCCGGACCTCTTCGATGAACTCGAGGCGCTGAAGGTCCGCGGCGGCGATATTGATCCGCATGGAGAAGTCGTCTCCCGCGAGCCCCACGGCCCGCCACTCCCGCAATTGTTCGACGGCGGCGCGCAGCACCCAGCCGCCCAGCTCGGAGATGAGGCCGGCATCCTCAGCGAGGGGAATGAATTCATCCGGCATCACCATGCCGCGGGAGGGATGCCGCCAGCGGACCAGCGCCTCTGCGCCCTCGATCCTCCCCGAAGCCAGCTCGACCACGGGCTGGTAGTAGAGCACCAACTCGGACCCGGAAATGGCTGCCCGTAGGTCCTCAAGGAGCTGGCTCCGCAGCTGGCGGGCATGCAGCATCGCCGGCTCGAACACCTTGAGCCTGTTGCGTCCGCCGGCCTTGGAGGCATACATGGCCACGTCAGCTTCCATGAGCAGCTGTTCAGCGCTCTGTCCGGCTCCACCGATGCACAGTCCCATGCTGGCGCCGCACTGGACGGCGTCGTTTTCGAGCTCCACCTGGCTGTCCAGGGCGGCGAGGATGCGGTTACCCACACTCGCGGCGCGGGCGAGGGTGGTGGACGGCATCAGGACGGCGAACTCATCGCCGCCCAGGCGGGCCACCGTGTCCGTGTCTCGGACGGACCCTTGGATGCGCTCACCGACCGCCGCCAGCACCTGGTCCCCGGCGGCGTGGCCCAGGGAGTCGTTGACGCCCTTGAAGGCATCAAGGTCCAGCAGGAGGACGGCGGGCGGCAGGCCGCCGTCCCCGGCCTCCGCGAGGGCGTCGTTGAGGGCGCTGACCAGCGCGGTGCGGTTGGCCAGGCCTGTCAGCGAGTCCGTCAGCGCCATCTTCTGCATTTCGAGATGTGCTTCGTTGAGCAGCCGGGTGCGCAGTTCAACGCGTTGTTCCAGCTCCTGGTACATGATCTGGAGGTCTTCGGCGAGGAGGTTGGTGCCCATGATGATGGCATCCAGCTCATCCCTGGCGGGGGATACTTCGATCCTGGAGTGGAGCTCTCCTGCGGCGAGGCGGACGATTCCGTCCAGCAGCTTGCCAAGGCGCGGATCGCCGTCAGTGAACATGGGCGGTTTCCTTCAACCACTCGAGGGCCTCAGGCTCGGACGTGAAGTATCTGGCCGGCCCGGACTTGAAGTCGCCGCCGAGGATGAAATGCGCCAGGATCCGGTCCACGGGGGTCTGGCCCAGCAGGGCCCAGGCGGCCACTGTGCCGACGTTGCTGAAAACCGCCCTCGCTGCCCTGCTGACGGACGCAACGTCCGTGACATCCATCAGCACGGCCAAGACGGCGCCGGGGTGCGGGGTCTGAAGGCCGGCAGCCAGCAGGCGGGCCGAATGCTCATCGAGGTGCTCGTCCCGGGGGAGCACGATCCGGACGATGTGCTGTTGTATCAATTCAAGCGGCTTAGGCATTCATCCCCCGAACATAGGAGCGGCGCCGTTTGGCCTCCCAGGCACCACCGACCTCCGGAGAGGCTTGGGACTAAAAATACACTGTCCATCCGCGTTCGGAGTGCGCTAGCTTACATCGGCTGCAAAAGCGCGGACCAGGGCGCTCCGTTCGGGGGCGTCCGCGTTATCAAAGAGGGTAGCGGCATCAGCCAGTCTCTGCAGCGCTTCGTCGCGGTCACCATTGGCCAAGAGGGATTTCCCCAGCAGAAATGAGGCCTCGCCAGCCGTTTGGGTGGCCAGGATTTTGGCTTCAGTGCAGAGCGGCCTAAGAATGTCGATGGCGGTGGCCATATCGCCCGTGAGGAAGTGCCAGTGGGCGCGGACGAACGACATTTCCAGGAGGTCGCGGTTGCTGCCGCCCACGACTTCGGTGGCGAGCTCGGCCCGTTCAATGCAACGAAGCGTGGCAGGTTCGGTGAGCTCGGCCTCGAGCCGCATGACCGCTGATGCCCGGTTGAATCTTGCCCAGAGGTCCACGTCCTTGGACGGTGAAAGATTCTCTGCAGCCATATCGTGGTACCGGCCGCCGTCCATCACCCGGCCAGTAAGAAACGCGACGTTTCCTATCACCCAATAGGCCTTGCCAGCCGTGTCCTCCTCTACGAGTTCCGTCATCAGGCCCTCCAGCAGGAGGCACTGCTCCCACGCCTCGTCGAGTCGGCGGCTTTCGGCCAGGGCCGCGATCAGAGCGCGTTGTGCCTGGATGTGGAGATATACGTACTCGGGGTTGCCGGCAACAAGACCGGCGGCGGACCTGGCTGCGGCTACGGCGTCGGGGAGCCGCCCCAGGCCCTGCTGCGACAACGCCATCAGAATAAACGCCCGTGCGCCTAGGACCGGCTCCGCCGTGGAGAGAGGGTGGCTGGACAGATACGTGATCAGTTCCAGGCATTCCTGGATAAGACCCAGGTCCCTTAGGCATTCAGCCTGGAAAAGGGTCATGTTCCACCAGGCGGTCTGATCGCCCTCCAGAAGAGCCAATTCCGCTGCTCTGCGCGCCTCGTCACGAGCTTTGGCGTACTCGCGGCCTTTCCAGCTTTCGCGGGCCTGCAACTCCGCGACCACATGCGGTAACAATTTCCGTGGATTCGGCATATTCCCAATTATCCCCCGGGAAGGATCAGCACCTCACACTTGCGGCTAAGTTTCCCGTTGTTACCGGCTGTCAATTGAGCTTGTGACCGTATACTGACGCTTGTAATGTGTTTGCGCCTAAATTGATTGAAAGGACCGGGGATGAAGAAGATTGCCGCAACATTCTTGCTCACCGGCGTCCTGGCTGTCGCAGGTTTTGCTGCGCCCGCCACGGCCGCTCCCAAGTCGGATACTACCGTCAGCACTTCAAGTAAGGCGCCCACCACGCAGGCACACATCGGCTGGTGGCCGGACTAGTCTAACCGGACTAATCTAACCGCTAACGCTGCCCCCGGATCTCGCATCCGGGGGCAGTCTTTTTAAGGGCCAGAAACGGGCAAATGCACGGTTATGGTGGTGCCCGCACCCAGTTCCGAACTGGCCGTCAAATATCCCCTGTGCGCCTTGATGATGTCGTAGGCAATCGCGAGTCCCAGGCCACTGCCCGGCACGGCAGCGGATGTCGCATTGGAGGCACGGAAAAACCTGGTAAATAGATGCGGGATTTCTTCCTCCGGGATTCCTACGCCCGTGTCGCGCACGTACACATTTACACCGGGCTCCCCGTTTGTCATTGCCTCAGGGCGACAGCTGACAACAATCTGGCCTCCGCGAGGCGTGAATTTGATGGCATTTGAAACAAGATTCGTAAACACCTGTTCCAACTGAACTTCATCGGCGACTAATTCGGCAGGGCTGTCACAGAGTTCCAGGGAGATAGTCACATCCCCCAGTTCCGCGAGTGGACGGAGCGCCACTGTCACGATCTGGAGGGTTTGCCCCAGCTGAACAGGCCCCGGGCGCAGAATGGCGCCATCGTAATCCTGGCGCGAAACCGTGAGCATGTCCTCGATCAAGCGGCGGAGCCGCTCGGAGTTCCGGACGATGATGTCCAGCATTCGGTCCACCTCGGCGGGCACCGGCCCGCCCACACCGTCCTGGATCATGTCCAGGTACGCGGAAATCGACGTCAGCGGCGTCCGCAGCTCATGGTTGACGGTGGCCAGGAAGTCGGTTTTCGCCTGGTCAAGCTGCCGCAGCTGCTTGACCACCTGCTGCTGGGCGCTCATCAGGTGGCTCTGGATGAGGCCGTAAGCCACGTTGCCGGCGACGTGTTGAATCAGCGATATCTCGGTGCGCGTCCAGACCCGCGGCTCCTCCAGCTGGGCAATCCAGATAACGCCGAGCGATGCCTTTCCCTCGCCCACGGGTACGAACGCGGAGGCCCACGGGCCCATGCGCTCGGACCACGCCGCCAGCTCCTGGTCCTCAGGGGCCCACTCGTGGAAACGGTGGTCGTCCACGGCGAGCACTTCGGCGTCCGCCCACAGCCGGTCGGCAACCTTGTGCGCCGAGGACTCTTGAATACCGAGTCCCTCCGGCAGGGCTGCAAGGCCGGGGCGGTGCCACTCGGCAGCGATCCGCGGCACGCGGTCGTCGTCGAACGTGGTGAAGAGGACGCGGTCAGCGCCGAAAGTTTCGCCGAATCCCGTCACCAGGTATTCCGAAATCTGGTGGGGGTCGTGGGTGGCGCGCACGGCGGCGGACACCTCCCGGAGCTTTTCGCGCAGCCGTTCGGCGCTTTGCCGGGCTTCGGAGCGCTGCGCGGCGCGACTGATCAATACGTCCGCCCGGTGAACCAGTTCCGCCGGCGCGGCGGGTTTGGCAATGTAGTCAGCCATACCCAGCATCCGGACGCTGGCCGTCGCGGATTCGTCCGCCAGATCCACCAGAAGAAGCAGCGGCGCATCCACCGGAGGGCCTGCCAGCGAATGATCCGCGACGACAATGCTGGGATGGTGTTCCGCGAGCAGTGCCGCCAGGCTTTCATGGCTTGAGGCCCTGGAAACCTCGAACCCCGCGGCCGCCAGAACCGCGGCCGTAACGGAGAGGCGGCTGCTGTCCGGATCCGCCACGATGGCTGTGCGTGGTACCAGTGAATCCTCCTGTGCCTGAATTACCACACTGCCCCCTTCGGTCCCCGGTTGAGTACATTGTAGGGTGACATCAGTCGCACGCATTCCGTGCGTGCTGGCCCTGGCGGAAGGAAGGCTGGATATGTCCGGAAAACGCGAGGTGGAAACTGAAGCGGACCTGACGCTCGGAGCCGACGGCGTTGTCCGGCTGACGTGGCCACGGGACGCTGTTATCACGGGCCCGGATGCAGAGCGTGCCATGCTCAGGGTCAACGAGTTGTGCGGCGAAGACCGCCATCCCATGCTGGTGAACATGGCCACCACCGCTGATGTGACCCGCGGCGCCCGCGCGGTGTTCGGGCGGCCGTGCCAGGCGTCCCGGATCGCACTGCTGGGTGCGTCACCGGTTGACCGGGTCCTGGCAAATTTCTTCCTGGGGATCAACTCAGTGCCGTGCCCCACGAAGTTCTTCACGTCCGAGCGTGACGCCCTCACCTGGCTTGCCTTGACGTAGTTCCTTCGGCGTTAACGTGGTGCCCCTATATTTGGACAATGCTCGCAGCCCTAAAAAAATACCTGATGGTCCCCAAGCTTGTGCGGTTGTCCGCGGGCGCACCGAAGGACCACCACCTTGCCTGGGACAGGTTCTGGTCCGGCGTGAAAACCACGGGGGCCAGCGGCGACGTTCTGTGGGATTCCGGCAGCGACCACGAGATGCAGGGCTACCTTGGCAGGCTTCGCCTGCACCTGAACCCGGACCTGCCGGTGGTGGACATCGGCTGCGGTAACGGAAGCTTCACCCGGCATCTGGCCCAGCATTTCCCGCATGCGGTGGGCGTGGACGTCTCGGACCACGCAGTCCGGCGTGCCCGCACCGAATCGGACGGGCTGGCCAACATCTCCTACGCCGTCCGTGACATGACTGCTGCCGGTGCCGGCACGTGGCTCGCGGAAGAGCTCCATGCCCTGGGCAGGGGCGGGGGCGGTGCTCCGGGAGCCGGAGCGAACGTCTTCATCCGCGGCGTCCTGCACGTCCTCGGGGAACGTGACCGCTGTGCCCTGGCCGAGAACGTCCGTACCATCACGGGGGTAAACGGCCGCGTCTTCCTCGCCGAAACGGACTTTCGGGGAAACGCGATCGATTACGTGTCGCACCTCGGTGCGACCCTTCGGTCCATCCCCGCGCCCCTCGAAGGAGCCATCCGCGGGCTGCCGATGCCGGGACGCTTCGGCCCCAAAGAGCGGGGCCTGGCGTTCCCGGCCAGCCGGTGGACACTGATCGAAGACGGCCCGGCGACGATCGAGACCATGCCCTTGTCCAACCCCGTCCGCGCCGACCTTATCCCGGGCTATTTTGCGGTGCTGCGGGCGCGAACCCAGGACTAGTTCCTGCCGTCGCTAGCCGCGGCCCATGCTGGTGCCGGGGTCGCCGTCCGCTTCGGACGGATCAGCCCGCAGCTCGCCCGGGTCAGGCTCGGGAAGTCCGCCGGGGCCGGGTGCGCCATGCGCGGATGCGGCGCCCAGGCCGGTATTGCCCACATCCGGGCCTTCGCCCGGTTCCGGGGTTCCGCCGGGTGACGGGATCTGATGCGGATCATCCAGCGGCGGGGCGTCGTCAGGCCTGGTCTGGGGCCGCTCCGGAGTTCCCGGCGGGGTTTCCCCTGGATCCACGGTGTCCGTGGCATTGGAACCCTCACTGATGGAGGAATGAACCCGGATGTCCTCGTTCGGGTTGCCCGGATCCGGCACATGTCCGTCGTCAGTTCTGGGCGCCGTGCCCGCCAGGTCCTCAACGGCGTTCCTGGCAGCCTCTTCGATGCTGTCTCCGATACCCATCGATCTGCTCCTTACTCTTCCATCGACGTTGCCTGTCGGCAGGAACCGATAAGCAGTGCTGCTGACACTTCAGATTTATCAGCATGCTTATGAATAGTCCAGAGCCCGACGGCGGACCGGTGGGTCCGTTTGTAGAAGCTGCCGGTCAGTGACCGCGATGGAAAAGGCCTGCGGCCGAGGCGCCTGCAAGGGTCCGTCAGGTATCAAGTTCCATCATCAGGGCCGGCAGCTCATCGGCAAGCTCCCGGGCCAGGTACCCAAGGCTCCCTAGCCGGCTGGCCAGCCTGTCGCCGGCGGAGGCGTGGAGGTGGGTGCCCCAGCACGTGGCCTGCGCATCCGATGTTCCCCGGGCTCTGAGCCCTGCGATGGCACCGGCCAGGATGTCGCCGCTGCCGGAGGTACCCAGGCCGCCGTATCCGGTGGTGATTTCCCAGAGCTTGATGGTGCCGGTGCCATCGGCGTCCCCGGCGATGACTCCCTGGCAACTCACCACTGCACGGTAGCGCTGGGCGATCTCGGCAACGTCCTGATGCAGGTCCTTGACGTCCCGTCCCAGCAGGATTCCGGACTCGGTGATGTTCGGTGTCAGGATGAGCCGCCCGGCCCACGGACCGAGGTCATCGAGGATCTTTGGCAGGCAGCCCAAAGCGTAGGCATCAAGCACGACGGCGGGCCTGTCGGCGGACTCACCACCGGGGCTGTCGACGTCGGAGCTCCCGGACTCCAGCCGCAACAGCTCCCTCAGGAGGGACTCCGTTTCCCCCATGTCGTCCAGCCCCGGGCCCACCAGGATGGCCGCCGCTTTCTCCAGTTCGTCGGAGAGGGCGGATACCCCGTGCCCCAGGACGGCGCCGTCGTCCGTTTCAGAAAGGCCCACCACCCCTGCCTCCGGCAACGCCACCGCCACCTGAACCGCCGTCGAACCCGCCACCGCCAGGGTGAGCCGGCCCGCGCCGGCGCGCAAGGCGGCGGTGCCGGCCAGGAGTGCGGCGCCCGGAGTTTTGCGTGCACCGCCGATGACCAGCACGGACCCGCGGTCATCCTTGCCGGACCCGCCGCCCGGCAGCGGCCAGCCGCGCAGGAGGGTGGGAGTGACAAGCTCGGCTGCCGGTTTAGGCCGGGTGGACATTGGCGTCTCCCGCGTGTTCGGTCACCGGAACACCTTCACTGACCAGGTGATCGGCCATGTTGAAGCTCTCCAGGATCCAGGGGCCGGTCCCGTCCGGCCGGACGAACCGGGTGAGGGAGGCGTTGAGGACGGTGGACGTCGCGGCAATGTCCAGGACCTCCGGCTCGGTGAGCCCTTCCAGGATGTAGCGGAACAGCAGGATCAGGGCGTCGTGGCACACCAGCACCACCCGGTCAGCGCCCGGCTGGCGTTCAAGGTCAGCCAGCAGGGAGCGAAGGCGAAGCACGACGTCGGCCCAGGACTCGCCGCCTGGCGGCCGGTAGTAGAACTTGCCCAGCCACCGCCTACGCGCCGCTTCCTCCGGAAGCCGGGCTTCCACGCCCGCGGAGGTCAGCATGTCCAGGATGCCCAGTTCCCGGTCGCGAAGCCGTTCGTCGATGAGGATCGCTGCCGGCCAGCCGCCGGTTTTAACGGCGAGTTCGGCCGTCTGGCGGGCTCGGACGTAAGGCGAGGACCACACCGCCGCGGTGCGCTGCTCATCGGGAAAATCAGCGAACAACCGGCCGAGGGCCAGCGACTGGTCCCGTCCGGTGGCCGAAAGCTCCACGTCGGCGTCCCGTGCCGGCACCTCGATGACATGGGCTCCGGACTGTCTGGCCATGGTGGCGGCCACGTTGCCCTCGCTTTCGCCGTGGCGTACCAGCAGAAGCTCGGTCAATCCCGTAGTCATGGAACCCCTTCCTGAAGAGCGTCGGTCATCGGATTGCGGCATTGCTACCCCCTTGGTCCGGGCCCGTTCCCCAGGCCGTCATCGCGCATTCATCGGCTGTCGATAGCTCAGGAAGGCCCACGTTACTACTGCCGGTGCGTCCTTGTCGCGGCATCCAGGGAAGGCTAGGCTGGCCACCCATCGGCTTGCATGTCATTCACTTCCCCGAAGAACGGACGAAAACCATGAGCAGCTACCACCCGGAGCACGACCCCTCGAATCCGGACCGGCCCGGCCGGGACGAATCGGAGAAGGAGGGGCTGGCGTCCAAGGATTCCGGAGCCTCTGCGAACCCTGACCCGCTGGAAGGCAACATCACCGGCCTGGAGCCAGGCGGGGGAGTTCCGCCCGGCGAAACGCCTCCGGCGGAGGACTCGATGAGCGGGGACCAGGGGCACAAGGAATAGCGGAGTCGCCGCCGCGGGCTATCCTCGACGGATGAAGGATGCCGTAGCAACAGAGGTGGAGGCCGGCGGCCTTCGTGGACGGATGTACGTCTCGCGCGCCGTATCCGGTGCCCGGCCGGAGTCCGCGGCGGGGGACCCCGCTGTTGTCCTCATTCACGGCATCGGCGTCTCGCACCGTTACCTTGCCCGGCTGCACCAGGTCCTTGCAAGGACGGTTGAAACGATTTCGATCGACCTCCCCGGCTTCGGCTCCTCGCCGCGCCCCGACCGCCAACTGACGGCCGCGGACCACGGACGGTTCATCCACGACGTGCTGGACAGCGCCGGAGTGGGACCGCGCGTCCTGGTGGGCCATTCCATGGGGGCGCAATTCGTCCTGGAGGCGGCCCTGCAGCGGCCGGACCAGGTACCGCACGCGGTGCTGATGGGACCCGTGGTGGACGTCCGGCACCGCACGGTCCTCCGCCAGATGCTTGCGCTCACCAAGGACGCGCTCCTGTTTGAAACGCCGGGCTCGAACGCCCTGGTCTTCAGCGACTACCTGCGCTGCGGCCCTGGCTGGTACTTCAAGCAGCTGCGCGTCATGATGAACTACCGCACCGAGGATCGGATCCGGGAACTCGGCACGCCCGTCATGATCCTGCGCGGCGCCACTGACCCCATCGCCACAGGCGAATGGTGCCGGATCCTGGCCAGGCGGGCACCGGCGGGCACATTGGCTGAGGTCCCGGGCTGCGGGCACGTGGTCCAGTACACCGGCACGGCGCAGGTGGCCGAGGCCATTAGCAGCTTTGCCGGCCTTCCCGGTTCGGGGGCTCCGGAACAGGCGCTGCGCCGCCGGTAACCAGCCGCAGAACCGCGCCGCCCTGCGGAATCGTTCGTTCCTGCACCGTTCTTTACATTGCAGGTCTTTACACTGCAGGCAAGCGCTTTCCGGCGGATGCTGGCAGGATAGACCCATGCGCATTCTCATCGCTCCGGACAAGTTCAAAGGGTCACTGACCGCTGCCCAGGCAGCCAGCGCCATTGCCGAGGGAGCGCTGCGTGTCTATCCGGATGCCGTGGCCACGCAGTTTCCGGTGGCCGACGGCGGGGAAGGCACCCTCGAAGCCGCCGTCGCCGCCGGCTACGAAGAGCGGCTGAATGCCGTCGTCGGACCCATCCTGGCGCCTATCGGCGCGGCCTGGGCCCTCCGCCAGGACGCCTTTGGCGGTACCACCGCCGTCATCGAAACCGCACAGGCATCCGGGCTGGCGCACATGGAGCCCACGCCGGCGAATGCCCTGCGGGCCCACAGCTACGGCTGCGGCCAGCTGATCGCCGCAGCGTTGGACGCCGGAGCCACGGAAATCGTGCTGGGCGTGGGCGGTTCGGCAATGACCGACGGCGGCAGCGGCGCCTTGCGCGCCCTCGGCCTGAAGCCGCTGGACGCCGCCGGCAACGTGGTTCCCCTGGGCGGCGGTTCCCTGGCGGATGTTGTGGGCGTTGACGTTTCCGGCCTGGACCCCCGGCTGACCGCCGTGAAGTTCCGGATTGCCGTGGACGTCCAGAACCCGCTGTTCGGAAACGAGGGAGCGGCGCACGTCTTCGGCCCGCAGAAGGGGGCCGACGCGGACGCCGTGGAACTGCTGGACGCCGGGCTCCGCAACTGGGCATCCGTTCTCCGGCAGGCCACGGGCCACGACGTCAACGTTCCCGGGGCGGGCGCGGCCGGCGGCTTCCCGGCGTCGTTCCTGGCCTTCAGCGGCGCCACCCTCGAAGGCGGCTTCGCGCTGGTGGCGGGCCTGACTGGCCTCGCCAGCCAGCTGGCTGAAGCCGACCTGGTGATCACCGGCGAGGGTTCCATGGATTCTCAGTCGCTGGAGGGCAAGGCTCCGATTGCCCTGGCGGATGCGGCACGTGAGCGGGGGATCCCGGTCATTGTGGTGGCCGGCCGCATCCTGGTCACGCCGGAGGACCTCGCCAAGCATGGCGTGGTGGCTGCGGCACAGCTGCTGGACGTCGCAGCCAGCCCGGAAGACGCCGTCGCCAATGCTGCGAAGTACCTCGCCTGGGCAACCAGCCAGGTGCTGGAAGGCGCCTGACGGACGCGCCTGACAGAGACGCCCGACGGCGGCCGCTGGCCGCTAGCAGCGCCCGAGGCCGTTAGGCCCCGGTCTCGTAGTGCGGTTCGGCCACCGGCTTGGACTCGGGTGATCCCCGTTCGCGCAGGTAGACGGAGGCGCCCACCAGTACGGCAACGGCCAGGAATTCGCTCTGCCAGTTCTGGAAGGACTCGAACCAGAACCGGCTGGTGGCGAGGTAGCCGAGCAGCGTCACACGCGGCTGTCCGTGGCTTTGCTGTTCCTCGCTGTACTCTTCGCTGCCGCCAATGGCATGGATGGTGAAGGATGCGAGGAACAGCAGCAGGAACATGATGGACAGGGAGTGCTCATAGAGCTTCAGCACAAGTCCGCCGCGGCGAACCGGCCATGGCGTGGCCGCCTTGATTGTTGCGTCCCGCGGGTCCTGGTCCTGCGGCGCGGTGCGGCCCATCGGTTTGGATTCCGAGGAGCCCTTCTGGAAGAGGAAGACCGTCAGGATGACGTACATGCCCATCTGCAGGAACTCCGATTCCCAGTTCTCGAAGGTGGCTTCAAGGAAGGCCCCGGTGCCAAGGTACCCGGCGATGGTCACTGCCGGCTGGCCGTGGGCCGTCTGGTCTTCGCTGTAGTCGCTGGCTCCGCTGATGATCATGCCGCCGAAAAACACTACGAAAAGTCCGATGTTGGCCAGCAGCAGCCCGTGTTCCTTAGCCCACTTCTTCATGGCGCCTCCCGCGGGATTCGATTGGATTATGGCCGGGTTCCGGCCCTTTGGCTAGCCCCTTGACGCCCGCTTGTGGAGCCAGATGGGCACAAAGACGAGCAGCAGGACCATGACTGCGAGGAGGCCTCCGCCTGCGAGGAGTCCGGCCTCCCGTCCGGCGGTCACGTCGAACACCAGTGACGCCGTTCCGGCGCTCAGGAGTGCGACGCCGGCCAGGGCCACTTTGGCTATCCGGTCAGCACTGGAAACGAGGGTCTGCTTCAGCTGCTTTCGGAAGAGCCGGCGGTGCACGCTCACCGGCAGGAGGATGACTGCCGTGATGAGTGCGGCAAGGACCACGTTGCTCAGGTAGAGCCCCACCTGGTAGTCGTCCAGGCTCTCGAAGCGCTCCTGGAAGGGAATGGTCAGCAGGAAGCCTGCGAGGATTTGGACGCCTGTCTGCAGTACCCGGAGTTCCTGGAGCAGCTCTCCCCAGTTGCGGTCCATCTGCTCATTAACGGTCTCGTTCCTGCCGTCGCCAACCACCGCATCGTGTTCTGACATGGGCTCACCTCCAGGCCTGGCGCGCAGCGCGCACAACTGACTCTCAACCTAGGCTTGAAGCCTCTCACTAGCAATACTAAGTTTACTGACTAATTTGTCCAAAACGGTGGACTTGCCCTGTTCGCTGGGATAGTTTCGAAGAGCCGGTCACGCACCGGACGCAGGCAAAACCGAGACATTAGCGAGGTGGAGAATGACCGACAACAAACAGGACCACCAGCCGCAGGACCCCAGGACGGGCTACCACGAGGGGCCGTTCCCGGAACAGGTGCAGGAACAGCCGGGGCTCACGGCGCCCATGGAGCCGAAGCCGGATCATGGCGAGGAAAGCTACGAGGGAAGCAACGCGCTTTCAGGCAAGGCGGCACTCATCACCGGGGGCGACTCCGGCATCGGAAAAGCCGTGGCCATTGCGTTTGCCCGCGAGGGGGCCGACGTCGCCATCTCCTACCTTCCCGAAGAGGAAGCCGACGCCCAGGACACAGCCGCGTGGGTCAGGAAAGCCGGGCAGCGGGCCCTGCTGCTGCCGGGCGACGGACGCAGCGAAGAGTTCAGCACCAGGATTGTGGAGGACGCGCTGGCGGAGTTCGGCCACCTGGAGGTGGTGGTCCTGAATGCGGCCTACCAGAAGAACCGCGACAGCTTTGAGACGCTTCCCACCGAGGAATTCGACCGCGTTTTCAAAACCAACCTCTACTCGCTGCTGTGGACGGCCAGGGCCGCCGTGCCGCACCTCAAAGCAGGGGCATCCATCATCACCACCGCATCGATCCAGGCCTTCAACCCGTCCCCGGGCCTCATCGACTACGCCATGACCAAAGGTGCGCAGGTGGCCTTCACCAAGGCGCTGGCCCAGGAGCTCGGGCCCAAGGGCATCCGGGTTAACGCGGTTGCCCCGGGCCCCATCTGGACGCCCCTGATTCCCGCCACCGAATGGCCGGAGAAGCTGCCGAAATTCGGCCAGGACACTCCGTTGGGCCGGGCAGGTCAGCCCGCGGAGCTTGCGGCCGCCTACGTCCTGCTCGCCTCGGATCACGGGTCCTACATCTCCGGCGCCGTGCTTCCGGTGACAGGTGGCAAGGGCCTCTGATCCCCAGATTTACCAAACAAGTGCGACCAGCAGGAGGTATGACATGACGCAGGAGAACCAGGGAGCGCCCATCGAGGAAGAAGGCGGTTACGGAACGCCCACGGTCGAGCAGGAAATGGGTGGTGCGGACACGAAGAAGTTCGCCCAGCCGCGTGAGGAAGAGGCATTCGACGCGGCGGGCTTGAGCCAGGACAGCCCGGATGGCGAGACCTACCCCGCCGGGGCGCCGGACCTCAGCCAGTTCGGCGCCGAAGACCAAGACAGCGCAGGAGAACCCGGAGCGGGACGCTTCGGAGGGACGGAGGACCAGATGAGCGCGGAAAATGAAAGTGCGGACCCCGGCTTCCAGCCGGACACCACGGGGACAGATGGCGGGGACGCGGCTGTGCCTTCTTCGGAGGCGGAAATGGACGAGTCCAACACCGAGGATCCCGATGCCGGGCGGCCGTTCTCGTCGGAGCCGGGGCAGGACGCGGCCGGGATTCCGGACGGAAGCGGCACCGATTTGCCGGACAGCAAGGCACCCAAAGACCGTGACGACGACACCTTCGACGCCGGGTAGGTCCGGATAATCCAAGGCCGGGTTGAAGGGCGGGCGGGCGGCTTATGAAAGTTGCCCGCCCGCCGTCGGCTATCGACGCTTCTTCGGAGCCCGCTTGGCGGCGTTGATGGCGGCCTTGGCTGCCGGGGGCAGGCCCGCCTGCTCGGTCTCCGGTTCAGCCACGCTCCCGCGGGCCTTCGCGATCGCCGTCATGCCGTGGTAGATGACCAATGCGGCAGCGGATCCCAGGGCGATGCCGGTGAACGTCAGTTCGCCGATGGTCCAGGTGTAGTCGGCGATGCCGATGATCAAGGCCACCGCGGCGGTGGTCAGGTTAACCGGGTTGGAGAAATTGACCTTGTTCTGGACCCAGATCTTGACGCCCAGGACGCCGATCATGCCGTACAGCATGGTGGCCGCACCGCCCAGCACTCCGGCGGGGACGGTGGCGATCAGTTCGCCGAACTTGGGCGAGAAGCTGAGGATGATCGCAAAGACGCCGGCCACCCAGTAGGCGGCCGTCGAGTACACCTTCGTGGCGGCCATGACACCAATGTTCTCGGCGTAGGTGGTGGTTCCCGAACCGCCGCCGAAGCCGGCTAGCACGGTGGCGGCGCCGTCGGCCATCAGGGCGCGGCCGGAGACGCCGTCGAGGTTCTGGCCGGTCATGGCGGAGACGGACTTCACGTGGCCGATGTTCTCGGCCACCAGCACAAGCACCACGGGGACAAAGAGTCCCACAACGCCCAGGTGGAATTCCGGCGTCTGGAACTGCGGCAGGCCCACCCAGGCCGCTGCGTCCATCTTGGAATAGTCCACTTCGCCGCGGATCATGGCCACCAGGTAGCCGACCACCACGCCCACCAGGATGCTGAGGCGGCCCAGAATGCCTTTGAACAGCACGCTGACCAGGATGATGGTGGCCAGGGTGATCACCGCGGTGACGGGGGCGGCATCGAAGTTGTTCTTAGCTGCCGGGGCCAGGTTCAGGCCGATCAGGGCCACAATGGCTCCGGTGACAATGGGCGGCATGAGCCGGTTGATCCAGCCGGCCCCGAATTTCTGCACCACGGCGCCGATGACGGCCAGCCCGGCGCCGGCGAGCACCACTCCGCCCAGTGCGCCGGGAACACCGAACTGCTGCTGCGAGGCCATGATGGGGGCGATGAACGCAAAGCTTGAGCCGAGGTAGCTGGGCACCCGGCCCTGCGTGATCACCAGGAAGAGAAGCGTTCCGATGCCGGAGAAAAACAGTGTGGTGGCCGGCGGCATGCCGGTGATGATGGGCACTAGGAACGTGGCGCCGAACATGGCCACCACGTGCTGCATCCCCACTCCGATGGTCAGCGGCCAGGTAAGGCGTTCACCGGGGGCCACCACCTCGCCGGGGCGGACCGACTTTCCGTTGCCGTGAAGCTTCCATTTGGTACCAAGCATGCTCATGGCCGGGAGCCTTTCAAAGAAGTATGTGTCGGGAGGGGGAAGGAATCTTCCGGAGCAACATTACCGCGCAGGCCGTGCGGCGCGCCCCGGCCGGCAGGGGTACAGGCAGGCACCCGTTGCCGCAGCGTGTGGAACGTCACGCGCAGTCACGGGAAGAGGAACTATTCGCTTGAAGTTGCAACTATGGAAACCAGAACCGCCGGCCGCCTCCGGGTGAGCGGGCCCGTCGAAAGGTATGCAGATGACAATTGCCCATGAAGAAGCAGTGATCGACGCAGCCGCAGTGGACGCGATTTTCGCTGAAGCCCGTACGGCCAACGCCTTCACCGGTGAGGTCACGGATGAGCAGGCCCGCGCCATTTACGAACTGACCAAGTTCGGCCCCACGGCGTTCAACTCCCAGCCGCTGCGCGTGACCTACGTCCGCTCCGATGAAGCCCGCGCACAGCTCGTGGAGACACTCTCGGCGGGTAACCGCGCCAAGACCGCGTCCGCTCCGCTGGTCGCGGTCCTCAGCTACGACACCGCCTGGCAGGATCAGTGGGAGAACTTCCTGCCCGGCTACAACGCCCCCAAGGCCATGTACGATGCGTCGCCGGATCTCGCGGCCAGCACGGGCAACAACAACGCACACCTCCAGGCCGGTTACTTCATCCTGGCGGTCCGTTCCCTCGGTTTCTCCGCAGGCCCCATGACCGGCGCTGACTTCTCCGCCATTGATGCGGCGTTCTTCCCCGCCGGGGACCAGAAGAGCTTCCTGGTGGTCAACATCGGCCAGCCCGGTCCGGACGCCTGGGGCGAAGCAAAGCCGAAGTTCGCTTACGCGGACGTCGTACGCACGGTCTAGTCGTCGTCCGCACGGTCTAGTCGTCGTACGCACCGTCTGACGCTCTCTCACTTAACGCACGTTAATCAGCGACGCTCTCTCACTTACTGAAAGTTAAGCAGCGACGCTCTCTCACTTTCCCAAAGAAAGTGAGAGAGCGTCGCTGCTTTTCCGGCGTTAAGTGAGAGAGCGTTGGGTCAGGCGATAACCCCGTCAACCAGGGCCTTGGCTTCTGCCTGGACCTGCTTGAGGTGCTCGGCGCCCTTGAAGGACTCTGCGTAGATCTTGTAGACGTCCTCGGTGCCGGACGGGCGGGCGGCGAACCACGCATTCTCGGTGACCACCTTCAGGCCGCCGATCGACGCGCCGTTACCCGGAGCCTCGGTGAGCTTGGCCGTGATCGTCTCGCCGGCGAGTTCGGTGGCGGTGACGTCCGACGGCGACAGCTTGCCGAGCGCTGCTTTCTGCTCGCGCGTGGCTGCGGCGTCGATCCGTGCATACACGGGATCGCCGAACTGGTCGGTGAGGCCCTTGTAGAGCTGCGAGGGCGATTTGCCCGTGACGGCTGTGATCTCCGAGGCAAGCAGGGCCAGCAGGATGCCGTCCTTGTCCGTGGTCCAGACGCTGCCGTCCATCTTGTTGAAGGACGCGCCGGCGGATTCCTCGCCGCCGAACGCGCCTTCGCCGGACAGCAGCCCGGGAACGAACCACTTGAAGCCCACGGGAACCTCAACGAGCTTGCGGCCCAGGCTCTCGGCCACGCGGTCGATGATGGAGGAGGACACGAGGGTCTTACCGATCACCGACTCCGGGTTCCATCCGGTGCGGTGGCGGTAAAGGTAATCGATTGCGACGGCGAGGTAGTGGTTCGGGTTCATCAGCCCGCCGTCCGGTGTGACGATGCCGTGGCGGTCAGCGTCGGCGTCGTTGCCCGTGGCGACGTCATAGGCTGCGGACCCGTCCGCACCAACAGACATCCGGTTGATCAGCGAGGCCATGGCGGACGGCGAGGAGCAGTCCATCCGGATCTTCTCGTCCCAGTCCAGGGTCATAAAGGCCCACTGCGGATCAACAGTGGGATTCACCACGGTGAGGTTCAGGTGGTGGCGCTCGCCGATCTCCCCCCAGTAGTCCACTGAAGCACCGCCCATGGGGTCGGCGCCGATCCGGACGCCGGCCTCGCGGATGGCGTTCAGGTCCAGCACGGACGGGAGGTCGTCCACGTAGCTGCTCAGGAAGTCGAACTTCCCGGTTGTCTCGGCTGCCAGGGCATCCGCCACCGGGATGCGCTTGACGCCGCGGAGCCCGTTTTCCAGGAGCTCGTTGGCCCGGTTCGCGATCCAGCCGGTGGCGTCAGTGTCCGCAGGTCCGCCGTGCGGCGGGTTGTATTTGAAGCCGCCGTCACCGGGCGGGTTGTGGCTCGGAGTGACCACGATGCCGTCCGCCTGCGGTGCGCCGGCAGGGGCGTTCCGGTTGTGGGTAAGGATGGCGTGGCTCAACGCGGGCGTCGGCGTGTAGCCGTGGCGGGCGTCGATCAGCACATTCACACCGTTGGCTGCCAGAACTTCGAGCGCGGAATTTTGGGCCGGTTCGCTGAGGCCGTGCGTGTCTTTTGCCATGTACAGCGGGCCGGTGATGCCCTGCCCGGCACGGTATTCCACGATCGCCTGGGTGATGGCCACGATGTGGGGCTCATTGAACGAAGCCTTCAGGCTGGACCCCCGGTGCCCGGAGGTGCCGAACGCAACGCGCTGGCCCGGATCGCTCAGATCGGGGGAAACATCGTAGTACGCATCCAGGAGCGCAGTGAGGTCAACAAGGTCTTGGGGTTGGGCAACTGTGCCCGCGCGGCTAGCCATGGCACCAGCATGCCAGACGACAGCGGGGCACAACACGGTTTGTCCGGAATCCGGTCCCTATGACGCCGAATTTCATCCGGCATTTACCAATTTATTCCCTTTTGCATTTATTGAGGGGCAGTAATTCGCCGCGGAAAAGCGAGTAGTGGGGCCAAAACTACCTATATACCGGCCGTCCGCAGGCTGCTAATTTCTAAACAAATCACGACGGCGGTGCCCTCCGCCGCCGTCAGCGGCGCACGGTATCCAGTTGCGGCGGACCCGGTTGCGGCGAATCCAAGGGGAGGTCAGTCCATGGCAGCAGGCGACGGAGCGTCAGAGCAGTCACGGCTGGCGGCCGAGCGCATCGCGCGGCTCAAGCGCCGGCTGGACCACCCCGAGCTCGCCGCCGAACCGTGGGGTGCCGGCACGGAGGGGGAGCGCCTCACCGCGAAGCGGCTGGGCGAACTGACCCCGCAGGGCTGGTTCCTGCTGCACGACGTTCACTGGCCCGGCCGGCCGCTGGCCAATCTTGACCACGTGCTGGTGGGGCCCGGAGGAGTTGTGGTGGTGGATGCCAAGACGTGGTCCGGCACCGTTGAGGTCCGGGACGGCGTCCTCAGGCAGAACGGCTATTCGCGCAACCCGGCAGTGGACGGCGCCCTGGGGCAGGCGGCAGCCGTGGCTGCGCTGCTCGACGCGCCCCACCGCCACCTGGTCCGCTCCATCATCTGCCTGGCCGGCCAGCCAGACTTCGCAGACGTGACGGGCTCCGGTGTCGCTGTGCTGGGCATCAACCACGTTGTTGCGCGGGTGGTGGCACTCCCGGCAGCACTTGACCCGCCGGCGGTGGTCGGCCTTTATTCCCGGCTGGGACAGCAACTGACCCAACCGCAGTCACCCGGAGCGCGAAACTACCCTCCTGTCCCCGCCCGTTCGAACGAGGGTGCGGTGTATCCGCCGCCGCTTCCCAGCCGGTATCACGGCTCAGCGGCCGGCAACGTCACAGGCGGTCCCGCCTCCCTGCACATGGGGAGATCTGCGCAGGACAGCGGGAGACAGCTGGCAGCCGGTTTGTGGACCCTGCTGCTCCTGGGGGTCTTGGTGTTCTCACTCTCGGTGCCGCTCTGGGCCCGCTAGTCGCCGCTGGCTGCGGATCAGCTTGAGGATTACGGGTCTATCACGGCCGCCCACCTCCGGACGGCGCGTTGGTAGGCTGGGTTTAGCCACCAAAAAGGGGAATTCCCATGACGAACCAGCCTGCCTCCGGTGATGAGGGGACGCCCGAGGGCTACCAGCCGCCGTCGTATATACCACCGCAGGGTTCACAGCCCGTGCCTCCCGGACCTTACGGCCAGCCGGAAGGCTATGGCCAGCCGCCGGCGTACGGACAGCAGCCCGGACCGTACGGCACCGCCTACGGGCAGCCCTCCTACTACGGCGCCCCGCCCGAGCCCAAGGGGCTCAGCATCGCGAGCCTGTGCTGCGGCATCGCAGTGTTCCTCGGGCTGGGTCTTTTTATCCTGCCGCAGATTGCTGCCGTGGTCCTGGGTCATCTGGCACTGCTCCGGGAACCTGCCGGCCGCGGGCTCGCCATTGCCGGCCTGGTCCTTGGCTACCTCGGCCTGGCGCTGACGGCTATTGTGCTCACGTTCGCGGTGGCGGCGATCTTCGCCGCCGCCAACGGCTACGGCTACTGAAAGGTACGGCTGGCTGCGGGACTCCACCGGGCCTTTCGACGGCGGGCGACGGCGGCTCATCGGCTCAGCGTACGCCGCCCATGAGCTTCCTGATGGCCGGCGAGGCTGCTGCGAGGCCGACGGCGAGCACCATGGCGGTGCCGCCGATACCGATGAAGTACGGCAGTTCGTCGTCCGGGTTGTACAGCCCGGACAGGATGCCGGCCAGTGTGGTGCCGAGGGAAACCGAGAGGAAGAACAGGGCCACCATCTGCGTGTGGAATGCCTGCGGGGCCAGTTTGGTGGTGACGGACAGCCCGATGGGGGAGAGGAAGAGCTCAGCCAGGGTGAAGAGCAGCAGGATGCCGACCAGGGCCAGGAGGGGTGTCTTGCCGCTGCCGGCCAGCGGGATGAACGCCAGGAAGGCGAGCCCCATCACGAACAGGCCGATGGAGAACTTCAGGGCCGAGCCCGGCTGCCTGTTGCCGAGGCGGGTCCACAGGGCTGCCATGATGCCCGCGAAGATGATGATGAACACCGGATTGATGGACTGCACCCAGGCGGCCGGCATTTCCCAGCCGAACACGTTCCGGTCCAGTTTCTCCTCCGAGTACACGGCAATGAACGTGAACTGCTGCTGGAAGAGCGCCCAGAATGCCGCGGAGGCGACGTACAGCGGGATAAAGGCCACCACGCGCTTGCGCTCGGTGCCCGTCACCTTCCTGCTGGAGAAGATCAGGCCGAAATACAGCAGGGACGCGCCGATGGCCGCGTAGGCCATGGACATGGCCAGGTTTTCCGCGTTGACCGCTCCGGTGGCCAGGAGCGCCGCCACCGCGGCGGCGATGCCCAGGAAGATCAACCCGAACCGGGTGCGTTGGTTTGCCGGGAGCGGGTTGGGCACGCGGTGCGCCTCGTCGGGAAGCTTCTTGCGCCCAAGCGCGTAGATGCCAAGCCCAAGGGCCATGCCGACGGCGGCGGCGCCAAAGCCCCAGTGGAACCCCTGGCTTTCCTGCAGCCAGCCGGTGACGAGCGGGCCGATCAGCGCGCCGGCGTTGATGCCCATATAGAAGATGGAGAAGCCGGCGTCGCGGCGTTCGTCCTTCTCCCCGTACAGGGTGCCCACCAGTGCGGTGGCGTTGGCTTTCAGGCCGCCGGAGCCGACTCCCACCAGCACCAGGCCGGCGATGAGTCCCGGGATGCCGGGCACCAGCGCCAGGGCAATGTGGCCGGCCATGATCAGGACGGCCGACCCGAACAGGACACGTTCCGAACCGAAGAGCCGGTCAGCGAGCCACGCGCCGAGGATGGTCGAGAGGTAGACACCGCCGCCGTACGCGCCCACCAGGCCGGCGGCCAGGCCCTGCTCGATTTCCAGGCCGCCCTGGGCGGCCGTGAAGTACATGTAGTAGAGGAGGATGCCCTGCATTCCGTAGAAGGAGAAGCGCTCCCACATTTCCACGGAGAAGAGGCTGGCCAGCATCTTTGGGTGGCCGAAAAATGACGTGTCGCCCGGCGTCGTGGCGGGGCGATCGGATAAATGAGTGGTGCTCATTTACTTAAGAGTGGCACTGCGGTGCGTGATTGTCACATTCCCGCAGGGAGGAATCAAGGCGGACTCGCTGGCCGGACGCTCCGGTTAGAACCCGATCTGCGCCGCCACTTGCAGCAGCAGCGCCTCGGATCCGATCGGCCCCACCAGCTGGATCCCCATGGGCAGGCCCGCGCCGGGCGAGCCTTCCGTCCAGTGCACGGGGATGCTGATGGCGGGCAGGCCGCACACATTGACCATGCTGGACCACGGCGCGAATTCGCATTGCTTCCGGTAGTCGCCGTCGGCGTCGCCGGCCCATTCCGAGGCGGGCCAGTAGCCGTCCCCGTGGGAGGCTCCCGTGAACCAGCCCACGGGACGCGGTGTCTGGGCCAGCGCCGGCGTCATCATGAGGTCCCACTGGGCGTACTGGGAGACTGTGTCGCGCTCGAACTGCCGCAGGAAGCCCAGTGCCTCGTTGAGTTTCGACGCACTCCTTTGCTGCGCGCGACGCCGGAACGTGCGCGTGAGCGGGGTCAGCAGCGCTTCGCGCTGCGGCGCAATCCGGGCGCTCCCGACGCCGGCCGTCCACGCCGTCGTGAACGCATCCGGGTAGCGGTTGTCATACCGGACGGCCGCTTCGGCGGTGGAATGTCCCGCGGCTTCGAGCAGGCGGACGCCTTCCTGGAGCGCGTCCATGGCCTCCTGGTCCGGCGTAAACGGAAAGATTGCCTGCCAGGGGCTGTCCAGGCTCACGCCGATCCGCAGCCGGCGCGGCGGCCGGGGCAGGGATGTGAGGTACTGGCCTGCGCCGGCTCCCTGCGCGGACACCAGGGCGTCAAGCATCAATGCGGCGTCCCCGGCCGACCGCGCCAGCGGGCCTGCCACTACCAGCCGGGCGGGGTCTCCGGTGCTTTCGCCGGCCGGGACGAGGCCGCGCCCCGGTTTCAGGCCCACCAGCCCGCAGGCCGCCGCGGGGATCCGGACGGAGCCGCCGCCGTCGGACCCGGGAGCGAACGGGACCAGGCCGGCCGCGACGGCTGCGGCGCTGCCGCCCGAGGAGCCGCCCGAGCTGCGGCTCAACGCATGCGGGTTCCGCGACGGCGGCGCGATCAGGTTTTCGCTGTAGGCAGTCAGTCCGAACTCCGGAACCTGTGTCTTGCCCAACGAGATGGCGCCGGCACCCTTCAATACCGCCGCCAGGGCGCCGTCCACGGTTGCCGGCTTGCGGTCCAAAGCTGCGCTGCCGTGGGTAGTCACCACGCCCGCCACGTCTGTCAGGTCCTTGAAGGCCACCGGCATGCCGTGCAGCCGCGGAAGCTCCGGTTGGTGGGAGTGCGGCGTGCGGGTGTACAGCGCATCGGCGGCGGCGGCATCGGCCAGAGCCTGTTCCGCAGTGACTGTGATGAAGGCGCCGAGGCCGGGATTGCGGGCCGTTATCCGGGCAAGGAAATGCTCCGTCACCTCCCGGGCGGAGAGCCGGCCCGAGTGGAGCGCATCGCGAAGCACCACTGCGGATAATTCGTGGATTTCAGCCAAGGAAACGGGCCTCCAGCCGCTCTTCGGCCGCGGCAGCGGCGTCACCTTCCCCCTGGCGGGTGACGCGGTACGCGGACTTGCCGCGCACTTCGGTGACCGCCTCCACAAGGTCCGTCCCGAAGTAGACCAGCCCCGCGCCGTCGTCCGTGCAGTGTGTTTCGCCCAGCGTGCCGTCTGCCACGAGCCGGTGCACCAGCGGGCGGCGCTGGTCCTCGGAGTCATAGTGCACGCCGTTCGCATAGGGCAGGAAGCCCAGGGCGTTCGTCACGGGACGCAGCTGCGGTCCGAACGAATCCGTGGTGCCGCCCTGGAACCAGCAGATGGACCCCGCCGAGACCCCGGCGAGGACCACTCCGCGTTCCCACACCTGCCGCAGGATTCCGTCGAGGCCGTGCGCGCGCCACACGGCCAGCAGGTTCACCACCGACCCGCCGTTGACCCACACCACGTCCTGCTCCAGGAGGTGCGCTTCCGGATCGTCGATGCTGGGCATGGTGAAAAGGTTGAGGTGGCTGAAATCGAAGCCCGCGATTCTCGCCGCCTGGTCCATCTCCGCGTTGAACCAGCGCTGGTCGCCCGCCGCAGTGCCGATATGCGTGACGCGCGGCGCCCGCCCCGTAACGCCGGAAAGTTCGACGGCGTGGTGCAGCAATGCGTCAAACTCCAGGCGTGAACGCGACCCGGCTTTGTATCCGCCGGATGTTGCCAGGATGGTTGGCTGTTGGGCTGTCATCAACGTTCCTCCCTTGCGGTCCCCTTGAAGCGTAACGTGCCCCGGATTCGGGATGGCCGACCCGGGCGGAGGCTACGCTGGAGGTAGACCTTCATTTTCCGGAGAGGACACCCATGAGCGACATCGAAACTGTGACCGTGACCGACGTTCCGGCCGACGCCAAGATCCTTGACGTGCGGGAGGACTACGAGTGGTCGGCCGGGCACGCCGAAGGCGCCTTGCACATTCCACTGGACCAGCTGCCGGCCCGGCTTGGCGAGCTGGATCCGGACGAGGACCTGTACGTCATCTGCCGCACCGGCGGCCGTTCCTTCCGCGCGGCCCAGTGGCTCGTGGGGCAGGGTTACACCGCCCTTAACGTTGCCGGCGGAATGGACCAATGGCTCGAATCGGGCCTGCCGCTCGTTTCGGACAACGGCCTCAAGCCCGTCATCCTCTAAACCGTGCCCCGTCCGCCCGCCGGGCCTTAGCCGCCCGCCGGGCCCTATCCGCCCGCCGGGCCCGATCCGCCCCCGGTGCCCTATCCGCCCCCGGGCGGCCTTGAAGTTATCTGAGAAGGACAGTCCATGCCCGCGTTGCCCGTCACCTACACCTTCCTTGGCCCGGAGGGCACGTTCACCGAGGCCGCGCTGATGCAGGTGCCGGGTGCCAGTGAGGCGGTCCGCATCCCCTCCTCCAACGTGAACACCGCACTGGACAAGGTACGGACCGGATCCGCCGATGCTGCCATGGTGCCCATCGAGAATTCCGTGGAGGGCGGGGTCACCGCCACGCTGGACGCCATCGCCTCCGGCCAGGAATTGAGGATCATCCGCGAAGCGCTGGTGCCGATCAGCTTCGTCCTGGTTGCCCGCCCCGGGGTGGAAATCCCGGATATCCGCCGGATCTCCACCCACGGCCACGCCTGGGCGCAGTGCCGGCTATGGGTGGAAGCCAACATGCCCGCTGTGGAATATATCCCGGCGTCCTCCACTGCGGCCGGCGCCATGGGGCTTCTGGACGAAGACGGCGCCCACTACGACGCCGCCATCTGCGCCCCGATCGTGGCCACCGAGCAGCCCGGACTGCACGTTCTGGCCGAGAACATCGGAGACAATCCCGGGGCAGTGACGCGCTTTGTGCTGGTCAGCCGGCCCGGTGCACTGCCGCACCGCACCGGTGCGGACAAGACCACCGTGGTGGTCCCGTTGCCGGAGGACCGGCCCGGCGCGCTGATGGAAATCCTGGACCAGTTCGCCACCCGGGGCGTGAACCTGAGCCGCATCGAATCACGCCCCACCGGGCAGTACCTTGGCCACTACTTCTTCAGCATCGACGCCGACGGCCACGTGGAGGACGCCCGCGTGTCCGATGCGCTGGCCGGGTTACACCGGATCAGTCCGGCCACGCGCTTCCTGGGCTCCTACCCGCGGGCCGACGCGCAGAGCCCGGAGGTGGCGCCGCACACCTCCGACGAAGCATTCCACGCCGCACATGAGTGGGTGGCAGGAATACTCAAAGGGGCATCGATCGAGCCTGTTCATGCCCCGCAGGGTTCGCCCACAGCTTAGGCAAATGCCCCTCCGGGTACTTCCCCGCCTGCACGGCAGTGCGTATGCTTGCCTGATCCATTGGGGAGACCTCTACCGGAAGGAGCGGGTCATGTCAGGATCCAGCAGCGACAACGACGGCCAGGGAATGATTGTCAATCCCAAGCCCACTGCGGATAACCAGGATTGGGACGGCGACGACGCCGACAGGGCGGATCGCCTGCGCTTCGAAGAGGAGCAAGCCATGATCCGCGAGCAGTCCGAAGCCCGCGCGGCGGCAAAAGCCGCAGCCGAGGCGGAGGAGAAAAAGGCCAGCGCCTGAGTCCGGCCTACTGCCTCGGGGAGGACACGTCCCCTGCGGGCGTTTCGCCGCCTTTGCTTTCCGGAACCCGAACCAGCAGCGAGCCCGGCTGCACCTGCACGGTGACGTCGGTAGCCTCTCCGGAGGGATCGCCGTCCACCTGCGTGGCCACCGGCTCGGCGCATTTGATGACGATCTTGCCGGAGCGGTAGTAGCTCATCACCGGCAGGTTCCGCTTGTGCTTGAACATGATCTTTGTGTACATCGCGATCCACCCGATGGCGCTGCGCGGGCTCATCACCACGACGTCCAGCATGCCGTCGTCGATCATCGCCTGCGGGATGAAGTCGATGCCGCCGGGAATGAGTCCGCAGTTGGCGAAGAGCACACTGCGGATTTTCCGGGACTGTTCCGGCTGGTCGTCCAGGGCGATGGAAACCTTTTTGCGCCGCCCGGGCAAGTGCCTGACGCCGGCCTCGGTGTAGGCGAGCCATCCCACGGCCTTTTTCAGACCGTCGTTGGTATCCCCGACGACTTCGGCATCCATGCCCATACCGGCGATGACCAGGAATGCGTGCTCTGACGAGGCGCCGGTCCGCGAGTTCCTGATGCCCATGCGGGCCGTGTCGATGTGCCGCTGGTGTCCGAAGAGTGCTGTCTGGATGCTGCCGTGGACATCGTTGACGTCCAGGTGGATGTTCCTGGCCAGCAGGTTTCCGGTACCCAGCGGGATCAGTCCCATGGGTACGTTCGTGTGGGCCAGCTTCTCAGCCACCACGCGTACGGTGCCGTCCCCGCCGCCCACCAGGACGACGTCGGCCCCGCTCGCGAGTGCTGCCTCAGCCTGCGAATATCCGGGATCCTCGGCCGTGGTTTCGAAAAAGACGGGGGCTTCCCAGCCGGCGGACAGGCAGGCGCGCTGGATCAGGGCGCGGGCTTCGTCCGACTTTGCCTTGACCGGGTTCATCACCACGGCCACCTTCTGTTGCACCATGCCCGGATGGTGCGTGTCCTCCTGGACGGCACTGCGGGTATGCAGTGCTTTCAGCCTCCGCACGCCCCACCAGCTGGACACCGCGAAAGCCAAGGCCGCAGCCAGGATGAGGTAGAGCAGCCAGTCGTTCATGGTGCTCCAACACTATCCCGCGGCGACTATCCCGCGGCGACGCGCAGCGCCACCGCGTCATGGCGGGCGCATTCGATACTCTTGTCTGGTGATCGACGTAAAAGACCTCAGCGAAAATCCGGACAAGTTCCGTGCCAGCCAGCGCGCCCGCGGCGCCGACGAGTCCGTGGTGGATGCGATCATCTCGGCAGACGCGGCACGGCGCGCGGCCTTGATCCGCTTCGAAAACCTCCGCGCCGAGCAGAACGCGTTCGGCAAGAAGGTGGCCCAGGCCAAGGGTGAGGAAAAGCAGGCCCTGCTGGCGGAGGTCAAGGTGCTGGCCGCATCGGTCAAGGCCGCATCGGCTGAGGCTGACGTCGCCCAGGCCCAGCAGGAGGAGCTCCTCCGTGCCATCCCCAACCTGATAGTTGACGGTGTTCCGGAAGGCGGCGAGGACGACTACGTTGTGGTCAAGACCGTCGGCGAACCCCGGGAGTTCCCGGATTTCGAGCCGAAGGACCACCTTGAAATCGGTGAGTTGATCGGTGCCATCGACATGGAGCGCGGCGCCAAGGTATCGGGTTCACGCTTCTACTTCCTCCGCGGCGTGGGCGCCCGGCTGGAGATGGCGCTCCTGCAGATGGCCATGGAGCAGGCCATCGATGCGGGCTTCGTCCCCATGATCACCCCCACGCTGGTCCGTCCGGAAACGATGCAGGGCACCGGATTCGACGTCAAGCACGACGCCGAGATCTACCGCCTCGCCGAAGACGACCTTTACCTGGTGGGCACCTCGGAAGTTGCCCTGGCCGGGTACCACGCGGACGAGATCCTGGACCTCTCCGCCGGTCCCATCCGCTATGCCGGCCAGAGTTCCTGCTACCGCCGCGAGGCCGGCTCGCACGGCAAGGACACCCGCGGAATCATCCGCGTCCACCAGTTCAACAAGGTGGAAATGTTCATCTACACCACGGTGGAAGAAGCCGCCGCCGAGCACGAGCGCCTGCTCGCGTGGGAAGAGGAGATGCTGGCCAAGTGCGAGCTCCCTTACCGCGTCATCGACACCGCCGCCGGCGACCTCGGCAACTCTGCTGCCCGCAAGTTCGACTGCGAGGCCTGGGTGCCCACGCAGGGCGCCTACCGCGAACTGACGTCCACCTCGAACTGCACCACGTTCCAGGCCCGCCGCCTGAACATCCGCGAACGGGTGCTGAACGAGGACGGCGCACCCAAGGGAACCCGCGCCGTCGCCACCCTGAACGGCACGCTGGCCACCACCCGCTGGATCGTGGCCATCCTGGAGCACCACCAGAACGAGGACGGCTCGGTGAACGTCCCCAGGGCGCTCCAGAAGTACCTCGGCGGCCTGGAAGTGCTGCCCGTCCTGTAGTTTTGCTGGTTCGCTGGGAAATCCCCGTCACGTGGTCGAATCCCCGGGTAACGCCGGATGGATTTGGCCACGCGGCGGGGATTTTTGCCCTCTGATCCCGGCTGCCGCGAGCTTACGCCTCAGTAGCCCGGCGTTGGTTGCGGTCTTCCAGTCCCAGCGAACAACCTTGTAACCGAGCGCCCGCAGCCGGTCCTCCCGTTTCTTCTCCGGCAAGGATGGCCTCGCGAGTGCTCATGTCGCCGAGGAGTGCGTCGTCGAGGTACTTTGCGTCGCCGTCGAACTCGCCAATAACGCGTTGTTCGGGCCAGAAGAAATCCGTGCGCCCGATGAAGCCTTCGTCATCGTAGAAGGGGTGCTGCAGGACCGGCGCCGGTAGCCCGAGGACGTGGATGAGCGCCCTGCTCCGGGATTCACCTACCGACTCTGATGCCTCATCGGCCAGGGCAAGTACTTCCACGACCCGGCGGCGTTTGGCCGCCGACGGGAGCTGGTCCGACCAGTCCAGCAAATCCTTCCGGGTGAGGCCCTCGCCGTTTGTGCGGCGGCTTCCCAGCACCGCGTCCACAACGGCCACAGCCTCCGGCAGCTCCATTCGGACGATGCAGTCAACAACCGTCTGGACGAGCGAAGTGACTGCCATGCCCCTGTGTTCCACGACGTCAGCCGCCCAATGATGCCGGGAGATTCCGTAGCCCCGCACCTGTTCCAGCCCGGTGAGGCCGGTCTTCGGATCCTTGGCAGCACAGGTGGTTGCCGGGAGCCTGCCAGCCTTTTGCGGTGACTGCGTGATGATGTGTATGTGCTCAGGCACCCGGGGGAGGGGCAACCGCCATAGGCGAAGAGCGGTGAGGTAGCAGAATGCGGCCGACGGATCACTGCACGCCACCGCCGCCACCGTAGCCGCGTAGCGTTGCCAGGCTTTAAGCGCGAGCCATGCCGGCTTGCTGCAGTAGACGCCGAACCTGACCCGCACCAACTCGCCGTTGCTGTACGCGCGGCTCAGGCTCCGGCTACTTCCAGTGAGGGCACGCCGGCGGCTGGCAAGGATGAGGGAGGCGGAAGCGGAATCCATGCTCCCATGCTGGGCTTGCCATCCCGGCGCATCCAGACGCGCCTGCATGGATGTGGATAAGTCACGGCAAATCCCTGCCGTCCGGTCGAATCCCCGTGTAACACCGGAAGGATTTGGCCACGCGGCGGGGATTTGCCCGCAATCCGGTCCAACCGGGTGACACGCCGGTAAACACCCACAATGTGGACAAGCTGTGGGTGTTTACCACAAGTTCACAATGGCTGTGGTGTGCGTCCTAGCGGCTTTCCGTGGACGTCTGCTGTACTAGGTGAATGACAACATTGACTGAAACCTCAGTCGCTGGCAACGATGACCAGCGAAACAACGGCAAGAACAACTCAACCAAGCTCATGGTGGCCCTGGACGTGGACGGCACGCTGGTCAACCACGACGGCCACATGTCGGCTTCCGTGCGTGAGGCGGCCCAAGCGGTGGTCGCTGCCGGCCACGAGGTCCTGATCGCCACCGGCCGGTCGCTGAACGCCACCCTGCCCATCATTGAGCAGATCGGGATCGAGACCGGCTACGCGGTGTGCTGCAACGGCGGCGTGACCCTCCGCCTGGATCCGGCCCACCCCGACGGCTACGAGGTCATCCGCAAGGCAACCTTTGATCCCGGCCCGGCGCTCCGTGCCCTCCGCAAGCGGCTTCCCATGGCCAAGTACGCGCTGGAGGACGAGGACGGCAACTTCCTGTCCACTGAACGCTTCCAGGACGCAAGCTTCGGCGTGGAAGCAATCGGCGTGGACTTCCAGACCATGCTCGATGCCACGGCAGTGCGCGTGGTGGTGTTCAGCTCCGAAAACACGTCCGAGGAGTTCAACGAAGCCATCAAGCACATTGGGCTGTCCGGCGTCACGTATTCCGTGGGATGGACTGCCTGGCTGGACATTGCAGCCGAGGGCGTTACGAAGGCCAGCGCCCTGGAGCACCTCCGCGGGCACCTGAGCATCGAGTCGCACCTCACGGTGGCGATCGGCGACGGCCGCAACGACATCGAGATGCTCACGTGGGCAGGCCGTGGCGTGGCCATGGGCCAGGCTCCCGGCGAAGTGATTGCCGCCGCGGACGAGGTCACCATGTCAGTTCACGACGACGGCGCCGCGCACGTTCTCCGCAGCCTCCTTTAGCGCACCTCGAGGATCAGCTGGAGGAGCCGTGCCGCCGCCGGGCGGGCGGCGTGTTCCTCGTTCCACTGTGCCCTTGCCGCAGCCTTGCTGACGGCCTGCGTGGTGATGCCAAGCGCCTGGGCAACGGCCTTCTGCTGGCCCCGCACTCCGGGAGTCAACAGGTCCAGCACACGCCACTCAGCGGTGCTGCGGTCGTGCACGATATGGCCGAGAAGCTTCAGGACGGCCTCCGCTTCGGCAGCAAGGTCGGCCAAGGGGCCGTCAACCGCAACGGGAACGCGTTCCTTCCCGTTCCGGGCCCGGTCCACCGCCCGGCGCGCATAGATGAGGCCGTGTCCGGTGGCATCCTTGACCTGGTTTGGCAACGGCTCATTCACGGGTCCCACGCCGATCCCCACAAACCAGCTGCCACAGCGGAGCGCGATCAGTGCTGCCTCCACGGCCTGATGCGGGAACTCAACAATGCCCTGGACCTCGTCCTCAACGGAGCGGTCGAAATCGAGGCGCGCGGGGATGTGCCGCAGGTCCTTGAGTAGCTGCGGCACCCGGTCACCGTCGCGCCGGCTGTCCGTTTGATTGATGGTCAGCGTGAACATTCTGGATCACAGACTACCCGGTGGCTAATCCAAAGACACCGCGGAATGGACGACGGCGGGCGGCAGCGCTTGGAATGCCGCTGCGGCTTCCGGGGCGCCAGTATTTCTCAGACCGTTCTGGATCATGCCCACAAGCTGGTCAGGGCTATTCCGGGTGGTGAAGGTGTAGAAACGGAGGGGCTTACCGGTGCCGTCCGAACCTGATGCGGGCTGCGCTGTGGCTGTTACCCGTGATTCCTTGGCGCGGAACACTACGGCAAATTGGCCCCGCACGCCTAGTGAAATCTTGTCCTCAGGGTTCAGCGTCCTCAGCAGCCGGTCCGCGTCCGTTCCTGCGGGAGCCACAACGGAGCGAAGCGTTCCGGCGTCGATGTCCTCCCAGAAGATTGCCCTTGCGGCGTGCTTCTGGCTGTAGCGGTAGAGAAGGCCGCGGTCGAAAACGAGGAGCCGCCGGAAGCTCAAGAGGAGCGTTAGCGACCAGAGGACCAAGCCGGTCAGAATGCTCGCCACAGCGTATAGCGGAAGGTTGGAGAATAGTCCGGGACCTCGGGAGGACGTCGGCTGGCCTGTGAACTCGGCTACGGCGGCGAAGACGAAGCCTGCGCCGATGAACCACGGCAGGAGCTTCCAGCTGATGTGCCATGACAGCTCCGTGTGCCGCAACAGGCCCAGTTCCTGCCCGTACTGTCGCTCAGCCCGGCGTGCCAGCCAGGTCCTTCCGGGTTCAGCCACGCGGGTTGCCGTTGTCGTAGAGGTTGGGCAGCTGATCGTGCTGTTCAGCGGCGGCCTGTTCAGCAGCAACAAGCTGGGGATCCCGTACCGGGGCCGCCCCGCGGGAGACGCCTGACCGGAGGTCGACGGCAGTGAACTTCGCCTCGAACGTATCCCCGCCTCCTCCACCGAGGGCGGAAGCGAAGGCCACCAGGTAATAGAGCGGTGCGAATGACCAGCAGACGGCGCGCCAGCCGCCCAGCCAGGCTCCCGACGTCGTGCCGTCCGCGATTCTGACAGAACGCATCCCGGCGGCCGCGTCGCCCAGGCTGCCGGTAGTCCCCATGATCATGCCGTAGGCAAAAAGCACCAGGAACCAGACCGCTGTGAGGGTGGCGAGGAACAGCCCGTTGCTGTCAAGAAGTGCAAGGGAGAGGGAGCCCAGCGCGAGGTTCTGAATCAGGGAGTTCAGAACCCCCATAAGGATGCCGGCAACAGCAAACACTACGGCGGCATCCAGCGCACGTCCCCAGAAATGGGACCAGCCGGCCTTGCGGACGTAGCGCTCACCCGTGCGTGTGTAGGCGAGCACGGGGCGTCCCGTGACAGCATCCAGCAGTCCCGTGCTGCTTTTTGGGGTGCGGCTCATACGTTGCGGACCAGCGAAGCGAGGGCCGCTTCAAGGGTGACCTTGGAAGCTTCCCGTAATTCGAGACGGACCGGGTCCCCGGCAACCCCGGGAGTTGCCGTGCGCGATACCTTTGGCGTCAGCAGGTGTACGCCTGAGGGACCGGTGTAAACGGTCACCGTGGGGAAATCGTCCAAGCCGTTGCTGAAGGCGACGACATTGCTGGCAGCGAGCGTGTCGGTGAGAGCGGTGGAGGCGTGGGCTTCGAACTCGGCTTCGGAATAGCTGGTCGGTTCCGAGTCCCGGGCAGCTGCCCCTTCGGGGTCGACGAATTCCGCCAGGCGGGCCGGCAAACGTTCGGGAGTGATGACGGTGAAGCCGTGCAGGCCGCCGTCGTCCACTTCCTCCAGCAGCACGCCTTCCACATGGACGTAGGCATAGAGCCAGCGTTTCCCGGTGGAGACCGTCCGTTCAATGGATACGACGCTGTCGCCACTGCGACGAAGGGTCAGCGCTCCGGTGATTTCCTCCACGGCGTGCAACCTGCTCGGCTCGCTCTCGCCTTGGAAAATCACCGGGTACACGAGTTCCTTGGCCAGGAGGCCACGCAAGGCAACGGCGCACAGGACTGCTTTTTCTGTGGGCTGGGCCGAGAGCCAGGGCAGGGCGACAACCTGGTCATGCTGGACGCCGTCGAGGGCGACAACTTCCTCGTCCGTCAGGGTGGGCAGGACGGCCCCGTCAGCTGTAGCCGATTCCAGGACTTTGGCCGCACACTGAACGTCGCGTTCCGTCCATTTCATGGTGTTTGTGGTCATCCGAATATTCCTCCGACAAATTTACCGACTGATTTGGCCGCGTCGCCGACCCCATCTGCCACCTTACTGCCTACATCTTGTGCGAAATCGGCCACTTCACCGGCACCGTCCGCGAGGTAGCTACCGGGATTCCGTGCGAAATTGCTGATGGAATCCCAGTTGTCTGCCACCAGGTTTCCAAGGGCCCACGCGCCGGCCACGATGCCTGCACCCACGATGATGGGGGCGCCGATCGGCCCCAGCAGTGCCGCACCACCCGCCGTCATGAGCATGATGCTTCCCACGCCGCCTACCACCGAGAGTCCGCCGGCCACCTGGTCGCCGGTGCCGCGCCAGCCCTCGTGCTGCGGATTCACGATGTCGCTGATGCCGCCCACAATGTTCAGGGGCGCGGCCAAGGCCCCGGCAACGCGGAGTCCCTTGGAGAACTTGGTGGCGTCTTGGAAGGCCTGGCTGTACGGAATGTTGGCCTTGAGGTCGGCGATCACGTCAGTGATCTTGCCGCCGTTCCGCAGGGAGTCGAGGGCCTCGTTGAGCACGGTTCCGCCGGCTCGCCAGTTGGTGAGGACTTCCCGTGTCTTGGCGAAGTCCTCCCAGCCGAGCGTTCCGAGCTTGTAGGCAGCCCAGAGGTTTGATCCGAGGTCCTTTGCCGCCATCCCGGTGTCGTATACGTCCTTGATGACGCCCAGGGAGCTTTCGCCGCCTTTGTGGCTGGCGAACTCCTGCTGCGCAGCTTGCGCCTTGAGTTCTTTGGCACTGGCCTGCAGCAGGCTGACAGCTTTCATCAGGGATTGCCGGTTCTGGCCGTTCCAGTCTGCAGTGAAGCGAACGGCATCCTGGCCTCGCCATGAGGTGTCTGCGTTGATGACCTTATTTAGTTGCAGGCTTTGCAGGTTGATGCTGTCCGCCACCTTGCTCATGGTGCCTGCAAGCGTCCGCAGCTGGGCAATGTCTGCCCCGTAAAATCCGGCCATCTGCAGTCCCCCCGAGTGGTGCTTCGCCCTTAAGTTTCCGACCCAGCCTAGACGTTCCCGCGGCCTGGCGCGATGGAGAGACCTGCCCATCGCCGTGAACTGCCCATCGAGAGTGTCCGGGGTTGTGTCAGCCGCGTGGAGATGTTGCGATGGGAGCTGTGCCACCGACAGATAGCCCTAGTGAAGCGAGGACTGCAGTGACCAGTGACGTGAGTGATGCCCTGCTTGGTAACTCCGAACTCGGGCTCGTGGACCGCTGGTGGCGGGCGGCCAACTACCTGTCCGTGGGCCAGATCTACCTCCGCTCCAACCCGCTGCTGCGGGAACCGCTGCGCGCTGAGCACACCAAATCCCGGCTCCTGGGCCACTGGGGGACCACCCCGGGCCTCAACTTCGTCTATGCCCACCTCAACCGGGCCATCCGACGGGACCGCCAGGAGATGCTGTTCATCGCCGGGCCCGGTCACGGAGGTCCCGCGGTGGTGGCCAACGCCTGGCTGGAGGGCACCTACTCGGAGATCTACAGCAATGTAGGCAATGACGAACCGGGGCTCGCCGAGCTCTTCCGGCAGTTCTCCTACCCCGGCGGCATCCCCAGCCACGCTGCTCCGGAGACCCCGGGTTCCATCAGCGAGGGCGGCGAACTCGGCTACTCCCTGGCCCACGCGTACGGGTCCGTCTTCGACAATCCCAAGCTGATCACCGCCGTCGTCATCGGTGACGGTGAGGCCGAAACCGGGCCGCTGGCGGCAAGTTGGCACTCGCACAACTTCCTGGACCCCGTGGCTGACGGTGCAGTGCTTCCCATCCTGCACCTGAACGGCTACAAGATCGCCAATCCCACAGTCCTGGCCCGGATGCCGGAAGCCCAGCTGGAACAGCTGCTCCGCGGCTACGGCCACAAGCCGCACTTTGTCACGGTCAACGACCCCGACGACGTCGAGGGGGCGCACCGCGACTTCGCCGCCGTCCTGGACGCGTGCCTCGCCGAAATTCGTACCATCCAGGCGGAGCGGCGCAACGACGGCGGCTCCGTTGACGGCGGCGGTGCTGACGCTAATGCCGCCCAGTGGCCCATGATTGTGCTGCGTTCACCCAAGGGCTGGACCGGCCCGAAGACCGTGGACGGCAAGCAGGTGGAGGGCACCTGGCGGAGCCACCAGGTGCCGCTGTCCGAGGTCCGCACCAACCCCGGGCACCTGGCCCAGCTGGGCGAGTGGCTTGAATCCTACCGGCCCGGCGAACTCTTCGACGAGGACGGCCGGCTCCGGCCCGACGTCGCGGAAAACGCGCCCGCGGGGGAACTGCGGATGAGCGACACACCCTACGCCAACGGCGGCGTCCTGCTGCGCGACCTCAAGCTGCCGGACTACCGCAAGCACGCCGTCGAGGTGCAGCAGCCGGGTGTGGAGCGGGTCAGCGCCATGATCACCCTGGGCTCCTGGATGCGGGACGTTATCTCGCAAAACCCGGAGACGTTCCGGCTTTTCGGCCCCGATGAGACGGCGTCCAACCGCCTGCAGGACGTCTACGACGTCACCGACAAGGTGTGGCAGTACCGGATCGACGACGTCGACGAGCACCTTGCGCGCGCCGGCCGCGTGATGGAGGTGCTCAGCGAGCACCTGTGCCAGGGCTGGCTGGAAGGCTATCTCCTGACCGGCCGGCATGGCGTATTCAGCTGCTACGAGGCCTTCATCCACATCGTGGATTCCATGTTCAACCAGCACGCAAAGTGGCTGAAGGTCCACCGGGAGCTCGCCTGGCGCCAGCCGGTGGCCTCGTTGAACTACGTGCTTTCCTCGCACGTCTGGCAGCAGGACCACAACGGTTTTTCGCACCAGGACCCGGGCTTCATCGACCACGCGGTCAACAAGAAGGCAGAGGTCATCCGGGTGTACCTCCCGCCGGACGCCAACACGCTGCTGTCCGTGATGGAGCACTGCCTGGCTTCCAAGGACTACGTCAACATCGTGGTCAGCGGCAAGCAGCCATCCCCCACCTGGCTGGGACCGGCCGACGCCGCGCACCACTGCCAGCGGGGACTGGGCATCTGGGAGTTTGCCGGATCGGAGGTCCCCGGCGAGGAGCCGGACGTCGTCCTGGCCTGCGCCGGGGACGTTCCCACGGTGGAAACGGTCGCGGCCGCCCAGCTGCTCAAGGAGGGCGCGCCCGGGCTGAAGATCCGAGTGGTCAATGTGGTGGATTTGATGCGGCTGCAGGACGCCAGCGAGCATCCCCACGGCCTCACCTCACGTGACTTCGACGGCATTTTCACCGCGGACAAGCCGATCATCTTCGCCTACCACGGCTACCCGTCCCTGATCCATCGTCTGGCGTACCGGCGGACCAACCAGGAAGGCCTGCACGTCCGCGGCTACAAGGAGGAGGGCACCACTACGACGGCGTTCGACATGGCCATGCTCAACGGAATCGACCGTTTCCAGCTGGCCATCGACGCCATTGACCGGGTTCCCGGACTGGCGGAGCGGCACTCCCTGCTGCGCCAGTCGTTGCAGGACCGTCGGATCAGGGCCCACAACCACACGCGCACCCACGGCGAAGACCAGGAGGAGATCCGCGACTGGACGCTGAACGGCGGGTAGCCCGAGGGCGGGGGTGCGGGCTACCCGCGCAGGCCGGCGAGCGGACCGGACGGCAGATGGATCCAGCCTTCGCTCAGGGCTGCGGCGGCATGGTCATCCGGCGGCGTCAAGGTCTGACCGAGGCTGACGGCCCGGGCAGTAAGGGAGGCGATGACGGCGTCGAACATGTCATCCGAGGCGGCCAGGACCTCCCGCCGTCCGGCCAGGTCCAGCCAGGGCGCGGCCATGGCGAGGCTGTCCAGGATGACGCCCAGCCGCTCCGACTCCGGGATGCCGCGCCCCTTGTAGCCGCGGGCGTGGATTCCCCAGAGCTTCAGCGAAGCCGCCGGATAGACCTCCGCCAGCCGGCCGGAGCCGTCCCTGGCCTGCGGTCCGTGGTCCCGTGCGATCTTGGCCTGGATGACCGCACAGCGCATGGCCGGGTGGGCCAGCCGGTCAGCGGAGACGCTGAGCGGGATCAGCCCCGTCTCGCGCGTGACGAACCGGTCGGTGTCCCGGTAGGCCAGGAGCCGCCGGCCCTCGATCCCGTCGTGGTCCAGCACCGGATGCGCGTCGAAATTCAGGTGCCCGGCAAGGAAAGGAAGGAAGGCGTCCGGCCAGCCCACCGGGCAGTCAATGCCCGTCATGTCACAGCTGCCGAACAGCTCCACGATCTCCTCGTCGGTGACGTCCAGGCCGAGATGCACCAGCCGCGCACCGCCGCCCGCCCACTCGATCACGGCCGCCGCGGTCTTCCTGGTGGCTGCGGCGAGGTCCACGCCCAGGGTTCTCACGGTCAGACCGCTCGGTAACGGAGTGTGCCGGGAAGCTCTCCCTGGCTACCCAGGCCTTCCCCGGAGGCGAACTTGGCCCAGATGGCTCGGAGGGCGCGGCCCTGGGCGTTAATCTCGTCCCAGGTGGCGCCCGCAACGAGTCCGGCCGCCGCCCACGTCCGTTCGTCGCCGAACAGCAGCGGCAAGTCAACCGTATGGGCCGCGCCGAAGAAGTTGCCGGGCGCCGCCCAGGTCAGCACGTAGCTGTAGGCTTTTCCTCCCGCCCGGGCGTGCCGCCGGGCGAACTTCCTGGCGGCCCGGCCGTACACGGCTTCGGTCACAGCCCGGCTGACGGCGTTGACGACGGCGGTTCCGATCACCGGAATTTTGGCCAGGCGGCCGGCGACGGGGTTTCCCGGCAGGAACATGCGTGCCTCGTCGGCGGTGTGGCCGATCAGGACCTCGATCCCGGGGGCGGTGGCGTTCCAGGCGGCATCAATGTCATGTTCCGGCGGCAGGGGTGCGTGCCCGTACTGCGTGCCGAACGGCATTGCTGCCTTCAGCCCGAATTTCCTGGCCACCTGGGAAACATGCCCTTCGATGGCCACCACGTCCATCGCCGGGGTGTCTTCGGTGACATGTTCAGCCGCTACGCCCATGGCGGCGCTCATCGTTTGACGGCCCCGGGTGATGCCCAGGGGCGCGCTTTGAATGATGGCGCGCTGGAACAGCGCGGGTGCCTCCGGCGTCGCCATCAGGTGGGCCACGGCGTCGCCGCCGGCTGACTGGCCAAAAGCGGTCACGCGTTCCGGATCGCCGCCGAAGGCGCCGATATTGCGCTGCACCCAGCGGAACGCTTCCAGTTGGTCCAGCAGGCCGAGGTTTGCCGGCCGGCCCGTTCCGGTTGCAAGATAGCCAAACAGGCCCAGGCGGTAGGTGACGGACACAACGATGATCCGGTTCTCGGCCACCAGGGTCCGGGGGTCGAAAATGGCCAGGTCTCCGGAGCCGGACGTGTAGGAACCGCCATGGAGCCACACCATCACAGGGACGCGCTCGCCGTCGGTGAGGCCGGCCGGAATGGTGATGGAGAGTCGCTGGCAGTCCTCGCTGCCGGGCAGTTCACCGTAACGGGTCCCCAGGATGTCATCCAGGAACGGGACAGGACCCTGCGGACATGCGGGAGCGGGGGAGGTGGCTGCAAAGGCCTCCGTCCAGGCGGGTGCACTTGCCGGCGGCTGGAAACGGCCCGCCGTCGCGTACGGGATTCCGGTGGCGCGCAGCACGTCACCGTCCCGCCAGCCGGTGACCGGGCCGCAGGGCGGGTCAAAATAGGGGGGATTCAAAGACTCGGAACTCACGAGGCAACGATTTCACAGATTCACTGCGGTGGGGCAACAGAAAATCCCCGCCTCCCGGACCTTTCCCCTTCGCATGATGCGGGGATTTGTCCGGGGGACGGGGATTTGCGGGGCAGGACGCACTAACGCGACCTGCCGGTGGAAATTAGTGGCCGGCTGCCGGAACGTAGCGCTTGATGGAGGCTTCCAGCTCGGCTTCGGCGGCGGCGCGGTCGCCCCAGCCTTCGGCCTTGACCCACTTGCCCGGTTCCAGGTCCTTGTAACGGGTGAAGAAGTGCTCGATTTCCTTGATCAGGTATTCGCTGACGTCGCTGACCTCTTTGATGTGGTCGAAGCGGGCATCGGTGGGAACGCAGAGGACCTTGGCGTCCCCGCCGCCGTCGTCCGTCATGTTGAAGACGCCGATGGGGCGGGCTTCAACGATGACGCCCGGGTGCAGATCGAAGTCCTGCAGGAGCACCAGTGCGTCCAGCGGGTCGCCGTCTTCGCCGAGGGTGTTCTCGAAGAAACCGTAGTGGGTGGGGTACTGCATGGAAGTGAACAGAACGCGGTCCAGGCGGACGCGGCCGGTCTCGTGATCGACTTCGTACTTGACGCGTGATCCCTTGGGAATCTCGATGGTCACGTCATGCTTCATGGAATGCTCCTCGACTTCAGGGTGTTCGCGGCACACAAAAAGACCAGCAAAAGGAGTATCGGTGCCGCCGACTACTATTGAGGATATAGCGATAGGCCCAGGTTTCATGAACTAGTGGGGACATTTCAGGACTATAAGGACCAACAGCAGCATGAAACGCATGATGAGCCGCGCGGCCAGCCGTCCCTGGATTGCGATCATCAGGCGGCAGCTGCCGATGGTCCTGCTGAGCATCCTGGTTGTGGCCCTGGCTGTCCCCGCGGCCATGCTGGTCGTCCCTGCCCTCACCGGCCAAGGCTCCGACTCCAAAACCACGGGGACCGCTGTTCCGGCCTGGCAGCAGGTCCCGCGGGACCTTTCCCTTCCGCAGGGCATTTCACCGCTCAAGGACTCGGCGCCTGTCCCCTGGCCGGACACCCTCACCGCGCAGCTCAACGCCACACTCCAGGCCGACGGCGGCGGGTCGTTTACCGGCGTGGTGCAGGACGCCGCCACCGGCCAGGTGCTGTTTGACCGCGACGGCTCGCAAGCCCGGGTGCCTGCCTCCAACATGAAGCTCCTTACTGCCGCCGCCGCTGTCCGCGCCATCGGACCGGACCAGCGCTTCAGCACCAGGGTGGTGGCCGGCGCCGAGGCGGGGTCCGTGCTCCTGGTCGGCGGTGGCGACGTCCTGCTTGGCGCCGGCGAGTCATCCGGCGACACCGTCATGGGCCACGCCGGACTGGCCACGCTGGCCCGGCTCACGGTCCAGTCCCTGCAGCAAAACGGCGTTAAGGGCCCGGTGCAGGTGCGGCTGGATGATTCCTTGTTCACCGGACCCGCACTGAACCCCACCTGGAACCTGGAGGATGTGGCCGCCGGCGAGACCGCGCCTTTGTTCCCGCTGGCCCTCAACTCCGCCCGCTACGATCCCGCCGTCATCACCGGACCGCGTCCGCAGGATGCCGCCATGAACGCGGCCGAGGCGTTCACCGCGCAGCTCACGGCCGCAGGCGCCGCCACCGGGCTGTCGGTGACGCCCGGCGTCGTGCGCGCCATTGCGCCGGAGATGCAAAAGCAGGAGGCGCAAAAGCAGGAGGTACAGGAACCGTCCGACGGCACCGTGGGCGAGGCCACCGAGGGCGACGCCGGCGCGCCCGCTGCGCTGAACCCGGGCACGCTGCTGGCCGAAGTGCAGTCCGCCACACTCCGCCAGCAGGTTGACCTGATGCTGCAGACCTCGGACAACTATCTGGCCGAGGTGCTGGGCCGGATGGCGGCCGTTGCCGCAGGGCAGCCCGGCAGTAACGACGGCGCCACCGCCGCCGTGTTCAAACAGGTGCAGGACCTGGGGATCCCCACCGAGGGCCTGCGCGTGGCGGACGTCTCCGGCCTGTCCCTGGGCAACCAGGTGTCGGCGGGCCAGCTGTCGGAGGTTGTCAGGGCCATCACGTCCGGCGCCGAACCCAGCCTGCGTGCTGCCATCGGCGGTTTTCCGGTGGCCGGCCTTACCGGAACGCTGGGCAGCAGGTACACCGACCCGTCCACGGAGCGCGGTGCGGGGCTGGTTCGGGCCAAAACCGGAACCCTGAACTCCGTGATTGCCCTCAGCGGCTATGTTGTGGATGCAGACGGCCGCCTGCTGGTGTTCTCCTTCATTGGGAACGGACTGCAGCCGGGCGCGGCAGGGAACAGGACGGCGATAGACCGCACGGCGTCGGCCCTGGCCTCCTGCGGCTGCCGCTAGCCGGCGCCCTCGGTGGTGGGGACTTCTGTACCAACTGTGGCCCCGGACATTTGTGTTCTTCTGTTCCGGCCCTGTGCCCGGCCTGTGCATTGCAGGGGCGCCGTGCCCGTTCGCCGGTCAGCGAACTTAAGGCGGAACCGCGGGGTGCTGTGATCTGATGGACGCTATGGAGTCAACTGCAGGCGATTCATCAGCACAGGCCCAGGCACTTATCAACTGGGAGCTCGCAGCGTCAACCGCCGCGCGCCTGGCTCCTGCGGGTCCTTCGCTGGGGTCCGCCGAAATCGGGGCGGCCGTGGAGAACCTGCGCCTCATGGCCGACATTTCCGTGCCGCACGTCCACGACATCACCGGCCTGGAGGCGGCACGCGACCTCCGGGATTCCTCCGTGCTGGTGGTGGACCGGGCCTCCTGGGCCAAGGCCAACACCCAAAGCTTTGCCGTCATGCTCAAACCCGCCATGGAAAAGATGCTGGAAGGCCGCCGCGGAAGCATGAGCCCCGGTGCCGCGTCCGTCAGCGGGGCCATCACCGGCAGCCAGCTCGGCGCCGTGCTCGCGTTCCTGTCCAGCAAGGTCCTGGGCCAGTACGACCCCTTCTCCGCGCTCGCCGAAGACTCCACCGCGCCCTCCGGCGGGCGGCTCCTCCTCGTCGCGCCGAACATCGTCCAGGTGGAGCGCGAACTCAACGTCGCGCCCGAGGACTTCCGGCTGTGGGTCTGCCTGCACGAACAGACCCACCGGGTGCAGTTCGCGGCCGCCCCCTGGCTGCGCCACCACATGCTCAGCGAAATCGACAACCTCAGCGAACACCTGCTGGGCAACGTCGACACGCTCCTCGAGCGTGCCTCGGCTGCGGCCCGTTCGCTCAAGGACCGCGCCGCCGCCGGAACCGCCCCGGGCCGCGGCGCTATCCTGGACCTGCTCCAGGATCCGGAGGAAAAGGCCTCGCTCTCGCACCTGACCGCTGTGATGAGCCTGCTGGAGGGCCACGCCAACGTGGTGATGGACGCCGTGGACGCCAGCATCGTTCCGTCCGTCAAGACCATCCGGCAACGATTCAACGCCCGCGGCAAGGACCGGGGGGTGGTGGAGAAGTTCATCCGCAACCTGCTGGGCCTTGACGCCAAGATGCGCCAGTACACGGACGGTGCCAAGTTCGTCCGTGCCGTGGTGGATGTTGCAGGCATGGAGGGTTTCAACCGCGTGTGGGAATCGGCGGGGAACCTGCCCACCGAGGCGGAAATCCATGACGCCAAGCTCTGGCTCGAACGGATGGGCCTCTAGTTGTCCCAGCACCTCAGCGGACGACGGCGGCCCGGCCGGCTGTCGCCCGTCGTCGGCAAGGCGCGCAAAATGTTGCAGAACGCCCTGGCCGACGCCGGCTACCCGGAACGGGTGCTCGTCGCCTGCAGCGGCGGCCCGGATTCGCTGGCCCTCGCGGCCGTTGCGTCCTACTTCGGCCGCCGCGGCCATGTGGACGGCCATCCCGTGTCGGTGGGCGCCGTCGTCGTCGACCATCAACTGCAGCCCGGCTCGGCCGGCGTGGCCGCGCAGACCGCGGACGTCCTTCGGGACCTGGGGCTCTCGCCCGTGGAGGTGCGGCGGGTTGACGTCGCCGCCACCGGGATCGGACCCGAAGCTGCGGCCCGGGACGCCCGGCACGGCGCCCTCGAGGAGGCTGCCGCCGGTTCCGGGGCGGGCGTGATCCTCCTCGGCCACACTCTGGACGACCAGGCGGAACAGGTGCTCCTCGGCCTGGCCCGCGGCTCAGGGACACGCTCGCTGGCCGGAATGCGGCCGGCCCGCGGACTCCTGCTCCGGCCCTTCCTCGGCCTCCGCCGCGCGGACACCCTGAAGATCTGCGCCGTCGAAGGACTGGACCCGTGGCACGATCCCAGCAACGCCGACCCCTCCTTTGCCCGGTCCCGGACCCGGGTGGAGGTCCTTCCCATGCTGGAAGAAAAACTCGGTCCCGGCGTCGCGGAATCCCTCGCCCGGACAGCAGCGATCCTGCAACTGGATGCCGATTACCTCGACGACGTGGCGAACCGCACGTATGAGCAACTGGCGGAACAGTCCGGCGTCGAAATCAGCCTTCCCGAAGCAGCGCTGGGCGAGCTGGCCCCCGCCATCCGGTTCCGGGTGATCGCCAAGGCGGCCGCCGCCCTCGGAGGCCAGCAGCCGAGCTACCAGCGGCTGCTCGCCGCGGAGGCGCTCCTGCGCCGGCAGGGATCGGCCGGGCCGGTGGAACTCCCGGGCGGGGTCAACGCCTACCGCCTGTCGCTGGCACAAATCCTGGCCGGGGAAGGGCGGAACCAGCCGGACCGGGAACGGGATGCGGCCAGCGGCGGTCCCCGTGAAGCCGCCCGCTGTGGGAAGCTAGTATTCCGGCTTCACAAGCCGCCCCAAAAATAGTCGCACCCGCATCTACACAGGAGCCATTGGTGGATTCAAACGACGTCCAGGCAGACCTCAAGCACGTTCTCTACACCAAGGATCAGATCCAGCAGCGGATTACCGAGCTCGCTGCCGAGATCGACAAGGACTACGAGGGCCGGGAGCTCCTCATTGTCGGCGTTCTGAAGGGCGCCGTCATGGTCATGGCAGACCTGGCGCGGGCACTTCACAGCCACGTTTCCATGGACTGGATGGCAGTTTCCTCCTACGGCTCCGGGACGCAGTCGTCCGGTGTGGTGCGGATCCTCAAGGACCTCGACACCGACCTCATGGGCAAGGACGTGCTGATTGTTGAGGACATCATCGATTCCGGACTGACGCTGTCCTGGCTCAAGACCAACCTGGAATCCCGCGGCACCGCTTCCGTGGAAATCTGCACCGCCTTCCGGAAGCCCACGGCTGCCAAGGTCCAGATCGACGTCAAGTACGTCGGCTACGACATCCCGAACGAATTCGTGGTGGGCTACGGCCTCGACTACGCCGAGAAGTACCGCAACCTGGACTTCGTGGGCACCCTGGCTCCCCACGTCTACGAATAGGCACCTTCCCGGGACGACTCCCGGCCGGCTGGGCTCCGCAACGGGCTGCGGCCCTGTACCGCTACGCCTAGAGGGAACTTTTGCCCTGCATCGTGCGTGATTCACTCCGAACGGTGTATAGCTAGAAGCTGACGCAGCACCACACGCGCGCAGACCAGTCGCCGTGCAGCACTACCAGGAGGGACGGGGCCAGCCCCCGATCAGATGAAAGCTAAGAGTTTCTTCAAGGGCCCGGGCATCTGGATCGTTGTTGTGGTCGGAATGCTCCTGCTGGCCTTTGCCACGCTCGCCCCCGGCGGGGCATCCCGGATCGATACGAAACCGGGCCTCGAGCTCCTCGCGGACAGCGGCAAGGTGGAACAGGCCAAGATCTTCGACGCGGAGAACCGCGTGGATCTTGTCCTCAAGGACAACCTGGTCATTGACGGGCAGGACAAGGGCAAGAACGTCCAGTTCTTCTACGTCAACGCCCGCGCCGCAGACGTGGTCAAGGCCGTCACGAACGCCAACCCCTCGAGCGGCTTCACTGACCAGCCCATCGAGAACAACTGGTTCTCCGGGCTGTTCTCCCTCCTGATTCCCGTGCTCCTGCTGGGCGTCCTCTTCTGGTTCCTGCTTTCCCGGATGCAGGGCGGCGGATCCAAGATCATGCAGTTCGGCAAGTCCAAAGCCAAGCTGGTCAACAAGGACATGCCCCAGGTGACCTTCAGCGACGTCGCCGGTGCCGACGAAGCTGTGGAGGAACTCCAGGAAATCAAGGAATTCCTCCAGGAACCGGCCAAGTTCCAGGCCGTGGGAGCCAAGATCCCCAAGGGCGTGCTGCTCTACGGCCCTCCGGGTACCGGTAAGACCCTCCTTGCCCGCGCCGTCGCTGGCGAAGCGGGAGTGCCGTTCTTCTCCATCTCGGGTTCCGACTTCGTCGAAATGTTCGTCGGCGTGGGTGCGTCCCGTGTCCGCGACCTCTTCGAGCAGGCCAAGGCCAGCTCGCCGGCCATCATCTTCGTGGACGAAATCGATGCCGTGGGCCGTCACCGCGGCGCCGGCATCGGCGGCGGCAACGACGAACGCGAGCAGACCCTCAACCAGTTGCTGGTTGAGATGGACGGCTTTGACGTCAAGACCAACGTCATCCTGATCGCCGCCACCAACCGCCCGGACGTCCTGGACCCGGCCCTGCTGCGCCCGGGCCGCTTCGACCGCCAGATCACCGTTGAAGCCCCGGACCTTGTGGGCCGCGACCAGATCCTGCAGGTCCACGCCAAGGGCAAGCCGATGGCTCCCGGCGTCGACCTCAAGGCTGTTGCCAAGAAGACCCCCGGCTACACCGGCGCGGACCTCGCAAACGTCCTGAACGAAGCTGCCCTGCTCACGGCCCGGTCCAACGCCAACCTGATTGACGACCGCGCCCTCGATGAAGCCATTGACCGTGTCATGGCCGGCCCGCAGAAGCGCAGCCGCGTCATGAAGGAGCACGAGCGCAAGATCACGGCGTACCACGAAGGCGGACACGCGCTAGTGGCTGCCGCGCTGAGGAACTCCGCCCCGGTCACCAAGATCACCATCCTGCCCCGCGGCCGCGCCCTGGGCTACACCATGGTGGTTCCGGAGAATGACAAGTACTCCATCACCCGAAATGAACTGCTGGACCAGATGGCCTACGCCATGGGCGGCCGCGTCGCCGAGGAAATCGTCTTCCACGACCCGTCCACCGGCGCCTCCAACGACATCGAAAAGGCCACCGGAACGGCCCGCAAGATGGTCACGGAGTTCGGCATGAGCGAACGCGTCGGTGCCGTCCGCCTCGGCCAGGGCGGCGGCGAGCCGTTCCTTGGCCGCGACGCCGGCCATGAGCGCAACTACTCGGACCAGATCGCCTACATCGTGGACGAGGAAGTGCGCCGCCTGATCGACCAGGCCCACGACGAGGCGTACGCCATCCTTACGGAAAACCGCGACATCCTGGACTCCCTGGCCTTGGAACTCCTTGAGCGGGAAACCCTCAATCAGGCGGAGATTGCGCACGTCTTCCGGGACATCCGCAAGCGTGACTTCCGTGAAGTGTGGCTCTCCAAGGAAAGCCGTCCGGTGCAGACTGCCGGCCCCGTGGAGTCACGGCAGGAGCGGGCCGAACGTGAAGCCCAGGAAGAAGCCAAGGAAGCCCGCCTGGAGGAGCCGCTGGATGCCCGGCCGCCGCACCCCCAGGGCGTAGCAGGTCAGGAGACCTTCGGCGGCGGTGTTACGGACGCGGACGCCGGCGGAACGCATCACGGCTAAGCTTCTTCTGTGAATCATTTCGACGACGACGACGTTCCCGCCTCCGCCGGCCACTCCGCCTCGAGCCACTCCAGGCATGGCGGCGGCACCAAGGTGGACCGTCCGCGGATCGAGGCGGCCGTCAGGGAAATCCTGCTGGCCATCGGGGAAGACCCGGACCGCGGCGGGCTCCTGGACACCCCCAAAAGGGTGGCCAAGGCCTACGCGGAGGTCTTCGCCGGCCTGCACCACGATCCCGCGGAAATCCTGTCCACCACCTTTGACCTGGACCACGAGGAACTGGTCCTCGTGAAGGACATTCCGTTCTACTCCACCTGCGAGCACCACCTGGTGCCGTTCCACGGAGTGGCGCATGTGGGCTACATCCCGTCCCATGACGGCAAGGTCACCGGCCTGAGCAAGCTCGCCAGGCTGGTGGACATGTTCGCCAAGCGCCCCCAGGTGCAGGAACGCCTCACCACCCAGATCGTCGAAGCACTGGTCACGCACCTGAAACCGCGCGGCGCGATCGTGGTGGTGGAATGCGAGCACCTGTGCATGTCCATGCGCGGCATCCGCAAGCCCGGTGCCAAGACCGTCACCAGTGCCGTGCGCGGTCAACTGCATGACCCGGCCACCCGCGCCGAAGCCATGAGCCTCATACTCGGAAGGTAATAAAACAGACTATGGACTCCCTCGCTGCAGCCCCTGGAACCGGACCCGCAACAAGCCCCTTGCCCATCCTGCGTAAACCGCGGGCGGCAGCCAAGTTTGACGACCTCCCCACGGACCGCGCGCTGGTGATGGGCATCCTGAACGTCACCCCGGATTCCTTCAGCGACGGCGGCAAGCACCCGACTCCGGACACCGCCATCGCGGAAGGCCTCCGGATGTTCTACGCCGGCGCCGACATCATCGACGTCGGCGGTGAATCCACCCGCCCCGGCGCAGACGAAGTCAGCCCCGACGAGGAACAGCGCCGGGTCCTGCCCGTGATCGAGGCCCTGGTCAAGGCCGGCGCCCTGGTCAGCGTCGACACCACCCACGCGTCAACGGCAGCCGCGGCCCTCAAAGCCGGTGCCGCCATCATCAACGACGTGTCCGGGCTGACGATCGAGCCCGAAATGGCCGAACTGGTTGCCCGCACCGGCGTCCCGTACGTGCTGACCCACCGCCGCGGCGACGCCAAGACGATGACCTCGCTCACGGATTACGGCAACGTGGCAGAGGACGTTGCCGCTGAACTGGTGGGCGTGCGGGACAAGCTGTACGCAGCCGGCGTGGCACCTGAACAGATCATCGTGGATCCGGGCCTGGGCTTCTCCAAGAACGACGCCCAGAACTGGGAGCTCCTGCGCAACATGGCTCCGCTCGAGGCTCTTGGCCACCGGATCCTCGTAGGGGCGTCCCGCAAGCGCTTCCTCGGCACCCTGCTGACCGTGGCCGGCAAGGCCGCGGCCCCCCAGGAACGGGACCACGCAACCGCCGCCATCACGGCCATCAGCGCCGCACGCGGTGCGTGGGCCGTGCGCGTGCACGACGTCGGATCCAGCCTTGACGCCGTCAAGGTCGCCGCCCGGATGGCCGCGGGGCCGCTCGGCGACTCCAGTCCCACTAACTAGGCAGCCACGATGGACACAATCACGCTGAGCGGTGTAACCGCCGTCGGCCATCACGGGGTGTTCGATTTCGAGCGCCGCGACGGCCAGCCGTTCATCGTTGATGCCGTGCTGCACCTGGACTTCACCAAGGCCGCCGCCTCGGACGACGTCCTCGACACCGCCCATTACGGCGAGGTGGCCGAACGCATCAAGCACTGGATCACGGGGGAGCCGCTCAACCTCATCGAGGCCCTTGCCGTGCGCATCGCCGACGACCTCCTGCAGGAGTTTCCGCTGGCCGCAGTGGATATCACGGTGCATAAGCCCAAGGCCCCCATCGAGGTTGAGTTCGCCGACGTGTCCGTCAGCGTGCATCGGCGGCGGCCATGAACCCGCCGTACTCGAACAATCCCTACGTCCGTGCGGTGCTGGCACTCGGCAGCAACCTGGGGGAGCGGAACGACACGCTCTCCAGCGCCGTCGCGGACCTCGTGGACCGGCCCGAGGTGCGCCTGATCGCGGTGTCCCCGGTGGTCCAGACGAAGGCCGTGGGCGGACCGGAGGGCCAGCCGGACTTCCTGAACATGGTGATCACCGTGGAGACCTCGCTGCCGCCGGCAGAGCTGCTGCGCCATTGCCAGGCGGTGGAAAACAAGCACCACCGGGTGCGTGAAGTCCGGTGGGGTCCGCGGACCCTGGACGTGGACATCATCACCTACGGGGACGTGGAGAGCTCGGATCCTGCCCTGACCCTGCCGCACCCCCGCGCCGCGGAACGTGCATTTGTGCTCTACCCGTGGTCTCTGATCGACCCTGCGGCCGAGCTCAACGGCGTCCGCGTGGGGGAGTTGGCGGTCCGGGCCGCAGACTTCCCGGACCTGGCCCCGTTCGACGGTTTCGGCGACTTCGACGGCCTCCCCACAGCGGGAGCAGTGGAGTAGGCCGTGAAACCAGTCAACCCGTTCCTGCTGATCGTTGTGGGGCTCATCCTCGCCGTTGCAGGCTGGTTCGCGACGGTCATGACCACCCGCTACGGACTGGCCACCCCGGTGCTGCCGCAGACCGGCCTGGTGACCATGGCCGTGATCGTCGTGCTCACGCTGGTGCTGGGCATCCGGGTGCTGCGCTGGCGGAACGGCAACAAGAAGAAAATGCTCAACCCCATCCTGGCCGCCTGGACGCTGGTCCTCGCCCAGGCCTGTGCGTACACGGGGGCGGTTCTGCTGGGCTGGCACGCAGGAATCTTCCTGGACCTCCTGAGGCTCTGGAACCTTCGCAGCGAGCAGGGAATCACCTGGATGGCCCTCTCCATGGCCGGCGGGGGACTGGCCATGATCGTCGTGGGCCTCGTCGTCGAACGCTTCTGCCGGATTCCGCCTGAAGACGGCGACGCGGACGGCACGCCGGGGGTGCCCGGACGGCGCGCCCGCAAACCCAAGGGGGAGGGCGAATATGCCTACGGAGGCGATTGATCCGCCGGGGATCTCCTGGCTCCGGGTCTCGCCGAAATACGTGACAGTCCGCCTCGTTGAGTGGGCGTTCGGGAACCTGATCGCCGTGGCACTGCTCTCGCTGCCGCTGCTGTTCACGCTGGCGGGCTGGTGGGACTGGGTTCCGCTCTGGCTGGCCATCACGGTCCCCGCGTTCATGCTGGTGCTGGCGGTCTGGCGGCTCCTGCTGATTCCGCGCCAGGTGCGGGCCATCGGCTACGCCGAGCGCGACGACGACCTCCTGATCCGCGGCGGCATTTTCTTCCAGCGCACCCTGGTGGTTCCCTACGGCCGGATGCAGTACGTGGATATCGGCGTAGGCCCCGTGGAACGCAGCCTCGGCCTGTGCACCCTGAAGCTTCACACCGCCTCGGCCGGCACCAACGCCGAGATCCCCGGGCTGCCGGCCGACGAAGGGGCGCGGCTCCGCGAGCAGCTGTCCGCCCGGGGCGCTGCACGGCTGGCCGGACTGTGACACCTGCCGGGGCAGGGGAGACGCCCGCCACCTCCGGCACTGCCCGGCCGGTTTCCGTGGTGCCCGACGGCGAGTGGCTGCGTGTGCATCCCGCCTCGCCGTTCATCCGCGGCTGGGTGGCTCTTGCCGCCATCGGCTTTTTCTTCGGCCGCGACACCTTCGAACGCCTCCTGCAGGGCAGGCCGCTGATGGACGACATGTTTGCCGGCCGCGTGCCCTTCCTGCTCGCCGGCGGCGGACTTGTCCTGCTGCTGGCCGTGCTGGGGTTCATCATGACGTGGTACTTCACCCGCTACCAGGTGGCGGAAGGCTACGTCAGGGTGAACACGGGCTTCCTGTTCAAGCAGCAGCGCCAGGCACGGCTTGACCGCGTGCAGGCCATCGACATCGTGCAGCCGCTGCTGGCCAGGATCTTCGGCCTTGCCGAACTGAAGTTCGAGGTGGCCGACGCCGGTGAATCGGCGGTGCGCCTTGCCTACCTGCGCATCGACGACGCCCGCCAGTTGCGGGCCACCATCCTCGCGCGCGCGGCCGGGCTCGAACCCGACCCGGAACGGCCTGACGCAGCCCTGCCGGAAGCACCGGAATTCGCCGTTCTGTCCGTGCCGCCGTCGCGCCTGGTCGGTTCCCTGCTGCTCAGCGAGCAGAGCTTCTTCGTGGCCCTGGGTGCCGTGGCATCCGTGGTGCTGTCCGCCCTCACGGAGAACCGCAGCTTCTACTTCTACCTGATCCCCGCCGCCCTTGGCCTGGCCGCCGCCTACTGGGCGTCGTTCAACAAGGGCTACAACTTCACCGCCGCCATTTCGCCGGACGGCATCCGGCTCCGGTACGGGCTCCTGGACACGCAGGCCCAGACCCTGCCGCCTGGCAGGATCCAGGCCTTGAAGGTCTCGCAGCCGCCGCTCTGGCGGATCTTCGGCTGGTACCGGATGCAGGTCAACGTGGCCGGCTACGGCCCCGGCAGCGACGGCGAGGGCGCCTCGCGCACCACGCTTCTTCCGGTGGGCGTCCTGGCGGACGTCATGAGGATGCTGTCGCTGGTGCTCCCCGACCCGGGGACGCCGGACCCGGCACGCGTCTTTGCCGCCGGCCTTACGGGCTTGGCCCCGGCCGGAGGGTCTTATGCAGAAGAGCCAGGTGCCGGAGTTCCCGACGGCGGTTTTGTCACCAGCCCTCGCCGGGTGCGGCTGCTGGCTCCCCTGGGCTGGCGCCGCAACGGCTTCGCCGCGACCGGTACAGCGTTGCTGATTCGCTCCGGCCGGCTCTGGCGCGAACTGGTGGTGGTTCCCCACCAGCGCACCCAGTCGATGGCCCTGCACCAGGGGCCGCTGGCGCGTCGCTTCCGGGTGGCCGACCTGGTCCTGCACACCACGGCCGGGCCGGTGTCGCCGCGGGTCATCCAGGCCGGACTGGACGAAGCCCGTGCCCTGTTCGATGCCCAGGCGGCCCGAGCCCGGGAAGCCCGCAAACGCCAGACCAGTGAGCAGTGGCTCGCGCAGGTCGCCCCTGCCTCGGTGGTGGAGCCTGGGGGCGAAACCGGGCCCGTCGAAACCGGGCCAGTCGACCGACAGAACCAGCAGGAGGGCCAGCAACATGGCTAAGCCAGGACGCCTCGGCGTTGGAATCATCGGAGCCGGCAAGGTGGGAGCAGTGCTCGGCGCGGCGCTCCGCGCGGCCGAGCACGCCGTCGTCGGGGTTTCCGCAGTGTCCGACGAAAGCCGCGAACGCGCCGAAACCCTGCTGCCCGGCGTGCCGGTGCTCGAGGTGCAGGACATCGTGGAACGGTCCGAGCTGGTGCTGCTGGCCGTCCCGGACGACGCCCTCGGCGGACTCGTGGAGGGCCTCGCCAAGCTTGGTGCGTGGCAGCCCGGACAGCTCGTGGCCCACACTTCGGGCCGCTTCGGCGTCGGGATCCTGCATCCGGTGCGGGCAGCCGGCGCCGTCCCGCTCGCGCTGCACCCCGCCATGACTTTCACCGGCATGAGCCTGGACCTCACCCGGCTGCTGGACTGCACGTTCGGTGTCACGGCGGACGCAGCGATGCTGCCCATCGCGCAGGCCCTGGTAGTGGAGATGGGGGCCGAGCCGGTGGCCATCGCCGAGGGCGACCGCATCCAGTACCACGCAGCCCTGGCCCACGGTTCGAACCATCTGGTCACCCTTGTTGCACAGGCCTCGCAGCTTCTGCGGGAAGTGGGCGTTGAATTCCCTGAACGGATGCTGGGGCCGCTGCTGCGTGCGACGCTGGAAAACGCCCTCGCCTCCGGCGAGTCGGCCCTGACCGGGCCGGTGGCGCGCGGCGACGCCGGCACGGTTGCCGCGCACGCCGAGGCGCTGCGGGAACACGACGCCGGTGCCGGCGGCGATATTCTGGAGGCCTACCTGGCCATGGCGCGGGCCACGGCGCGCCGGGCAGCGAGCCGCGGGCTGCTGAAACCGGACCAGCTGGAGGCGATCCGGAACGCCCTGGACGGCGTGGACAACGACGGCGTGGACAACGACGGGGTGGACAACGACGGTGGGGACAACGACGGGCCGCGGGCCACTGGAGGAAACTGACTTGGCGATCAAACTCGTAACCACCGCGGCAGAGCTGCGGGCCGAAAGCGCACGGCTGCTGACGGAGAAACAGGGTGCGTCGCAGGGCCTTGTTCCCACCATGGGCGCCCTGCACGAAGGCCATGCCAGGCTTGCCCGCACCGCCGTCGAACATAACGACGTTGTGGTGGCCAGCATCTTCGTGAACCCGCTGCAGTTCGGCGAGGCCGTGGACCTGGACCGCTACCCCCGGACCCTTGAAGCGGACATGGAACTCCTGGACGCCGAGGGCGTTGACCTGGTCTTCGCGCCGTCAGTGGACGAGGTCTACCCGGGCGGCGAGCCCCTCGTCCGGGTCACTGCCGGCCGCCTGGCCGAAAAGTGGGAAGGCGCGTCCCGCCCCGGCCATTTCGATGGTGCCCTCACCGTGGTGGCCAAGCTGCTGCACTACGGCATTCCCGGGACCGGCCTGCCGGGCGGAGGCGCCTTCGTGACCGGCGCCGGTGCGGGCCTGCCCGCCTACCGCGCCTACTTCGGGCAGAAGGACGCCCAGCAGCTGACCCTGGTGCGGCGCATGGTGGCGGACCTGAACTTTCCGGTGGAGATCGTGGCTGTTCCCACGGTCCGGTCCGCGGACGACCTGGCCCTGAGCAGCCGGAACAGGTTCCTGTCCGGGGAGGAACGCGAGGCCGCCCTGGTCCTGTCGCGGGCCCTGCGGCTCCTTGAAGAGCGCGCCAACGCCCACGAGCCGCTGGATCTGGAATCCGCCCAGGCGCTGGTGGAATCGCAGCCCTTGGTGGGGCTGGACTACTTCGACGTGGTGGACCCGGAGACTCTCGAGCCGTTGGCAGAGAACTGCAAGGAGACGCCGTTCCGCGGCGAAGGCCTGGCCATCATCGCAGCGAAGGTGGGGCCGGTCCGGCTGATCGACAACGTTCCGCTCAGTTCCTGAAAATTTTTCCAATGACGGGAATTACCCCGGGGGATACACTGTTGGAATCTGCAGCGACGACGCTCGCCGGAAACCACTTCACCTCTCCTTAGGGAATTCCCCATGTCTACAGACGTCTCTTCCAACGCCCACGGCGATCCCGTGGCCCCGCCCGATCCGGCGGCCGGGGCGGCACAGGCGGCCGGTCCGGTGAAGATGTCCCGCGAGTCGGTCACCATCATCGTCACCCTGCTGGTTGCCACGTTCGTGGTCATCCTCAACGAAACCATCATGAACGTCGCCCTCCAGCGGCTCATGGTGGACCTGGGTGTCGATGCCCCCACGGTGCAGTGGCTGTCCACGGGCTTCATGCTCACCATGGCCGTGGTCATCCCCACCACCGGGTTCATCCTGCAGCGGCTGTCCACCAGGGCCGTGTTCATGCTGGCCATGGGACTATTTTCGGGCGGCACGCTCCTCGCCGCCCTTGCTCCGGGATTCGAAATCCTGCTGCTGGCCCGCATTGTCCAGGCCGGCGGCACGGCCATCATGCTTCCCCTCCTGATGACCACCATCCTTACCTTGGTCCCCGTCGAACGGCGCGGCGCCGTCATGGGCAACGTGAGCATCGCCATTTCCGTTGCCCCCGCGATGGGTCCCACCGTCTCCGGCCTGATCCTCGAGCACTTCACGTGGCGCTTTATGTTCGTGTTCGTCCTGCCCATCGCCCTGGCGGCCTTCGCCATCGGAGCCCGCTACCTCACCAACATCGGTGAGACCGAGAAGACCCGGCTGGACATCCTGTCCGTACTGCTGACCGTGCCTGCCTTCGGCGGCCTGGTGTACGGGCTGAGCCAGATCGGCGGCGGCCACGGCGGGCAAAGCGGCCCCGGAACCGCTGCTGTCGCTGCGCTGGCCGTGGGGTTGGTGGCGATGGCCGCGTTTGTGTTCCGCCAGCTGAAGCTGCAGAAGTCCGACGGTCCGTTGCTGGACCTGCGTGCGTTCAACTTCCGCATGTTCACGGTGTCCGTGCTGCTCCTGGTGGTGGCCATGATCGCCCTGTTCGGCGCCGTCATCCTGCTTCCGCTCTACCTTCAGGAAATCCGCGGGCTGAAGTCCCTGGAAACCGGCCTGGCGCTCCTGCCCGGCGGCCTGGCCATGGGCCTGCTGGGGCCGTTCATCGGCCGCCTGTTCGACAAGGTGGGCCCGCTTCCGCTGACGGTCACCGGCTCCCTCATGATGGTGCTGTCGCTCTGGCAGTTCTCCATGCTGAACGCGGACACGGCTGTCTGGTGGATCGTGGCGCTGCACGTGGTCCTCAGCCTGGGCCTGGCGCTGCTGTTTACCCCGGCGTTCACCACCGGACTCAACCCGTTGCCGCCGCACCTGTACTCGCACGGTTCAGCCATCATGAGCACGCTGCAGCAGGTGGCCGGTGCCGCCGGAACCGCGCTCCTGGTGTCGATCTACGCCGTGGTGTCCGCAGGCTCGGGCATCGTCGCCGGAATGCATGCCGCTTTCCTGACGGCGGCCGTCATAGCCGTCGCCGCCGTCGTGCTTTCCGCCATGATGCGCAAGACCGCAGGTGCGGAACACCCGGTGCCCGCGGCCCACTAAAGGTGCACACTTTAAGCGCGAACGGACACTTGAGGCCCAAAAAACCGGGGCCTCAAGTGTCCGTTCGCGTTGCTGTGGTGCGGGGACTCAGCCGGCGAAGAACTCGCTGAGTTCGGTGATCAGCTTGTCCGGCGCGCGGTTGACGCCGTCGTGGCCGGCTCCCGGCAGGATGGTGTAGCTCGAGCCGGACAGGACGTCATGGATCTGGCCGCACGCGATGCCGAAGTACGCCGGGCTCTTTTCGCCCACAATGATCAGGGTTTCCAGCGGCAGTGCCAGGAACGGCTCGGCCGGCATGTCCGCCGCGATGATTGCCTTGATCTCGCGGACGCCGGCTTTCATCAGGTCCCGCTGTTGCCTGCCGAGGGGTGTTCCGGCGGTGAGCTTGTTCGCCAGCGTCAGCATCGAGAGCGGCATCCGGGAGGACAGGGCGCCGCCCGTCTCGAGGCCCCTGAGCAGTACGGCGAGGGCGCGGTCGTCGTCCCCGGCCGCGGTGGCGCGTTCGTATTCGGCGATCCAGTCGGCCTTGACGCTGTGGTTGACGGAGACGGCGGGGTCATAGACCGCCAGCCGTTCCACCGGCAGGGTGCGTGCGGCGTGCAGCGCCACGGCGCCGCCGAAGCTGTGCCCGAAGACGTCCGTGCTGGCCGTATGCCTCATCACGGTTTCCAGGTCGCGGATGTCCACGTCCAGCGTGTAGTCCTCGGGCTGCGGTGACGATGCGCCACGTCCGCGCCGGTTGAAGGTGTGTACCGGCCGGCCCAGTGAGGCGCTCAGTTTCTGGGCAAAGCGCGTGTAGTCCGCGGCGGTGACCATTGAAGCCTGGACGACGACGACGCCCGAGCCCGCCGAGGCCAGTTCGGCTCCGGTGGTGTAGAGCTCCAGCGTTCCGCCGTCGGGTGTCTTGATGTTCTCGCGCGTCATGTTCCGAGCCTACCCGGGGCGGCAGGAACCGCGCAGTAGCGGGGCGGGATATACAGGGAAGCGGCAGGAAACAGCCGGGGGCCGGTCAGCCTTTGAAGTATTCAGAAATGTCGGAGACGAGTTCCTTCACAGCGGCCGGGATGGAGCCGTGGAAACCCTTGGGCGACAACTCATAGGTGCTCCCCGGCACGGCGGCGTGGAGTCGCTGGGCCGTGACCTTGTAGTAGCTGGGGCTCTTGCCGCCCGCCATGAAGTGGGTGGCGGCCGGCAGGACGCTAAAGTCCCGGGCGTGGTCGGCTTCGTTGTAGGCAGCCCGCAGCTCTCCCACCGCGCTGGGCATGACCCCGCTGAACATCTTGTTGAGCCTGGTGCGGGACACGAGCGCCATCAAACCGGCAAGTATGGGTTCGGGGATCCTGGCCATCGCTGTTCCGGGCTTTGTGGCCTTCTTCATGTGGGCCAGGGCGTGGCCCACATTGCCGCTGTTGACGGCCTGTTCAAATCCGTCCAGCCAGGCGGTGTCAATGCTGCCGTCGATGTTCACGGCGGCGTCGTAGACGGCCAGCTTGTCCGGCACATACGGGGTGCCGGTGAACTCCTGGACCGCGTTCAGCGCCACCGAGCCGCCCAGGCTGTGGCCGAAGAGGTTGCGGGCGCCGGTGGCGTCCATGATGGTCCGGACATCGGCGATCTCGGTGGCCATGGAGTAGTCCGCCGGCTGCGGGGTGGAATCGCCGCGTCCGCGCCGGTCGTAGACGTCCACGGCCCAGCCGTCGCCCAGGCCCTTGGTCAGCGCCTCGGAAAACGGCCGGTAGATCAGTGCCGTCAGGAAGGCTCCGCCGATCACTACCACCCGGCGCTCGCCGGGGGCATCCACGGTTCCGTAGCTGTACAACGCCAGCCGGCCGCCGTCGTGCGTGTCCACGACCTGCTGCTTCACGGTTCCGTCACGTTCGCGGGTTTCTTTCACGGGCCTATCCTAAAGCGGCCGCCCTGCGGGAGCCGGGCGGCACGGATGCGCTGGAGCCGCAGGCCGGCGTCGTTGGCCAGGAACCGCGCGGTGGTGAGGGCCAGGCGGTGCCCGGGGCGGAGCGGGCCCTCGTGCAGCTGCCCGGGGACCAGGGCGAAGTCGATCGCCGGGACAGCCGCCGCCAGCTGGCGACCGGTCTCAGCGAAGTACGCCGGGCTCCAGCCGCCGCTGAGCATCAGGGTGGGTGTGGTGACGCCCGCGAAGTCCCCAAGTTCCGCGTCGGCCTGGAGCACCGCCCGCATTTCGGCAACGGCGGTGGGCAGCAGCTGCCGCATTTCCGCGCCGAGGCGGGTCCGGGCGGACAGGATGCTCAGCATGCGCAGGGCGCCGAGGGGGAGTTTGGAGACCGGCCCGGCCGTTTCCAGCCCCTGGACCAGGTGCGCCCACGCGTGGTCGAGCTGTCCGGCGGCCATGGAATGCTCAAGTTCCGGACGCCAGCGGCGGCTGAGGCTGCCGGACAGGGAAACCGCGGCGTCGTAGGTTACCAGCCGCCGGATGGGCTCGGTCCTGGCCGCCTGCAGGGCCACGAACCCGCCGTAGCTGTGGGCGACGACGTCCGTCGAAGCGGTGGCCTGCATGACGGCACGGAGGTCGCCGACCTCCGTCGCCGCCGAGTAGTCCCCGCACTGGCCCGAGGAGCCGCCGCGGCCACGGCGGTTGTAGGTGTGCACGGGCCGTCCCAGCAGGCGCGCGATCTTCATCGCGAAGGGCCGGTACAGTGCGTCGGTCACCAGGGTTCCGTGGACGACGACGACGCCGGGTTGCGCCGTTGCGTCCGGGCCCAGGCCGTGGGCAGGCCTGAAGGAGTGCACCTGAAGGTGACCGTCGCCGTCGTCCGTCCTGATCGTCCGAGTTTCCACAGCCCCGAGTCTATTCCCGCCCCTCGGCAAACTCAGCCACGAGTTTTTGTCCAGATAATGGGGGATAAGCGGCCCGTTGGAGCCATTATCTGGACAAAAACTCCCGGGTGAGGGGGATCATGGGCGGCCGGAAAAACATGCCGGAGAACTCCCGGTAAACTTAGGGATTGTGACTTCCCAAAACACCCCCGCCCCGACCAATGCTGCCGAACCGGCGGACGCCAGCGAGCAGATGCGCATCCGCATGGAGAAGCGCGCCAAGCTGATTGAACGCGGCGAGGCCTACCCGGTGGGTGTTGAACGCACGCATTCCCTCAGCGAGATCCGGGAGAAGTACGCACACCTCGAGGCCGATGAGACCACCGGCGACGTCGTGGGCGTCACCGGCCGCATCGTGTTCATCCGCAACACCGGCAAGCTGTGCTTCGCCACGCTGCAGGAGGGCGGCACGGACGGCAAGGGAACACGCCTGCAGGCCATGCTGAGCCTGGCGAATGTGGGCGAAGAGTCCCTTGCGGACTGGAAAGCACTGGTTGACCTCGGCGACCACGTCTTTATCAAGGGCGAGGTCATTTCCTCCCGCCGCGGCGAGCTGTCCGTCATGGCCGACTCCTGGTCCATGGCCTCCAAGGCCCTCCGCCCGCTGCCCGTGCTGCACGCCGGCCTGAACGAGGAAACCCGTGTCCGCCAGCGCTACGTGGACCTGATGGTCCGCGATGAAGCCCGCGAAATGGTGTACACCCGCGCTGCGATCACCCGTTCCATCCGCGAAAGCCTGCACCGGCGCAACTACGTTGAGGTGGAAACCCCGATGCTCCAGCTGGTCCACGGCGGCGCCCTGGCCCGGCCGTTCGAGACCCACATGAACGCCTTCGACCAGAAGATGACCCTGCGCATCGCCACCGAGCTGTACCTCAAGCGTGCCGTGGTGGGCGGCATCGAACGCGTCTACGACATGGGCCGGGTCTTCCGCAACGAAGGCGTGGATTCCACTCACAGCCCGGAATTCACCACGCTCGAATGCTACGAAGCCTGGGCCGACCAGTTCGTCATGGCGGACCGCATCAAGGAGATCATCCTCGACGCTGCCGACGCCGCCGGTGTGGGCCGCACCATCCAGACCGAAGCCGGGGAGATCAACCTCGACGGCGAATGGAAGTGGCTGGCCGTCTACCCGGGGCTTTCCGACGCCGTGGGCCAGGAAATCACCCCCGACACCACCGTGGAGGAACTGCGGGCCGTGGCGGCCAAGCACGACGTCAAGGTTGATCCGAAATGGGATGCGGAGAAGCTGGCCGTTGAACTGTTCGGCGAAATCGTGGAGCCCACCCTGCTGAACCCTACGTTCGTCTACAACTACCCGCCCTCCGCGCAGCCGCTTGCCCGCCAGCACCGCGACGACGACCGCCTGATCGAGGCCTGGGACCTGATCATCGGCGGCATGGAGCGCGGCACGGCCTTCTCGGAGCTCATCGACCCCGTGATCCAGCGGGAACGGCTGACTGAGCAGTCCATGCATGCAGCGGCCGGAGATGTCGAGGCCATGCAGCTTGATGAAGACTTCCTGCGTGCCCTGGAATACGGCGCTCCGCCCATGGGCGGCATCGGTCTGGGCATCGACCGCCTGGTGATGCTGTTCACCGGTGCAGGCATCCGCGAGACCATCCTGTTCCCGCTGCTGAAGCCCGAAGGGCACTGACCGTGGAGTACGTTGCAGTCCTCCTGCCTTCGCTCGTGGTGGGTTTGCTCTTCTGGTTTGCGATGAAGTCGATTTTCAATGCCGACAAGTCGGAGCGGCAGGCAGAAGCACGGGCGCAGGCTGAGGCGGATGCCCGCGCGGCCGGATCTATTGACGGACAGAATGGTGCACCGAATACCGGCACGAATGCCGGCAACGGGAACGGCACAAAGTAATACTTCCGGTGTATTCCTGCCCACCATTCACAGGAACCTTTTGCCGCTTTGACGCGTTGCCATAAACCGGGGGATACTTTTTACAGATACATCCTGCTTTTCTGCAAACCCGCCCTTTCCAAAAGAGAGAATTTATATGGCACAGAAAGTAAAAATCATCCTTGTCGATGATCTGGATGGGGGAACCGCGGACGAAACAGTCCGATTTGGCCTTGACGGCGTCAGTTACGAAATTGACCTGTCGGCTGCCAATGCTGCAGAACTCCGCTCCTCAGTGGAGCGGTTTGTTTCAAGCGCCCGCAAGACGTCCACCGGCCGCGCCACGCGCACCAAGGTCTCAGGCGGCCGGAACCAGGACTCTGCACAGATTCGTCAGTGGGCCAGGGAGAATGGCTATGCGGTTAACAGCCGCGGCCGCATCCAGGCTGAAATTCAGGAAGCCTACCAGAAGGCAAATTCCTAGCACTGCCGCAGTTTTGCGTGGAAAAGCAATGCCCCTGCCTCACGGCGGGGGCATTGCCATTTGTTTGGCCCCCTGCGTCGGAGCCTGCCGCGGTAAAGAGCCGCGGTAAAGATGGGGCGGCTATTTCGGGGTTATTGCGGCGGGGCGGGCGGGGAACTTGTTGTGGAACTAGCCAGGTTCAAGTTCCAGGCCACTGCAGCGCAATTGATGCCCCGCAGTAAGCCGGATTAGCGGCCGCATCAAAGCTTAAAAGCGGCCGGTTCGGCTGGTCCGGGACCCTCCCAGGCGGGCGGCGTCAACCCCGGACACCGGTCCCGGGTTTCCCCTGTGGCGAACACGCTCCACAAGTCCGGGTCCGCCACGTAGCATCAAAGTACGTCGTAGCTAGGAGTGTGGCGAAATGTTTGAGCGATTTACGGACCGTGCCCGTCGCGTAGTTGTGCTTGCCCAAGAAGAGGCACGCATGCTGAACCACAATTACATCGGTACCGAACACATCCTCTTGGGTCTGATCCATGAGGGTGAGGGCGTTGCCGCCAAAGCTCTGGAGTCCTTGAGCATTTCGCTCGACGGCGTACGCGAGCAGGTGCAGGAGATCATCGGACAGGGCCAGCAGGCCCCGTCGGGCCACATCCCCTTCACCCCGCGCGCCAAGAAGGTGCTGGAGCTTTCGCTCCGCGAAGCGCTGCAGCTGGGCCACAACTACATCGGCACGGAGCATATCCTGCTGGGGCTCATCCGCGAGGGTGAGGGCGTGGCTGCGCAGGTGCTGGTGAAGCTCGGAGCTGACCTTAACCGCGTCCGCCAGCAGGTGATCCAGCTGCTCTCGGGTTACCAGGGCAAGGAGACCACCGGCGCAGGCGTCGGTGCCGGCCAGCCGGAGGGCACCCCTGCCGGTTCCGTGGTCCTGGACCAGTTCGGCCGCAACCTGACCCAGGCCGCGCGCGAGAACAAGCTGGACCCGGTGATCGGACGCGAACAGGAAATGGAACGCGTTATGCAGGTCCTTTCCCGGCGCACCAAGAACAACCCCGTCCTTATCGGCGAACCCGGCGTCGGCAAGACCGCCGTCGTCGAAGGGCTCGCCCAGGCAATTGTCCGCGGGGACGTTCCGGAGACCATCAAGGACAAGCAGCTCTACACGCTGGACCTTGGCTCCCTGGTGGCAGGCTCCCGGTACCGCGGTGACTTCGAAGAGCGCCTGAAGAAGGTCCTCAAGGAGATCCGCACCCGCGGCGACATCATCCTGTTCATCGACGAAATCCACACCCTTGTGGGTGCGGGTGCCGCCGAAGGCGCCATCGACGCCGCGTCCATCCTGAAGCCCATGCTGGCCCGCGGTGAGCTGCAGACCATCGGTGCCACCACGCTGGACGAATACCGCAAGCACATCGAAAAGGACGCAGCGCTTGAGCGCCGCTTCCAGCCGATCCAGGTCAAGGAGCCGTCGGTCGCGCACGCGATCGAGATCCTCAAGGGCCTGCGCGACCGCTATGAAGCCCACCACCGCGTGACCATCACCGACGGCGCCCTCGCCTCCGCGGCCAACCTGTCCGAACGCTACATCTCGGACCGGTTCCTGCCGGACAAGGCGATTGACCTCATCGATGAAGCCGGTGCGCGCCTGCGCATCCGCCGGATGACCGCTCCGCCGGAGCTGAAGGCCATGGACGAGCGCATCGCCGAACTCAAGATGGAGAAGGAGTCCGCGATTGACGCGCAGGACTTCGAAGGCGCCGCCTCGCTGCGCGACAAGGAGCAGAAGCTCATTGCCGAGCGGGCCGAGAAGGAACGCCACTGGAAGACCGGCGGCATGGATGACATCTCCGAGGTTGATGAGGATCTCATCGCCGAGGTGCTGGCAAACTCCACCGGCATTCCGGTCTTCAAGCTGACCGAGGAGGAGTCCTCGCGCCTGCTGAAGATGGAAGACGAACTGCACAAGCGCGTCGTTGGCCAGAACGAGGCCATCAAGGCCCTGTCCCAGGCCATCCGGCGCACCCGTGCAGGCCTGAAGGACCCGAAGCGTCCGGGCGGCTCGTTCATCTTCGCCGGCCCCACCGGCGTCGGCAAGACCGAGCTCGCCAAGGCCCTCGCGGAGTTCCTGTTCGGTGAAGAGGACGCCCTCATCACCCTGGACATGTCCGAATACTCCGAGAAGCACACGGTGTCGCGCCTCTTCGGTGCGCCTCCGGGCTACGTCGGCTACGAAGAAGGCGGGCAGCTGACTGAGAAGGTTCGCCGCCGTCCGTTCTCCGTGGTGCTGTTCGATGAAGTGGAGAAGGCCCACGCGGACCTCTTCAACTCACTGCTGCAGATCCTGGAAGACGGCCGCCTGACCGACTCCCAGGGCCGCGTGGTGGACTTCAAGAACACCGTGATCATCATGACCACCAACCTTGGTACGCGGGACATTTCCAAGAGCGTTGCCACGGGCTTCCAGTCCGGCACGGACACGCAGACCGGGTACAACCGGATGCGCGCCCGGGTCACTGAAGAGCTCAAGCAGCACTTCCGCCCCGAGTTCCTGAACCGTGTTGACGACGTTGTGGTGTTCCCGCAGCTGACCCAGGACGAGATCATCGAGATCGTGGACCTGTTCGTGAGCCGCCTGGAGAAGCGCCTCAAGGACAAGGACATGGGCATCGAGCTCACCAAGGCCGCCAAGGTGCTCCTGGCCACCCGCGGCTACGATCCCGCCATGGGTGCGCGGCCGCTGCGCCGCACCATCCAGCGCGAGATCGAGGACCAGTTGTCCGAAAAGATCCTCTTCGGTGAGATCCACGCGGGCGACATCGTGGTGGTGGATGTGGACGGCGAAGGTGACGACGCCAAGTTCACCTTCGCAGGAAACGCCAAGCCGCGCATCCCGGAAATCGCTCCGAGCGTCTAAGCATTACCGCCAAGGCCCCGCCCACTCTGCAAAGAGCGGGCGGGGCCTTGGCGTTCCCGCTCGTAGCCCCCCAAGTGCGCCCGCCCGTCGCCGGAGGTTGGGCGGATTCTGAAAGTACTGTTCCACTAGTAGTGAACGTGCTGTGATCCGGACCACAGCCGGTGTTGAATCTGTTCATGGCTTCTGAGGACTCAGCGATCCTGAGTGAACAACCCGCGACCCCTTTCCACGAGATTGACCATTACCTGGCCATCCCCCGGGTGGGTGGGCTGGCTTTGAGCCCGGACGGAAAACGGCTGGTGACCACTGTCGCCACGCTGAACGCCAAGGGCACCGAGTATGTGACGGCGCTCTGGGAACTTGATCCGGCGGGGGAGAAGCATGCCCGCCGGATCACCCGCAGCGCCAAGGGCGAGGCCGGAGCGGCCTTTTCCTCAACGGGGGATCTCTACTTCACGTCGGCACGCCCCGATCCTGAGAGCCCGGAGGACGAGCCCGTCAGCGCCCTCTGGCAGCTGCCGTCCGACGGCGGCGAAGCGCGCGTAGTGCTCTCGCGCGCCGGCGGGGTCAGCCACGTGATGGCAGCCATGGACGCCGGTGCCACGTTCGTCACCGCATCCGTGCTGGCGGGCTCCCCGGACGAGGAAGCGGACGAGGCGCGGCGGAAGAGCCGCAAGGACAACAAGGTGTCCGCCATCCTCCACAGCGGCTATCCGGTGCGCTACTGGGACGCCGACCTGGGCCCGGACCAGCCACGGATTTTTGCTGTGGAGCCGGGGGAGGACCAGGAACCCGGCAAGCCGGCGACGGTGGATGCTGCCGCACCGCTGAAGCTCCGGAACCTGACCCCGGGCGTGGCAGGCATGCTGCGCAACGCAGATTCGGTGGTCAGTCCCGACGGCAGGACGATCTACACCAGCTTCGACAAGCCGCTGGCCAAGGCCGATTCACGGTCGGTCCTGGTGGCCATTGACGTGGCCACTGCCACGCACCGGATCCTGCTGGACAGCGAAGGCATGAGCTACTTCGCGGGGCCGGTGAGCCCGGACAGCCGCACTCTCGTGGTGATGAGCGAATCGGACACCACTCCGCACCAGGCTCCGCAGGTCAAGCTCCACCTTCTGGACGTCGGGACGCTGGACGCCGGTGCCCCGGGGGAGCCGGAAGCGAACCTACGGCCGCTGGCCCGCGACTGGGACCGCTGGGCCAGCAAGGCCGCATGGCTGCCGGACGGCTCCGCCCTCCTGGTGACAGCCGACGACGACGGCGCGTCGCCGGTTTTCCGGATCACTGTTCCGGAGCCTGCCGCCGAAGCGATTGTCACCCGGGTGACGCGTGACGCGGCGGCCTACACCGACGTCGTGGTTTCGCCTGACGGGCTGAGTGCGTACGCGCTCCGGAGCTCCTACGAATTTCCGCCCGAGGCGGTTCGGATCGACCTGGCGAGCGGTGACGTCACCCGACTGCCGGCACCTGCTGAACGCCCCCGTATCCAGGGCTCCCTGGAGCGCATCCACGCGTCAGCCGCCGATGGCACCCGGGTTCCCGCCTATCTGGCCCTGCCGGACGGCGCCTCCGCGCAGGACCCGGCGCCGCTGCTCCTGTGGATCCACGGCGGCCCCCTGGGCTCGTGGAACGCCTGGACCTGGCGCTGGAACCCCTGGCTGCTGGCGGCCAAAGGGTACGCCGTGCTCCTGCCCGATCCTGCCCTGTCCACCGGCTACGGCCAGGCCCACATCCAGCGGGGCTGGGGAGAGTGGGGCAAGGCGCCCTACGCGGACCTTATGGCAATCACGGACGTGGCGGTGGAACGCCCGGACATCGATGCTTCGCGGACAGCGGCCATGGGCGGCTCGTTCGGCGGTTACATGGCCAACTGGGTGGCGGGCCAGACCGACCGTTTCGACGCAATCGTCACCCACGCCAGCCTGTGGGCCCTGGACCAGTTCGGCCCCACTACGGATGCGTCACAGTACTGGCTGAAGGAAATGACGGCCGAGATGGCCCTGGACAACTCGCCGCACCTGCACGTGGAGAAGATCAGCACGCCCATGCTGGTGATCCACGGCGACAAGGACTACCGCGTGCCCATAGGCGAGGGCTTGCGGCTCTGGTACGAACTGCTGTCCAAATCGCAGCTGGCGGCCGACGACGCCGGCCGGACGCCGCACCGGTTCCTCTACTACCCCGACGAGAACCACTGGATCCTGCAGCCGCAGCATGCCAAGGTCTGGTACAGCGTCGTCGAGCACTTCCTCGCGAAGAATGTGCTGGACCAGGGCGTGCCTTTGCCTGCCGACCTGGGCTTGTGAGGCCGGGGGTGGGGCGGTCGTAAGATGGGGGCTGTGACTGAGACCTTCCGTATCCGCCCCGCCCGCACCAGCGACGTAGCTGCCATCAAGCGCCTGGTGGCGCCGCTCGCGGACAAGAGGATCCTGATGGCCAAGGAAACTGTGGCGTACTACGAAAGCCTGCAGGAGTTCAGGATCGCGGAGTCGGCCGACGGCGAGGTGATCGGCTGCGGCGCCCTGCACGTCATGTGGGAGGACCTGGCGGAAGTACGCACCCTCGCGGCCTCCGACGCGTGGCGTGGTAAGGGTGTGGGCCACGTGCTGGTGGAAAGCCTCCTTGAAGAGGCCAAGGCACTGGGTGTCTCGCGTGTGTTCTGCCTGACCTTCGAAGTGGATTTCTTCAAGAAGCACGGCTTCGACGTCATGGCCGACCAGACAGCCGTGGACCCGGTGGTCTATTCCGAGTTGCTGCGCTCGCATGACGAAGGTGTGGCGGAATTCCTGGACCTCGCACGGGTCAAGCCGAACACCTTGGGCAACACCCGCATGATCAAGGCCCTCTAGGCAGCTTTCGCCACGCTTCCGCGCTCGCCGATTATGTCCTACTTTCTGAGGCTTCCCTTATATCGAATCGATGTATAAAATTAAAGGGCTTGCCAGCTAAGACACGGATCCCGAAACCACCTCTAAGGACAGAAATGCGCGAACTCGCCATTTTTCCGGATTTTTCGGCGTTTCAGATGGATATGCCTGCGGTTCTTACCCGCAGCGATCCGCTCAGCCGGCCCTCCGAGGCGTCGGCATTCCACATAGGGGCCGCCGCGTGGCCGGACTTGGTCCCGGCCTCCTGGGGGAAACGCTGAGCCCGACCCGGGGACACAAGCTTGGAGAGCGAAAGGGACAGTCAATTGGGGGCTGTCCCTTTTCGTTTGCCCTTTTTTGCCCGGCGTTGCCGGGGGCACTAGCCCCTCGACTTGATACGGCGCTACCGTTGCCCGGGCCGCGGTAGTAGGGTCAAGACAAAGCCGCCAGGACACTCCAGGGAGCCCTCCAATGAAGAAGCTGATCAATGATCCCCGCGCTGTAGTGGACGAGTCCGTGGAAGGCTTCGGCCTGGCCCATGCGGACCTCGTGAACATCAGTGCCGAGCCCAAATTCATTACCCGCAAAGATGCCCCGGTGGCGGGGAAGGTGGGCCTTGTCAGCGGCGGCGGGAGCGGCCACGAACCGCTCCACGGAGGATTCGTCGGACTGGGCATGCTCGACGCCGCCGTACCCGGGGCCGTCTTCACCTCACCCACGCCCGACCAGATCATTCCGGCGACCCTCGCGGTGAACTCCGGCGCCGGAGTCGTGCATATCGTCAAGAACTACACCGGCGACGTCCTGAATTTCGAAACGGCCGCCGAAATGGCGGAAGCCGAAGGCGTCCAGGTCCGCACCGTCCTGGTCAACGACGACGTCGCTGTGGAGGACTCGCTCTACACTGCCGGCCGGCGCGGCGTGGGCGGCACGGTCCTGGTGGAGAAGATCGCCGGCGCGGCCGCGGAACGCGGGGACGGCCTGGACGCGGTCGCCGCCATCGGAGACCGGGTGAACCAGAACGTCCGCAGCATGGGCGTCGCCTTGACTGCCTGCACCGTCCCGCACGCCGGGACGCCCAGTTTTGACCTGGAGGAGAACGAAATCGAAATCGGCATCGGCATCCACGGTGAGCCCGGGCGGCACCGGATCCCCATGGAAAACGCCGACGGCATCACCGACCGCCTTCTGGAGCCCATCCTGTCCGACCTCGGCATTGCCTCCGGCGACAAGGTGCTCCTGTTCGTGAACGGCATGGGCGGGACGCCCCAAAGCGAGCTCTACATCGTGTACCGCCGCGCCGCCCAGGTGCTCGCGGAGAAGGGTGTCACGGTGGAGCGCTCCCTGGTGGGCAACTACATCACGTCCCTGGAGATGCAAGGCTGCTCCATCACGGTGCTGCGGCTCGACGACGAACTCACCGGCCTTTGGGATGCCCCGGTCCACACTGCCGCGCTGCGATGGGGCATCTGACCATGGGGCTGGACGTTGACTGGGCCGTTCGCTGGCTGACCCTTTCCGCGCAGGCCATGGCGGACCACCGGGTGGAACTGATTGAACTGGACCGTGCCATCGGGGATTCGGACCACGGAGAAAACATGGACCGCGGCTTCAAGGCCGTGATGGAAAAGCTCGCCGAGGCTCCCCCTGCCACGCCGGGAGCGGCCCTGAAGCTCACCGCCATGGCGTTGATGTCCAAGGTGGGAGGTGCCGCCGGCCCCCTCTACGGCACGGCGTTCCTGCGTGCTTCCACCTCACTGGGCGATACAACGGACATCGATCCTGCCGCGCTGGCCGCTGCCATCCAGGCCGCCCGCGACGGCGTGGTGGCCCGGGGCAAGGCCGAATCCGGCGATAAAACCATGGTGGACGCCTGGACGCCCGCCGTCGATGCCGCCGCGGCGCAGGCCGCCGAAGGCGACGGGAACGTCGTCAAAGTCCTCCTCGCGGCAGCGGAGGCCGCCGAGGCCGGTGCCGTCGCCACTGATCCGCTGATCGCCCGCAAGGGGCGCGCCAGCTACCTGGGGGAGCGCAGCGCCGGCCACCGCGACCCCGGTGCCGTCTCCACCGCCCTCATCCTGCGGGCCGCGGCCGGGGCAGCTGAATGACGGTCCGCCTCGTCGTGGTGTCCCATAGCGAAAAAATCGCCGACGGCGCCGTGGAGCTGGCCGCCCAAATGGCACCCGACGTCGTGATCCTCCCGGCGGGCGGTACCGATGACGGCCGGATCGGGACCAGCCTCGAAAAGGTCATGGCGGCCCTGGAACAGGCGGCCGGCGGCGACGGCGTGGTGGTGCTGACGGACCTCGGCTCCGCCGTGATGACGGCCGAATCGGCTGTTGAATTCCTGCCGGATCCGGACACGGTCCTCTTGGCCGATGCGCCCCTGGTCGAGGGTCTGGTGGCGGCAGCTGTTGCGGCGCAGTCGGGGGCGGACGCAACGAGGGTGAAGCAGGCGGCCGAAGCGGTCCGCCGTGCTCCGGCGCCGGAGGTGCCGGCGGAAGCGGAGATGTCCGGGCCGCCCCAGGCCGCGGGTGATTTTGCGCTGGTCAACCAAGCGGGCATGCACGCCCGTCCCGCCGCGAAGATTGCCGGGGGACTGGCGGGCATGGACGCGGACGTGACAGTCAACGGGGTGGACGGGGCGTCCATGACGGGCCTGATGACCTTGGGTGCGGGCAAGGGGTCAGTCCTCCATGTGGAGGCCTGGGGGCCGGACGCCAGCAAGGCTGTGAAGTACGTCGGCGGCCTGGTGGAAGCTGGGTTCGGCGAGCCCTAGCTGGCCGGCCTGAGCCCGTCTTCATCCAGCAGGACGCCGGCTGTGATGAACTGTCCGCACTGCTCGCCATAGGGGTACTCCGCCCGTGGCAGGAAAGTCAGCGTGCGCTCCGGCAGCGGAGTCCCCGCCGTGGAGGTGCCCGTGGCCGTGGCATCAATGCGGGATTCGGTCAGGACATCCATCATCAGCATACCCGTGAGGGTGCCGTCAGGCGAGGACGTTGCGGAACATACGCCGTCGGGGCCAGCGGAGGGTTCGCAACCCAGGTCCACTGCGGTGCTGCCGGGCATCAGGTCGAGGTCGGCTTCCCGGCACGTGCCGTCCTGGCAGGCCTTCAGGTGGATGGCCTTGACGTGTGGCGCGTAGCTGGCCGCCACGGTCAGGGCCACCACGGGTGCCTGCGCGATGGCCGGGCAAGGCACTGCCTCGGGCAGGCACGCGGAGGGGAGGATCGACGTCGTGACCGCTGCCAGAAGCACTCCCAAGCTGCGCATGCTTCAGCGTAGATCCGCCGGTGCCGGCCACACCAGCACAGGGTGATTCCAGTTCCGGAACGAATGCGTAACGAACCTCAGGCGGGGAGCCGCAGGCCGGCAGGGTGCAGCTCGGCGAGGCCGTCGCTGACCAGCCCCGCCAAGGCCCGTTCCAGCTGTTCCGGGGCGGAATTCAGCCGGTGCAGCGCGGCAAGCGGGACGCCGATGCCGCTGGCTTCGAAGCCCAGGTCCGCAGCGGGCTGGTGGAACATCTCCGGCGCCACCGGCGCGTCCGCCAGGCGGAGGACGGCCATCACGGCGCCGCGGACCTGCCGGTCGGTGCCGTGCCAGGACTGCCCTTTCGGGGTGTACGACGGCGGCGGCTCGCCAGCCGCCAGCCACGCACAGGCGCCGCGCACCGGGCAGTCACCGCACTTCGGTGCCCTTGCCGTGCAGACCAGGGCTCCCAGCTCCATCACCGCCGCGTTCCAGCGGACCGAAAGCCCGACGTCGGCCGGCAGAAGTTCGGCGGCCAGCCGCATTTCCGCCGCCGTGAGCGATTGCGCCGGCAGGGCCGCACCCGAAAAGAGCCGCGCGTGGACGCGGCGGATGTTGGTGTCCACAACGGTCTCTCGGCGGCCGAAGGCGAACGCCGCTACCGCTGCGGCCGTGTAGCTGCCCACTCCGGGAAGCTCCAGCAGGGCGTCGTACGTTCCCGGCACCTCGCCGTCGTGCTTCTCGACGACGGCGGCGGCTGCCGCGTGCAGGCGCAGTGCCCGCCGCGGATAGCCGAGCCTGCCCCAGTGCCGGACTGCCTCGCCGGACGCTTCGGCGGCGAGGTGCGCGGGCGTGGGCCAGCGGCGGAGCCAGTCCTCCCACACGGGCAGGACACGGACCACGGGTGTCTGTTGCAGCATGATTTCGCTGACCAGGACACCCCAAGGCGTGCAGTCAGGGTCGCGCCAGGGCAGCTCCCTTGCGGTGTCAGCGAACCAGCGGTCAAGGGCTTCGTGGAGCGGTGCGAGCGGCGGCAGCACGGGGCGACTCGCCGGGGGCGTGGCAGTGGGTGCGGCTAAGGCGTCGATGCAAATACTGTAGTGGATACTGGCCAGGGGTCCGCCTTCCCGGCGTGGTGGTGCGCCAATGTGCCCGGCGTTCTCTAGCCTAGAAGGATGGTCAGGCAAGGCACTTCAGGAAAGAACGGTTCGAAACCGAAGGGCACCCCCGGCCGGAAGGCGGGGCGGCCTCCGCTGAAGGCTGTCTACCGCCGTCGCAGGCTGTTCGTTGGCCTGGTTCTGCTCCTGGTTGCCTCGGTGGCGCTGGGAGGTTTTGCTGCCGTGTCCGGCGCCATGCGTTCCTCCGAGCAGGCCTCCTCCACGGAGCGGAACGGTTCGGAAGCGCAGTCCGCCAAGCCCGACGCCGAGCCGTCCGCGTCTGCCACGCCCAGCACCCCGGCGACGCCAACGTGCGACCAGGGCCTGGTCACTGTCTCCGCGTCCACGGACAAGGCTGCCTACGCGGCGGGCGAGACCCCGCTGCTCAGCCTGAAGGTCACGAACGGCGGAAAAGTGGCGTGCGAGGTGAACCTGGGCACGTCGCAGATGGAGTACACGGTGACCAGCGGCTCCGACCGGATCTTCTCCTCGGTTGACTGCCAGGCGGAGAGCAGTGACCTGGTGAAGACCATTGCTCCGGGCCAGAGCGAGACTGCCAACTTCCCGTGGCAGCGCAACCGCAGCGTGCCCGGCTGCGGCGCGGTGTCCGCGAAGCCCGGCGCAGGCGGAGCGTATTACATGTTCGTGGCGAGGCTCGGAACGAAGTCCAGCACCAAGGCCGTTTTCCAGCTTCTCTGAGAAGGCGTTTAGAGGAACCGGTCCAGCAGGCTTGCCTCGGCCATGCGGCTCAGTCCCTCGCGGACCGTGCGGGCCCGCTGGTCGCCGATGCCATCCACGGTCATGAGGTCGTCGATGGTGGCCGCCATCAGGTACTGGAGGCCGCCGAAGTGGTCAACGAGCCTGTCCGCAACGGCCTTGGGCACGGCCTTCAGGCCGGACAGGAGACGGTACCCGCGTGGCTGCACCACGGCGTCGAGCGTGTCCACGCCGCCCGCGAAGCCGATGATTCCGGCGATCCTGCTGAGGTCGATCAGCTCGGTGGGGCCCAGATTGAGCAGGGCGTTGACGGCGCCGTCGATGTCCTCCGGGGACGCGTTCGGACCGGCGTAATCGCGGATGATCACGTCGCTGCCGGGTCCGCGGCCCACCGTGAGCTCGTCCAGTTGCAGGGAGAGCAGGCGTCCGTCCTCTCCCAGTTCGAGTACGTACTGGGAGATCTCCTCGGAGATCCGGCGCACCATCTCCTGGCGTTGAAGGGTCACGGCGACGTCGCGGACGGTCACCATGGCTTCGATTTCCAGGGCGGAGAGGGAACTGGTGACCTGGTCCAGGCGGGACCTGTACCGTTCCAGGGTGGCAAGCGCCTGGTTGGCGCGGGCAAGGACCTTTTCCGAGCCTTCCAGGACGTGCCGCAGCCCGTTCACGTACAGCGCGATGATCTGCATGGACTGGCTGACCGAAATCACGGGAACACCGGTCTGGATGGCGACGCGTTCCGCCGTGCGGTGCCTGGTACCGGATTCCTGCGTTTCGATGCTCGAGTCCGGAACCAGCTGCACGGCGGCCCGGAGGATGTTGCCGGCGTCCTTGTCGCAGATGATGGCACCGTCCATTTTGGCCAGCTCGCGAAGGCGGGTGGGGGAGAAGTCGATCCCGATATCGAACCCGCCGGAGCAGATGGACTCGATGGTGCGGTCCGAGCCGAGGACGATCAGCGCGCCGGTGCGTCCGCGGAGGATGCGTTCCAGGCCGTCGCGCAGAGCGGTGCCTGGAGCCACTCTGCCCAGAGTCGCCTTAAGCGAATCTTCAGGGCTCCGAGCCATAGGTTGTCCCTTCAAAGGTGCAAGCCGGTGCCTGCGGGTATGCCGGTTTTACGATGCCGCCGGCAGGATCAAAAGTACTCATTTTCCCACTGGCTCCATACTAGGGGCAAAGAACCGCATTAACCGCACGGACAAGCCTCAAAGTGGCCCGTCTGGCGCTCACGAACGGTGGTCCGGAAAGGCGGTGGACGACGACGGCGGGAAACGGCACTTGGGCTTCCCACCGGCTGCCCCTGCCGCCCTGCGATAAACTGGAAACCTTGGCTGCACAGTTCACGTGTGACGGCCCCCACGTTCAAATCCCCACCAGACCCTAAGTCGCAGCGAAAGTAGCACCGTGTCCCAAGAAGTCCTCAGCCCCGCCCGAGTCCACGAGATTCACAAGCAGGCGGCCCGGCGTCGGACCTTCGCGGTCATTTCCCACCCTGACGCCGGCAAATCGACGCTTACCGAAGCCCTGGCCCTGCACGCCAAGGTGATCGGCACTGCCGGCGCCTCCAGCGGCAAGGCCAACCGTAAGGAAACGGTCTCGGACTGGATGCAGATGGAGAAGGACCGCGGCATCTCCATCAGCTCCGCTGCCCTGCAGTTCGCCTACCGGGACACCGTGATCAACCTCCTGGACACCCCCGGCCACGCGGACTTCTCCGAGGACACCTACCGCGTCCTGGCCGCCGTGGACTGCGCCGTGATGCTTGTTGATGCCGCCAAGGGCCTCGAGACGCAGACCATGAAGCTGTTCGAGGTCTGCAAGCAGCGCAACCTGCCCATCATCACCGTGATCAACAAGTGGGACCGTCCGGGCCTGGATGCCCTGGCACTCATGGACGAAATCACCGAGCGGACGGGACTCCAGCCCATGCCGCTGACCTGGGCCGTGGGCATCTCCGGCGACTTCCGCGGCGTGTGGGACCTCCGTAACGACCGCTTCGCCCGGTTCCAGCGCAACAACGCCGGTGCCAACATCGCGCTCACCGAGTACTTCACCCCGGAAGAGGCCGCAGCCAACCAAGGTGACGACTGGTCCAACGCCGTGGACGAAGCCGGGCTGGTCATCGAATCCAACCTCGAGTTCGACGTCGACGCCTTCCACGCCGGCAAAGCAACCCCCATCCTTTTCAGTTCGGCCGCCCTCAACTTCGGCGTCAAGGAAATCCTGGACGCCCTCGTGGACTTCGCCCCGCCGGCGGCGCCGCGTCCCGACGTTGACGGCGACCCCCGCCCGGTGGACGCCCCGTTCGCGGGCTTCGTCTTCAAGGTCCAGGCCGGCATGAACAAGGCCCACCGCGACCACGTTGCGTTCATCCGCGTGTGCTCCGGCGTCTTCGAGCGCGGCATGGTGGTCACGCAGACGCGCACCGGGAAGTCGTTCGCCACCAAGTACGCGCAGCAGGTGTTCGGCCGTGAGCGCGAGGTCATTGACGAAGCGTTCCCCGGCGACGTCGTCGGACTGGTGAACGCCTCGTCCCTCCGAGTGGGCGACAGCCTGTTCCTGGACGAACCCGTGGAGTTCCCCGCGATCCCGCTGTTCGCGCCGGAACACTTCCAGGTGGCACGTTCCAAGGACCCCAGCCGCTTCAAGCAGTTCCGCCGCGGCATCGAGCAGCTTGAACACGAGGGCGTCATCCAGGTGCTCCGCTCCGACATCCGCGGTGACCAGGCGCCGGTGCTCGCCGCCGTCGGTCCCATGCAGTTCGAAGTGGTGGAGGACCGCATGGCGCACGACTTCAGCGCACCCATGCGCCTGGAGCGCCTCCCGTACTCGATGGCAAGGATTTCGACGGCGGACGCCATGCCCGCGCTGGCCAACGTGCCGGGCGCCGAGGTGCTGCTGCGCTCCGATGGCGAATACCTTGCCCTGTTCAACGATGTCTGGGCGCTGCGACGGATCGAGAAGAACCACCCGGACCTCACCCTGGTGCCGATCGGAACCCACAACCCTGCGAAGTAGCTAGCGCCGCCCCGCATGCAAGGCCAGCTCCAGCTCGAACCGGGCCCGGGGGTCTTCCAGCGCGTCACCGAAGAGTTCACGCAGCTGCGCCGCCCGGTAACCCACGGTCTGCGGATGGATGCCGAGCTCGGCGGCCACCGGAGCCCGCTGGCCCCAATGCCGCAGCCAGGAGAGGAGGGTTTCCGCCAGCCTTTCCCGCTGGGCCGGCCGAAGCCCTTCCAGGGGTTCAAGCCTGCGCTCCGCCAGTTCCGCGATGGCCGAGGGCTCGGAGCCCAGGATGATCTGCGCCAGGTGGTCGTCGGCCCAGATGGGCGGGTCCTCGGGGTCTTCCCTAGGCGGCAGCACCGAGGCGGCCAGCACGGCCAGCCGCAGCGAGTCGGGCACTTTTTCCCAGCTGCCCGCGGGCCCCACGGCAGCGGACCGGCCCTTCAACACCTTCTCCAACGCGGCCCGGGCAGAGTCGGATTTCCGCGCGGGAACAAGGGCCACGGCGTCTGTTTCGCGTTCCACCACCAGCGTCCCCGGACCCAGCTGCAGCCGGAGCCCGGCGGACCGGTCCAGCGGAAGCGTCACCACCACGAGCCTCGCCGGCAGCGACCAGTCGGCCATGGACGCGGCCTGCCGCAGGGCCGCCTCGTCCGCCTGGCCCATCAGCAGCAGTTCCAGCAGCTCGGTCCGGCGCCGGTCCACCGCCCCCGCGCGTTCGGACTGTTCAAAGGCGTAGGCCTCGGCGCTGACGGCGGACAGCTCGTCGATGTAGGCCAGGATCGATTCGCCCAGGTCCACCACAACGCTCTGGCCCAGGTCCTTCTCCATCGAGATCCTGGACATCTCCCGGAAGGTCACGCGGGCGCCCATGCGGTAGGCGCTCAGCAGCGCGTCCATGCTCCGGCCCTGGCGGAATTCGCCGCTGCCGAGGCCCGCCACAAGCTCCCGGCTTTCCTCGGAAAGTGCGGGCAGCCTGGTGCCGGGCAGCTGGAGGAACCGCTCCAGTGCCGCAGCCACCCCGCGCCTCAGGCCGCGCCCGAAGCGGCCTTCGATGGGCCTGGCATAGGCCGGAACCAGCTGCGGGACTGCATCGATGATGGCCTCCACAATGCCGGGCATCCTGGGGCGCAGCAGGTCGCTGACTTCCCGGGGCAAGGCGAGCCACGGCGGATCATACGCGGGGGTTGCGGGACTCTTCGAGGCGGGAGGGTTCATGAGAGACTTCCATAAGTTGTTTCGGGGGAACAGTTTGGAACGTTCGATCGTATGCCTTGGGAGAAGAAATATGCCTCGATCCAACATAAGGTTAATAACATGATCCGGCTCCGTAAGCTGGCGCGCGCCGCATCTGTACTGACCACCCCGCTAGCTCCAGAAGACATTCTGTCGCTGTTCAATCCTGTGTTCTCCGCCCGCCAGTTGCGCGGCGTGGTCACCAGGGTGGTCGCCGAGACGGCCGATTCCGCCACCATTTTCTTCCGCCCAGGCCGTGGCTGGAAGGCGCACCAGGCTGGCCAGTGGGCCCGCATCGGCGTCGAACTCGACGGCGTGCGGCACTGGCGTTCCTATTCACTGAGCGCACCCGCCGGCCAGGATCCCGCCATCACGGTGACCGACGTCGGCGCCGTTTCCGGTGTCCTGGTCCGCGACACGCGGCCCGGTGATGTGCTGTTCCTGGCCCCGCCGCAGGGCGATTTCGTCCTCCCCGAGCACCCGAGGCCGCTGCTGATGCTCACTGCTGGCAGCGGCATCACCCCCGTCATGTCCATGGTGCGCACGCTGGTGCCGCACCGTCCGGACGCGGACGTCGTGCTGATCCATTCAGCCCGGACCCCGGCGGACAGCATCTTCCGGGAAGAGCTGTCGGAGCTTGCCGATCAGTTCCCCAACTTCAAGGTCACGCACTGGTTCACCGGCGAACGCGGCCGGGTGGACTTTTCCTCCGCCGCCGTGCTGGACGAGCTCTGCCCGGACTGGCGCCACCGCGCTGCCTATGCCTGCGGGCCGGAGGGCTTCCTGGACGACGCCGAAGCGCTGTGGTCCGCGGAAGCCGCCGCTGCGGCGGCTGAAGGGTCCGCCACTGACGGTTCCGCCGCCGGCGGAGAATCCCATCAGCCGGAGGGGCCGTTTGCTGCCGACCCGATCAACCTCATCATCGAACGGTTCACCACCAGCCTGGCCGCCGGGGCCGGGCACGACGGCGGACTGGTCACCTTTGAGGCCTCCGACCGCGAGGTGGAGGCGGACGGCAGCACCCCCCTCCTGGACGTCGGCGAAGACGCCGGCGTGCTGATGCCCAGCGGCTGCCGGATGGGCATCTGCCACAGCTGCCTCACCCCCCTGCGGGCCGGGCATGTCCGCGACCTCCGCACCGGCGAAGTCCATGGCGAGCCGGGCCAACTAATCCAGACGTGTGTATCGGCAGCAGCCGGACCCGTTAACCTCGACATTTGAGGAGCACCACCGCATGGCAATAGTTACCAACCACGAAGCCGAGACCACGGAAGACGCCGTTGTGCCCGCTGCGAAGGCGCGGCGCGGGGCGCTGGCCACCTCCGGCAGCCCCCTGGTCCGTCCGCCGGCCGCGGCGCACCTCTCCGACGAGCAGGTGGCTGAGCTGGGCCGCGAACTTGATGCCATCAAGGACGACATCCTGGCCAAGCGCGGAGCCTCCGACGCCGCCTACATCCGCCGCATGATCAAGATCCAGCGCGGCCTGGAGATCTCCGGCCGTGCGACGCTCCTGGTGAGCCGGAACAAGGGCGCCTGGGTTGCCGGCACCACGCTGCTGAGCCTGGCCAAGATCCTGGAAAACATGGAGATCGGGCACAACGTGCTGCACGGCCAGTGGGACTGGATGCGGGACCCGGACATCCACTCCACCACCTGGGAGTGGGACTTCGTTACTCCGGCCCGCGCCTGGCAGCACACGCACAACGACCTGCACCACCGCTGGACCAACGTGGTGGGCAAGGACAACGACGTCGGATACAACCTCCTGCGCATGGACCCCCAGCAGGAGTGGAAGCCGTTCAACCTGGGCAACCCGCTTTACAACGCCCTGCTGGCCCCGATCTTCGAGTGGGGCATCGCAATCTACGATCTCGAGCTGCAGGACTTCAAGGAGGGCAACAAGTCCAAGGAGGCCCTCACCAAGGACCTCAAGGCCCTCGGTGTGAAAGCCCTCAAGCAGTTCACCAAGGATTACGCCGCAACCCCGGCCGTCGCAATGCTGACCGGCTCCGGCAAGCAGGCGCTCTACGGCACCCTGACCGCGAATGCGATCCGCAATGTCTGGGCCCACGCGGTGATCTTCTGTGGTCACTTCCCCGAGGGGACGGACACCTTCACCGAGGAAATGGTGGAAGGCGAGACCCGCGGTGACTGGTACGTGCGGCAGATGATCGGTTCGGCCAACATCTCCGGTTCCAAGTTCATGCACCTCATGACGGGCAACCTGTCGCACCAGATCGAGCACCACCTCTTCCCGGACATCCCGTCCAACCGCTACGCCGAGGTGGCGCCGAAGGTGCAGGAGATCTGCAAGCGGTACGGCCTGCCGTACACCACCGGTCCGATGTGGAAGCAGGTCGGCTCCACCTGGGCCAAGGTCTTCAAGCTGGCACTGCCGCCCAAAAAGGCCTGATGCCTGGGTCCACAACGGGCTCGATTAATTGACGAAAGGGACGCCTGCCATCGCGGCAGGCGTCCCTTTTTGTGAGAGCTATTCAGGGGGCTTTGCGGCCGAGCCAAGGATGTGGGCTACCCGCGGATTGCCGGGGAGGGCCGAGAATCCGAAGCGCTCCACGGTCTGCAGGGTGAGGCCCGCTGACGCGATCCCGGCGGCGGTATCGCGGTTCGGGTGGCATCCGCCGGCCAGCCGGCTCCACAGGGGAGTGAGCAGGTCCTCCAGGACGGCGAGCATGAAGTGCTCGGATCGGACATGTTCATAAAACAGCAGCAAACCGCCGGGCCGCAGGACCCGTATGGTCTCTGCCAGGACGGCTGACTGGTCCGCCACGCTGCACAGGACCAGGCTGGAGACCACCACGTCCACCGATTCGTCTGCCGCCGGCAGTGACTCCGCCACGCCGTCGTGAACTGTGATGGGGACCCGTGCCTTGCCGGCCTCGGCAAGCGCCAGCGCCCGGAGCGTCGGGTCCGGTTCGAGCGCCAGCACGCTGGTGACGGTGGCGGGGTAGTAGGGAAAGGTGGCCCCGTAGCCCGCCCCGATTTCGACGACGGCACCATGAGCGGCCCCGACGAGGCGCCGGCGGTGGTCGGCCGCCCCGCGTGCGTCCATGCGCGGGCCGACGCGGGCGAAGTATGGACCGAAGGATGAACTTCGCGGGCTGGTTTCCGGCATCGGTGCCTCCTTGGTTCAGCGTGGCTGGCCGGTCTTGCTACCACTATCCTGCATCGGATCCTGGTCCGGCCCCGTCTGGCGCAAGTGACGGGCCCGGGATCTTCGACCCTTGCGGCAAAAATCATGCGGGGAACACACTGAGAGCAACACTGGTGAAGAACCTGACGAAGGGCGGCAGCGATGGGCGGCGACGGAGGATTCAGGGTCCTGGCCGGGGTGGACGGTTCGGCTCCGTCGCGTCTCGCCCTGGAGTGGGCAGTCACGGAGGCGCGGTTGCGCCACGGCCAGGTCCGGGTGGTGACAGCGTGGGAGTTTCCGCCAGTCACCGTCGGGACCGAAGGTCTGGTCCGGGACCCGGACGTCTTCCCACAGACGGCCCGCCGCCTCCAGAACGAGGCCCTGAAGCGTGTGGACAGCGAGGGCCTGACGGTGACCGGTGAGGTTGTCCAGGGCAACGCGGCTGCCATGCTCCTGCGCGCTGCCGAGAATGCGGACCTGCTGGTTCTGGGTTCCCGCGGTCTCGGCGGATTCACCGGGTTGCTGCTCGGCTCCGTGTCCACGCAGGTCATTCACCACTCTCCGTGTCCCGTGCTGGTTGTCCGGACCCGGTCCCGGACCGGCGACGAATGAGGAGGCCGTCGCCCCGCCGTGGCCGACTCCACGGCGAAAGCAGCGACCGTGACCAGTGACCACTCCCATGCGCATCCGCCGGCCGGCTCCCAGGGGAAGACGGTTCCGGGGCGGACCTTTCGAGGCAGGCTCCACGCGCTGTGGCACACGGTGGTCGGCGCGGTGGGGCTGGTCATGGGGCTCCTGCCGCACGTCCTGCATCACATCGGGCTGCTCGCCGGAACCGCGCTGGCGGCGGGATCCGGCGGGACTGCGCTGTTCGGGGTGCTGGGGCTCCTGGCGTCCATTCCCATGCTCGTCCGCCTGTATCGGCGGTTTGGCAGCTGGATCGCACCGGCGTTGGGGCTGCTGGTCTTCGCCGCCATGTTCTCCCTGTCCGCGTTTGTCATCGGTCCGGCGATCAGCGGTACTGGAGGGGATGTGACCCCTGGTCCGGAACCCACCGTGGACCATACCGGCAGTCACACCGGAGGCCACTGACCAGCCGGGTGGTCACTGACCACCGGCGCGGTCCGGGAGGCCGGAGCCCTTCGCCGGGGCCAGCGGCTGTGCAGGGGTAGGCTACTTCGCGCCGGCCAGGACATAGCCGGAGGAGCGCACGGCCTCAGCCAGCGCCGCCCGGTCCGCGGCGCCGGTGATGCTCAGCCGCGAGGTTCCGCCCGGGACCAGGTCCACCGTTGCTGACTTAACCCCGGACACGCCGGACACGGCCTTTTCAACGGTCCGGACACAGTGTCCGCAGGTCAGCCCCTCCAGGGCATACTGCGCGCCGGAAGCCTGAACTGCCGGCTTTACTGCGGCGGGAACCGCGTTCTGCGTGTCGGCGGGCGAGCAGCAGCTGCAGCCCTGCTGGGCCGTGGAGGCCAGGGGGAGCTGGGTTCGTGTTTCGGGTGTTCCGCACATGTCAGTTTTCCTTTGAAGCGAGGGATAAGAAAGAGCTGTTGCGGTTGAACGGCTGTAACGGCCCGGGCCTGGACAAACCACGTCACTGGCAACACTCCAAGGATACCCCCAGGGGGTATCGTTGGCAAGAGTCCGCAGGGTTTAGCAGTGCGGGCCGTATGGCTCTACCTCTCCGGTGACGCGGGGCGGAAACTCAGGGTATGAGCAGCCTGTCCGGCCCGCAGCAGTTCCCGCCCCGGCGGCCGTCCCGGTCCTGGACGCAGGCCTTGCTCACCGTCTTCATTGCCGCAGCTTCCGTGTACTTGATCTCGAACCATTGGCTGCACATCCTCGATGCCTTGCCGTACCTGGGGGTGGTGCTCATGATGGGCATGCACCTGTTCATGCATGGCGTTCACCGGGGGCACGAGGGGCATGGGGGCGCCGGTGGGCTCCCCGGTGGCGGACAAGGGGCCGGGCGTGTCCACTGATTACGGGTACAACCTGTGGTGGCTGGTGGTCATCAATTCTGCCGTGTTCATCATCTTCGCCTTCAGTTTCGTCAGGCCCAGGACGAAACTGGACTGGCGGGCGCTGGGCGGGTTTTCCGCTTTCATCGTGGCTCTGTTTACCGAGATGTATGGCTTCCCGCTGACGATCTACCTGCTTTCGGGGTGGCTGGGGAACCGGATACCGGGCCTGGATCTCCTGAGCCACAACTCAGGGCATTTGTGGCAGGACCTGACAGGCTGGCAGGGGGATCCGCACCTGAGTCCGCTGCACTTGGTCAGCAACGTGCTGATCGCGGCAGGGTTTATCCTGCTCTATCGGTCCTGGCAGGTCCTCTTCGCGGCCCAGCGGGACCACCGCCTGGCGAGCACGGGTCCCTACGGCACGGTGCGGCATCCGCAGTACGTGGGTTTCCTGACCATCATGGCCGGGTTCCTGCTGCAGTGGCCCACGCTGCTGACCCTGCTGATGTTCCCGGTCCTGGTCTTCGTCTACCTGCGCCTTGCCCGGAAGGAGGAGCGCCTCATGGACGCCGATTTCGGCGAAACAAATGCCGCCTACCGGCGCCAGGTCCCCGGATTCATCCCCCGGTTCGGACGCCGCCCTGCCGGTACCGCGCAAAGACCGCACGAGGGTCCGTGATGACCGGGGAGATGGCACCATGCTGTTCCTGGCGGTGAAGAACCTGGTCCAGGAAAAGACCCGGCTGCTGATCAGCGTCGGCGGGGTCGCGTTCAGTGTGTTGCTGATCATGAGCATCCAGGGTTTGTACCAGGGCTGGAGCAACAAGATCGGCGAGTACATCCGCACCGTCCCGGCCGACTACTGGATCACCCAGACCGGTGCGACTGACATGTTCCACACCCCCTCCGTACTGCCCTTGACGGTCCGGGATGTCCTCAAGAGCGTTCCGGGGGTCGCCAGCGCCAAACCGTTCAGCGGCCGCCGTGTCGCCTTCGCGCACAATGGCAAGGACGTCAACCTCTACGTCATCGCCGATGACGTAGAGAACAGCGTCGGGGCTCCCGCGCGGGTGGTTGAGGGGAAAGCGGTCCCGGACAAGGGCGAGATCATTATCGACCGGGTGGTCGGACGCAGCGAGAACATCAGAATCGGTGACACCATCCCTGTCGCCGGCAGGACACTGAAGGTCGCTGGCTATTCCGAGGGCGGGTACATCCTCAGCTTCTCCTTCGCGTTCGCAACCAAGGAAGACGCCGAGAGCATCCTCCAGCTTCCGGGAGCCACCAACTTCTTCCTCGTCACTCTCAAAGACGGCAGCGACGGAAAGGACGTGGCGTCCAGGATCGAAGCGGACCCGGCCGTGGATGCGATCACCAAGGACAGGTTCGTGGAGAACAACACGAACATCGTCCGCGACACGTTCCTGCCCATCATCCTGGTCCTGCTGTTCATCGGGATCGCCGTGGGCATGACCGTCATCGGCCTGACCATCTTCACCTCAACCATTGAAAAAGCGCGTGAATACGGGGTCCTGAAGGCCATCGGGGTGAGCAATCGCCAGCTCTACACCGTCGTGGTGGAACAGGCGATCACCGCCGCCGTGCTCGGGTATGTCGTCGGGGCCGGCATGGCCCTGGCAGTCAGCGCCGCCGCCGGAAACTATGTCCCGGAATTCATCACGGAGATCCGCTGGTTCGATGCCGCCTGGATTTTCGCCGTCACCGTGGCCATGGCTGTGGTGTCCTCGCTGCTGCCGGTCCGCCGGCTTGCCCGCATCGACCCGGCGGAGGTGTTCCGCGCATGAGGGTCGTCTCGGTCGAAGACGTATCCAAGACCTTCGGGGCCGGGCACACCGCGGTGACCGCCGTGAACCACGTATCCCTCAGCATTGATGCCGGAGACATTGTGCTGGTGATGGGGCCCTCGGGGTCCGGAAAAACAACCCTGTTGTCCATGATTGGCACCCTGATGTCCCCCACGACGGGCCGGATCCTCATCTCCGGGCAGGACACGGCGGCTCTTGGACCGGCACAGCTGTCCCGGCTGCGGCTGCGGGAATTCGGTTTCGTCTTCCAGACCTTCAACCTTCTTTCGGCACTGACCGCGGAGGAAAACGTCATGATGCCCTTGCTCACGGCCGGAGTACCCCGCAAGCACGCCCGGGCCAAAGCCCGGATGGCGTTGGAGCAGCTCCAGCTCGGGCACCGGCTGCGGAACCTGCCACGGGACCTCTCCGGCGGGGAGAAGCAACGCGTGGCAATCGCCCGGTCCCTGGCCAACGACCCCCGGCTGATCCTTGCCGACGAACCCACGGCCAACCTGGACGCGACGACCGGCCAGGACGTGACCCTGCTCCTGTGTGAAACGGCCTGCCGGGAAAACCGGGCGGTGATCATTGTCAGCCATGACCAAAGACTGCGGACCGCCGCCAAGCGGGTCATCACCATCGAGGACGGACGACTCACAGGTGAAGAACCCGGGGAACACAACAGCTACTGCCGCATGCACCCCGAAGCTGGTCCGTCATGAAGATGACTGATGAAGAACTGCTCAAAGTGCTGGCCGACCCGGCCGAAGACCCTGCCCGGATGGAACGGATCAGCACCGAAATCCAGGCCGGGTTCCAGCTGCTCTCGGGCCGGGTCGGCAAGGCAGTCGCTGTCTTCGGATCCGCACGCCCCGGACCGGACGATCCCCGTTATGCGGAAGCCCGGTCGCTGGGGTCACGGTTTGCAGCCGCGGGGTTCGCGGTCATCACCGGAGGAGGCCCGGGCCTGATGGAAGCGGCCAACCGCGGCGCCGCGGAAGCCGGCGGCACCTCCGTGGGCCTCGGCATCGAACTGGGTCACCAGCAAAGACTGAACTCCTATGTCGATGTGTCCATGACCTTCCGTTACTTCTTCGCCCGGAAACTGATGTTCGTCCGGTACGCCTCGGCCTTTGTCGTCCTTCCCGGCGGATTCGGCACCCTGGATGAACTCTTTGAAGCCCTGACACTCGTCCAGACCGGAAAAATCCACGAATTCCCCGTGGTACTGATCGGAACCGGGCACTGGTCCGGGCTCATGGCCTGGATCCGCGACCGGCTCCAGGACCAGGGATTCATCGCCCCGGACGACATCCGGCTGCTGCGCTGCACCGATGACATCGACGAAGCCGTCGAACTGATCCAGCAATGCCACCTGCGCCAGCTCGGTCCCTGATCCCGGACGCGCGATGAACGGACCGCCTGCGGGAGAGGGGCTTTCCTTGCCTGGTTCTCAGTGGCCGTGCACTCCCGTCTGCCGCCTGGTCCTGGCCTCCCTCTGGCTTGTGCTCCGCCGACCCCGTCCCCGGACCGGGAAGAGCGGGGGACCAAAGACTCTGACGCCGCGCACCGCGCGGGACGATAGTGAACGCAGAGGCGCTGGTACATCCGTGCGCAAAAAGGAAGCGGCGATACTTGACGCATACCCCCAGGGGGTATACGTTCGGAATAACCGGAAAACGACGTCGCGGGCGAGAGCCGCTACGCAGTGAAGGTCCGACAGCGGGTGAATCGCCCGTTGCCCTCCTCGGACACCCTTGCGAAAGGACGCACCATGACTGCCGGCCAGAAGCCCGCCGACGGAGCAGTGACTACGCCCCTGCGGAACACGGTTGTGGAAGTGCGGGGCCTCCACTGGGCAACCTCCAAGGCGGTGGTGGAACACGTGCTGCTGCAGCGGCCCGGAGTCACCGCCGTCGACGCAAACCCGGTCGCCCAGACTGCCACCGTGAGCTTTGACCCGTCCGTGACCTCCGTGGAGCAGATCTCGGGCTGGATCCGGGACTGCGGGTACCACTGCCGCGGGGAATCGGTCCCCGACCATGTCTGCTACCCGATGGACCAAACAATGCATCCGGCGGAACACGAGCACCCGGCAATGCACGCCGGTCATGCTGAGAAGCCCCGGACCCCGCAGGACATGATGGGCCACGGCGGGCACCATGCCGGAATGTCGATGGATGACATGGTCAAGGACATGCGCAACCGGTTCCTGGTCGCCGCGGTCCTGTCCGTCGGCGTGACGCTATGGTCCCCGATGGGCCGGGACATGTTCGGTTTCACCGCTCCGACGCCGTTCGGGCTCCGTGACGACGTGATGGCCCTGATCCTGTCCCTGCCGGTCATCTTCTACTCTGCCTGGATTTTCTTCGACGGCGCCTACCGGGCGCTGAAGGCCCGCACCCTGGACATGATGGTCCTGGTCGCTATCGCCGTGGGCACCGGGTGGCTTTACAGTGTCTGGGTCACCTTCACCGGCGGCGGTGAAGTGTTCTACGAAGCCGCCACCGTCCTTGCCGCGTTCGTGCTCCTGGGCCACTGGTTCGAGATGCGCGCACGCGGCGGGGCGAACGAGGCCATCCGCACGCTGCTCGAGCTGGCCCCGCCGGTCGCAGTCGTGATCCGCGACGGGGACACTGTCGAGATCCCCACCTCGGAGGTCCAGACCGGGGACCTGCTGCTGATCCGGCCGGGGTCGAAAATCCCCGTTGACGGGGAAGTCGAGGACGGCCAGTCGGAAGTCGATGAGTCCATGGTCACGGGTGAGAGTCTTCCGGTGACCAAAACCATTGGCTCGGAGGTAATCGGTGCGTCCATCAACACCATCGGCACCATGCGGGTCCGGGCCACCAAGGTCGGCGCCGACACCGCCCTGGCGCAGATCGTGGCCCTCGTCCAGGAGGCCCAGAACTCCAAGGCACCCGGCCAGCGGCTGGCTGACAGGGCCGCGTTCTGGCTGGTCCTGGTCGCCCTGATCGGCGGGACGGTGACGTTCGCCGCCTGGCTCGCCCTCGGCGCCGGCATCCAGACCGCCCTGCTGTTCGCCATCACCGTCGTTGTGATCACCTGCCCTGACGCGCTGGGCCTGGCCACCCCGACGGCCATCATGGTGGGCACCGGACTCGGTGCCAAACGCGGCGTCCTGTTCAAGAACGCCACCGCCCTGGAGGTATCCGCGCGGATCGACACCGTCGTGATGGACAAGACCGGCACCCTGACCAAGGGCGAACCGGAAGTGACCGACGTCGTCGTTGAGGGAATAGGCGAAGGCGAACTTCTGGCGCTGGTCGCCGCGGTGGAGCAGGAATCCGAACACCCGCTCGCTGCGGCCGTCGTCCGGTATGCGCGGGAGCACGGCGCACCGGCCGTGGCTGCCTCGGATTTCCTCAATGTTCCGGGCCACGGTGCCGGCGCCACCGTGGATGGACACCGGGTGCTGGTGGGTAACCGCAAGCTCATGGCCGACGAAGGAATCGACCTTGGACCGCTGGCCGCAGTGCGCGACAGGCTTGCCGCCACCGGACGGACCGCCGTGCTCGTCGCCGTGGACGGAAGGGCTGCGGCCGTGATCGCCTTGGCGGACGCCGCAAGGGAAACAGCCGCCGCCGCCATAGCTGCCCTGCACGAGGCCGGGATCGAAGTGGTCATGCTCACCGGGGACAACGAAGCAACCGCCCAACGGATCGCCGGCCAGCTGGGCATCGATACCGTGATCGCCGAAGTGCTGCCCGGCGATAAATCAGCGAAGATCGCCGAGCTGCAACAGCGCGGAAAGGTGGCCATGGTCGGCGACGGCGTCAACGACGCACCGGCCCTGGCCCAGGCCGACCTTGGCATCGCGATCGGCGCGGGCACCGATGTGGCCATTGAAACGGCCGACGTCGTCCTGATGCGGTCGGACCCGCTGGATGTGCCAATAGCCCTGCGGATCGGCAAAGGCACCCTGCGGAAGATGCGCCAGAACCTGGGCTGGGCCGTCGGGTACAACGCGATTGCGCTCCCCATCGCTGCCGGAGTCTTCGCCTTCGCCGGGATCGTCCTCAGCCCGGAGATCGCGGCGCTGTCGATGTCCGGTTCCAGCTTCCTGGTCGCCGTCAACGCCCTCCTGCTCAAGAGGCTCCGGCTGCCGCGTCCGGAAACGCCAGAGGCCACCACGGCGCGCGCTTCCCGGCCGCTTGCCCCGGCCGGGACCCGCTAGGCTCCCCGCCATGGACCTCCGCCTTGTCGCCCGCGTGCTGTTCCTGCGGGCCGCCTGGCGGAGACGGGACCACTGGGACGCCGCCCGGATCGCCGCCCACCAGGAACGCGCCCTCCGGGACCTTCGCCGTGCAGCGTACGCAGGATCGGAGTTCTACCGGCGACATCACGCCGGCCTGCACGGCGCACCCCTGGACCAACTGCCGTCCGTGACGAAAGCGCAACTGATGGACCACTTCGACGAGGCCGTCACCACACCGGAGCTGAGGCTGGCGGATCTGGAGAACCATCTGCGGGCACTGACGGAGCGCGGGGGAGACCCGGGGGCGCCGTGGAAGGGCCGGTGGTGGGCCGCGGCAACGGCCGGGACCACGGGCCGGCGCGGAACGTTCGTCTGGAACCGTTCCGAATGGGGGACTGTCCTGGCGTCCTACGCCCGCGCGAACGACTGGGCCGGGATCTCCGCCGGGCTCACCCGGCCCCTGAAAATGGCCCTGGTCAGCTCCCTCGTTCCCACGCACCAGTCCGCCGTCGTCGGCGCATCCCTGCGCTCCGGAATCGTCCCTACCCTCCGCCTGGACGTCACCGCACCCATGGAAGAGACGGTTGCCGCCCTGGACCGCTTCCAGCCCAGGATCCTGGTGGGCTATGCCTCAGCACTCAAACCCCTCGCGGCGGAGCAGCGCGCCGGGCGGCTGCACATCTCCCCGCAGGGCGTGATGTCCGCCTCCGAGGTGCTCAGCCCGCACACCGCCTCGGAACTGGAGGCAGCATGGGGAAGCGCCCCCTTCGATGTTTACGCCGCCACCGAAACGGCCGGGATCGCCTCCCCCTGCACCTACCGGAACCGCCACGTCTACGAGGACCTGCTGATCATCGAACCGGTGGATCAGGCCGGGGAGCCCGTGCCCGCCGGGACAACCGGGGCCAGGCTCCTGGTCACTGTCCTGTTTTCGCGCACCCTTCCACTGATCCGTTACGAAATGTCAGACACCGTGCGGCTGGACGGACGGGGTTGCCCCTGCGGACGACCGTTCGCCCTTCTGGAGGGCATCGAGGGCCGCATCGAGGACATCCTGCAGCTGCCAGGCAAACACGGACCGGCCAGCGTCCATCCGATCGTGTTCCACCACGTACTCGATGAGGCCGGGAGCGCTGGGTGGCAGGTCATCCAGGCGCCCGCCGGGCTGCAGGTCCTCCTGGCAGGCCTCGCACCGGGAGCTTCCGCTGAAGGAGTGCGGGAAGCCGTGGCAGGCGCGCTCAATGAAGCCGGTGTTGTGGGAACCCGGGTGGATGTGCACGTGGTGGAACACCTCGAACGGACAGCCCTGGGCAAAGCGCCGTTCGTCAGGTCATTGGTCCGCCCGCAGTAGGCGACGCGCTCAACGGACTTCGATCACGCCCATCATGCCAAGATCCTCGTGGTCCAGGATGTGGCAGTGGTACACGGAACGGCCGGCGAAGTCGCGGAAGGCGACCCGGACTTTCACCCGCCCCTGTGCGGGAACGTTGACCACATCGCGCCACTCCGGCTGTGGCAGAGCCTGGCCGCCCTCCTCAACCACTTGCATCGGCCAGACGTGCAGGTGGAACGGGTGGTCCATGGGGCCCGGGTTGGTCAGCGTCCATTCCTCCACCGTGCCCGCCGTGACGGTGGTGTCCGTTCGCGCCGCATTGAACTCGCGGCCGTTGATGGTGAACCCCATCATGCCGCCGCCCATGCCCATACCCATGCCCATGCCGGAGGAGAGTGTGAGCTGCCGGCGCGCCGCCACGGGCGCCGTCCTGAGGTCGTCCGGTTCCGGGAAAGCGGGCAGCGGATGCTGCGACGGCGGCAGCGGGGAACCCGTAGGGGAGGGGGAGGGGCCGCTGCTCCCGGTCACCCGCAGCGTTGCCAGCGCCGCGCCCGCCGTGTCCGGCCGGCCCGATTGCCTGGGGCCGCGTCCCTGGCCCATCATGCCGGCCATGCTGCCCCGGTCATAGTACGCGGCGCGCAGGATGGAGTCCCCGGCGGCGGTGGTGACCAGCAGGTCTGCCCGGTTGCCGGGCACCAGGAACAGTTCCTCCACGGCCGACGGCGCGGGGTAGCGGCCCGAGTCCATTCCCAGCAGCTGAACCTGCTGCCCGTCGAGCCGCAACGAAAGATAGCGGGCCACGCAGGCGTTGATGATGCGCCACCGCTCGCGTTGGCCGGGCCTTGCGGTGAACTCCGGATTGCTCTGTCCGTTGACCAGGATGAGCTCACCTTCCCTGCCCAGCATCCGTTCCATCTGCGAGACAGGGACAACGCTCCCGCCGCTGTCCAGGGTGGTGTCCGAAATGACCAGGACTCGTTCGGTGCTGACCGGAAGCGGCTCGGGGTCCTCCACAATGATCGCGCCGTAGAGGCCCGCGAAAATCTGGTCCGCCACCATGCCGTGGTGGTGGGGGTGGTACCAGTACACACCCGGAGGGTGGTCCGCGGGGATCCGGTACTCGTAGTCAAAGGCAGCGCCCGGATTCACCACGACGAACACGTTGTCCCCGGCGCCCTCCGGTGAGACATGCAGGCCGTGCACGTGCAGGTTTGTTGGCTGGTCCAAACTGTTGGACAGCCGGACGCTCAGCACGTCGCCGGGCTGCACACGGAGAGTGGGCCCGGGGATGCCGCCGTTATAGCCCAGTGCCCGTGCCTGCCGCCCGGCGAGCTGGAGCTGGCCGGCGCGGGCTTCAAGCCGGACTTCCAGGCGGCCTCCGGCGCTGCGCATCTCGGACGGCTGCGACAGTTCCACGCCGGCCTCGGGTGCCAGACGGGACGAGGGCCGTGAGGCCAGCGACCACCACAGCCCTGCCCCGCCCACTGCCGTGCCGGCGGCGCCGAGGCCGCCCAGGAGCAGCGCGCTGCGCCTGCTGACGGGCCGGCGGACCTTGGGATGCGGGCTTGGCGGCGGGCCGGGCTGGCGGAAAGGCTGCGGGCCAGATGACGGGCTTGATAGGGGATTTGCCGGAGGCACTAGGGTTCCTCGCCGAGTACCCTGACCTGCTCGCGATACTGGTCGGCGCTCAGTTCCCCTTTGGCGAACCGTTCGTCGAGGATCTGCCGGGCCCGGCTACGGCCCGGCCAGTGGCCCCCGGGTCCCGGCTGGCCGGGAGGAGGGAAGCCGCCCTGATATCCTCCGCGGCCGCCGGAGAACACGCGCACGGCAACCAGCACCAGCAGGGCTATGCCCAGCAACATCAGCACTCCCCACAGCCACATCCAGCCCATGTCCAGACCGTAACCCCACATCATGGCTGCCTCCTTCGCGGCATGCTTTACCTACCCCAACAGTGCGCCCGCTTTCCGGACTCCACTAGGGTCCTTAGTCGCTTGTGCACGCCCGTCTTCGGGGCGGAACCTGTAACAACAGCCGCGTACCGCCCGGGCACAGAGTTGGCGATACAGATGTCGCGCCCCTTGCGGGCCATATTCGTCGAGGAGAAGGCCATGCAGCCAGCCGCGTACCCGTCCCGCTTCGCCGGGAAAACTGTCATCGTCACCGGCGCGGGTTCCGGAATCGGACTGGCAACCGCAACCCGGCTGGCACACGAAGGCGCGAGAGTCATCGCCACTGACGTCGTGGAGCAGCGGCTGGCGGACCTTGCCGCCGGCCTGGCGGACTTCGACGTCGTCACGGTCGACGGCGACGTTGCCGCGGCAGAGACCACAGCCGCGATAGTGGCTGCCGCCGCGGGCCGGGTGGACGGACTGGCCAACGTCGCGGGGATTATGGACGCCTTCCTCCCGCCCGCCGAGGTGGACGATGCCACGTGGGACAGGGTGTTCAGCGTCAACCTGACCGGTCCCATGCGGCTCACCCGCGCAGTATTGCCGCTGATGCTGGCGGCCGGCGCGGGCAGCATCGTGAATGTCGCTTCCGAAGCTTCCTTCCGGGCGTCCGCTTCCGGTGTGGCCTACACGTCGTCCAAGCATGCGCTGGTTGGTTTTACCAAGAGCGTGGCCTTCTTCTACGGGCCCCAGGGAATCCGGGCCAACGCCGTGGCGCCCGGCGCTGTTGCCACCAATATTGAGGCTCCCTGGAAGTCGGACTTCGCGGCCGGGAGGATCGGCCCCATCCTCCAGGCCACTGTGGGCTCGGTGGCGCAGCCCGCCCAGCTCGCCGCAGCCATCACCTGGCTGCTCAGCGAGGATTCAGCCAACGTGAACGGTGCAATCCTGCCCAGTGACGGCGGCTGGTCCACCATCTGACACCTCGGCCCGCGGTCAGCTCAGCTGATAAGCAGGCTCAAGGCTTCGGCCAGGTGCCCCACTTCCCGGACGGAGAAACCTGCCGGAACGGGTCCCGGCCCGTTGGGGCTGGACGGAACCACGGCGTGCGTGAAACCGAGCCGGTGGGCTTCCTGGATGCGCTGGTTGATGCCGGGGACCGGCCGGACTTCACCGGCCAGCCCCACTTCGCCGAACGCGATCAGCCGGATGGGCAGCGGCTTTTTCGCCTTGGCCGAGGCAACGGCGAGGGCCACGGCAAGGTCCGTCGCCGGCTCGCTGAGCTTCACGCCGCCCACGGTTGCCACGTAGGAATCGTCCTTTTGCAGCATGCAGCCGGCGCGCTGCTGGAGCACGGCCAGCAGCATGGCCACCCGGGAGCTGTCCAGGCCGCTGGTGGCGCGGCGCGGCTGGGAGCTGGCGCTCTCGGCCAGCAGCGACTGCACCTCGGCCAGCAGCGGGCGGCGCCCCTCAAGGGTCACCGTGATGCAGGTGCCGGACACCGGCTCCTTGGTGCGGGACACAAACAGTCCGCTGGGATCGGCGAGGCCGACGATGCCGTCCTCGTTAAGGTCGAAGCAGCCGACGTCGTCCGTGGGCCCGTAGCGGTTTTTGACGGCCCGCAGCAGTCGCAACCGGGAGTGGCGCTCGCCTTCGAACTGGCAGACCACGTCCACCAGGTGCTCCAGGAGGCGCGGGCCGGCAATGGAGCCGTCCTTGGTCACGTGGCCCACCAGCAGGGTGGTCATGTTGCGGCGCTTGGCCGCGGCGATGAGGGAGGCGGCCACCTCCCGCACTTGCGAGACGCCGCCGGCGCTGCCTTCGACATCCGCGCTGCTGAGCGTCTGGACGGAGTCCACCACCAGCAGCCGCGGTTCCAGCTTCTCTACCTGCCCGAGCGCCTGGCCCAGGTCCGTTTCGGCAGACAGGTAGAGGGATTCGGCAACGGCATCGATCCGGTCGGCACGCAGCTTCACCTGGGCAGCGGATTCCTCTCCCGTGATGTACAGGACATCCTGGGCGGTGCGGGCGAACTTGGCGGCGACGTCGAGGAGCAGCGTGGACTTGCCCACACCGGGTTCACCGGCCAGCAGGATCACTGCGCCAGGAACCAGCCCGCCGCCCAGCACGCGGTCCAGTTCGTCCACACCGGTGGGCAGGAAAGCCGCGGTGGTGGCGTCGACGTCGGCAATCCGGCGGGCGGGCTCCAGAACTGTGGTGGCCGCCGTCGTACGCGCAACGGCGGCGCCCGTTTCTTCAACGGTGCCCCAGGCCTGGCACTCGCCGCACCGGCCCACCCACTTGACGGTGGTCCAGCCGCATTCGGCGCATTTGTAGGCCGGGGCTTTGGACGCCCGGGAAGTCTTTGTTGCCATGGGTTCCACCCTAGCGGCGGGGCCGGACATTCCCGCCCGCACCCTAACCTCGCAAGCCCGCTGAGGGCGCCCGGCGGCCGTGGGCCCACCGGCCCGCCCAGGTTACAGGGCAGGCAGCACGTCCCGGGCCTCGCGAGAATCCATCCCCGTCGCTTCCAGCAGGTCCACCATGAGCGGCCGGAACAGCATCACCACGGTTTCGCCCTCCAGCCGCTCCACTTCCAGCAGCTTGGGGTGCAGCCGCAGCGCGATTTCACTCAGGTCCTGCCGGGCGGTGCGCAGGTGCGCGCGCCGGGCGCCGTCGTGCGTTTCCGCCAGGCCGAGGGAGAGCTCATCGATCGCGGCAGCGGTCTCCTGCAGCACCCCGGCAATGTTGTCAGTGGCTTCGTCGGACAGCGCGGCGTGGTTGATGGCGCTGGTCAGCCGGCGCGCAAAGACCCTGCTGTTGCGCAGTGCCAGGTCGATGAAGTCCAGCGACTCCTTGAGCCGGTCCAGCTCGTCCCTGTGCCGGCGGTAGGCCGGTGCAAGGGTGGCCACCTCGCCGGAGGCACGCAGGGTGTGGCGCATTGCGTCCACCAGCGGCTGGCAGTTCCGGCCGCGAATCAGCGCGTGCCACGCCTGCGTGGAGTCGCTGTTGGTGAGGGCCGTGGCGCATTCCCGCAGCACCTCGGCCAGTTCGTGGAGCAGCTTTTGGACATCCTTGCGGGGCTCGCGGCGCGGATCCTTCGGCACCAGGATGGTCACCAGCAGGGCGAACAGGCCGCCCACAATGGCGTCGATGCTCCGCGTGAACGGCCCTCCGGCCGGCGCCGGCAGCAGCACCACCAGCAGCGACTGGAGCCCCAGCTGCGTGGTGAAGATGTTGCCGCTGTCCAGGAAGCGGGCCAGCAGGATGGAAATCAGGAGTACGACGGCGGCCACCCAGATATCGCCGCCCAGCCAGTGGCGGAGCAGGTCACCCACCGCAATGCCTATGGTGCAGCCCAGCCCGACTTCCACCACCCGCCGCAGCCGCGGCTCCCGGGAAAAGCCCAAGGCGATCAGCGAGGACGTCGCGGCGAACAGCGGACCCGAATGCCCCAGCACGTGCTCGGCGAACGCGTACGCGCCTACGGCGCAGCCGGTCATCTGGATGGCCGGGAACAACGAGTTGCGGCTGCGGATCAGCCCGGTGCGGATACGGCCACGCAGGAAACGCCCGCCTGCTGAGAGTCCTGCTGGAATGGCCATGGGTTCAAGTCTATTCACTGGGCGTTGCACTACGACTGACAATGTGATGTGCGCAATGCTGACGCTGCATATGTAAGCCGATGTCCCGCCGTCGTTAACCTTCCGTTCACTTTGGTCCACATATCCCGTTACCTAAGGCCCCTAACTTCGATAAAGGTACAAAAAGTACACAACTTCTTTTGTTCGGACGTCTCCGGTCCGGCACGCATCAGAAAATCCCTGGAAGGGGTACATCTAGTGAAGGCACTCCGCTTCGGCCGCCACGCGGCTATCGCTGTCATCGCAGCCGGCGCACTCGCGCTCACCGCCTGTGGTTCCGACAACGCCACCAACACGGCCCAGTCCGGTGCCCCGTCCGCCACGGGAGCCAACGTCACCGGCACGCTGACCGGCATCGGTTCCTCTGCCCAGGGCGCAGCCATGGACGTCTGGAAGACCAACTTCGCCTCCGCAAACCAGGGCGCCAACGTCCAGTACTCGCCCGACGGTTCCGGCGCAGGCCGCAAGGCCCTCCTCGACGGCTCCGCGCAGTTCGGCGGCTCCGATGCCTTCCTGAAGGACGAGGAGTACGCATCGTCCAAGGAAGCCTGCGGCCCCGAAGGTGCCCTCAACATCCCGGTCTACATCTCCCCGATCGCCATTGCCTTCAACATTCCGGACGTCAAGGAACTGAAGCTGGACGCCGCCACCGTGGCCAAGATCTTCCGTGGCGAGATCGCCAACTGGAACGATCCCGCCATCGCGGCCATGAACCCCGATGTGAAGCTGCCGGACCTCAAAGTCACTCCGGTGAACCGCTCCGATGACTCCGGCACCACCAGCAACTTCACGGATTACCTGGCCGCTGCCGCTCCCGAGGTCTGGACCGACAAGTCCTCAGGCGTCTGGCCCGCATCGCTGAAGGGCGAGAACGCCAAGGGGACCTCCGGCGTGGTCAAGACTGTCACCGACACCCCGGGTGCCGTCACGTACGCCGATGACTCGGCTGTCAGCGGCAAGCTGGGCATCGCCCAGATCAAGGTCGGCGAGACCTTCACCAAGATCTCCGCCGAAGCTGCCGCCAAGGCAGTGGATGCCGGCAAGCCTGTTGAAGGCCGCGGCGCCAGCGACCTCTCCATCAAGCTGGACCGCAAGACCGCCATCGAAGGTGCCTACCCGGTTGTCCTGGTGTCCTTCCACGTGGTCTGCTCCACCTACGCCACCCAGGAAACCGTTGACCTGGTGAAGGCCTTCGAGACCTACGTAGTGTCCGACGCCGGCCAGCAGGCCGCAGCAGACGCCGCCAAGTCGGCTCCCCTCTCCAAGGAACTCCAGGAGAAGGCCGCCAAGGCCATCGAGACCATCAAGGTCAAGTCCTAGGGAATTCGCTGCACAGCAAGGCATAGTGGAAACACGAGCCTGAACCAGGTTCCCTGTCCCGGGCAGGGCGGTCACAGACCGTCGCGTCCGGGGCAGGGAACCTAGGTGTTTGTCCGAAGTAAAGCCAGTTTCACCGCTGCCTGCCGAAAAAATCCGGCCGAAGCAGTCGGTTCTATCCGAACCCAGAGGATCGTTTGTGACCACCACCTCCCTGACACAGTCCCGGGGCGCAGGGCGCGCCGGAGACAAGGTCTTTTCCGGAGCCGCCCTGGCCGCAGGATGCCTGATCCTTGCCGTGCTCTTCGGCGTTGCCCTGTTCCTGGTAGTCCAGGCGATCCCGGCCCTGGTGGCTTCGCCGGACAAGATCCAGGGCGGCGAAGGCTTCTTTGCCTACATCTGGCCGATCGTCATCGGCACCCTGATCGCCGCCCTTATTGCCCTCGTGATCGCCACCCCCGTATCCATCGGTGTTGCGCTCTTCATCTCGCACTTCGCACCGCGCGGCCTCGCCTCCGGCCTGGGTTACGTGATTGACCTGCTGGCCGCCATCCCGTCAGTGGTGTACGGCGCCTGGGGTGCCGCCTTCCTGGCCAAGGAAATCTCCCCGGCCTACGACTGGCTGGCCAAGAACATGGGCTGGCTGCCTATCTTCCAGGGCCCCGCGTCGGCCACCGGTAAAACCATCCTCACCGCCGGCATCGTGCTGGCCGTGATGGTCCTTCCCATCATCACGTCCCTGAGCCGCGAAATCTTCCTGCAGACCCCCAAGCTGCATGAGGAAGCCGCGCTGGCCCTCGGTGCCACCCGCTGGGAAATGATCAAGATGGCCGTCCTTCCGTTCGGCCGCCCGGGCATCGTCAGCGCCGTCATGCTGGGCCTGGGCCGCGCCCTCGGCGAGACCATGGCCGTGGCCCTGGTGCTGTCCTCCGGCGCCCTCACCGCCAGCCTGATCCAGTCCGGCAACCAGACCATCGCCGCAGAAATCGCCCTGAACTTCCCTGAGGCCGGCGGCCTGAAGGTGAACACGCTGATCGCGGCGGGCCTGGTCCTGTTCGTCATCACGCTGGGCGTCAACATGATTGCCCGCTGGATCATCAGCCGGCACAAAGAATTCTCGGGAGCCAACTAAATGACCTCCACCCTCACCCCGGTCCGCAAGCGTTCCGCCCTCACCAAGGGACAGCTGCCGAAGTTTGCGCCCTACGTTGTCCTCGCCGTGGCGCTGGTGGTCGGCGCCGCCATCATGGCCGTGATCGGCTTCAACGCGTTCGGTTGGGGCATCGTCTCCGCCATCCTGTTCACGGCCGGCCTCGTCGGCTGGAGTGCCGCCGTCGAAGGGGGCCGCAAGGCCAAGGACAAACTCGCCACGTGCCTGGTGATGGGCTCCTTCCTGGTGGCCCTGCTCCCGCTGATTTCGGTGATCTGGACGGTCCTGGTCAACGGACTGCCCGGCCTCCTGGACCCCGGCTTCCTCAACACCTCCATGAACGGTGTCACCGGCGCCTTCGACAACAAGAGTGTCGAGGAGGGCGCGCCCGTCCTGGGCGGCATCTACCACGCCCTTCTCGGCACCATCCAGATCACCCTGCTGGCCACCCTCATCTCTGTTCCGGTGGGCCTGCTGACTGCGGTGTACCTGGTGGAATACGGCGAGGACCGCCCGCTGGCCCGGGCCATTACGTTCTTCGTGGACGTCATGACAGGCATCCCCTCGATCGTCGCGGGCCTCTTCGCCGCCGCGTTCTTCTTCGCCGTCGTGGGCCCCGGCACCAAAACGGGGGCCGTGGCCGCCGTCGCGCTTTCCGTCCTGATGATCCCGGTGGTGGTGCGCTCCAGTGAGGAAATGCTCAAGATTGTGCCCAACGAGCTCCGCGAGGCAGCGTACGCCCTGGGCGTTCGCAAATGGCGGACCATCCTCAAGGTGGTTATCCCGACGGCGATCTCCGGCATCGCCTCCGGCGTCACCTTGGCGATCGCCCGCGTGATCGGCGAGACCGCTCCGATCCTGGTCACCGCAGGCTTCGCCACGAGCATCAACAACAACGTCTTCAGCGGCTGGATGGCCTCGCTGCCCACGTTCATCTACACCCAGATCCTGAACCCCACCTCGCCGTCAAACCCGGACCCCTCCTCGCAGCGGGCCTGGGGTGCCGCGCTGGTGCTCATCATCCTGGTCATGCTGCTGAATCTCGGCGCACGCCTGATCGCCAGGACCTTCGCACCCAAGACCGGCCGCTAGTTCGCCGGTAATATTCAATTCGTATCCAGCAAGTGAAGGAATACCATGTCTAAGCGCATCGACGTCAAGGATTTGAACGTCTACTACGGCAAGTTCCTGGCCGTTGAGGACGTCAACATCAACATCGAGGCCAAGTCCGTCACGGCATTCATCGGCCCGTCCGGCTGTGGCAAGTCCACGTTCCTGCGGACGCTGAACCGCATGCATGAAGTGATTCCGGGCGCCCGGGTTGAAGGCGAAGTGCTGCTGGACGGGGACAACCTCTACGGCCCCGGCGTGGACCCTGTGACCGTCCGTTCGCAGATCGGCATGGTGTTCCAGCGGCCCAACCCGTTCCCCACCATGTCCATCCGGGACAACGTCCTGGCCGGCGTGAAGCTGAACAACCAGAAGATCTCCAAGGGTGAGGCAGATGCCCTGGTGGAACGGTCCCTGCAGGGCGCCAACCTGTGGAACGAAGTTAAGGACCGCCTGGCCAAGCCCGGGTCCGGCCTTTCCGGCGGCCAGCAGCAGCGCCTGTGCATTGCGCGCGCCATCGCCGTGGAACCGCAGGTCATCCTGATGGACGAGCCCTGCTCGGCGCTGGACCCCATCTCCACGCTGGCCATTGAGGACCTCATCAACGACCTCAAGGACCAGTACACGGTGGTCATCGTCACGCACAACATGCAGCAGGCCGCACGCGTCTCGGACCGCACCGCGTTCTTCAACATCGCCGGTACCGGCAAGCCGGGCAAGCTGATCGAGGTGGGCGACACCCACACCATCTTCAGCAACCCCACCCAGAAGGCCACGGAAGACTACGTCTCCGGCCGCTTCGGATAAGCGCTGCTTCCCTTCATCGGTTGCTCCGTAACCGCCCTTTTGGAACGTCAAAACGGCAGTTGCGGAGCAACCGATGGTGCGTTAAAGGTCCGCGAGGGGCGAGAGTGAGAGCTCCAGCACGAAGGCCGCCGCCGCCGTCACCACGGGGGTGAGGACCCAGAACGCGAGGATCCTGAGCACCAGCCTGCGGTTGGTCACCGGGAAGCCCTGGTTGCTGCCGGCACCCAGCACGGCCGCCGTCACCGTGTGCGTGGTGGAAACCGGCCAGTGCAGCCCGATTGCCCCGAGCAGCAGGATGACAGAGCTGTAGAGCTGGGCCACGAAGCCCCGCAGGGGATCGATTCGCGTGAGCTTGTAGCCGATGGTGTAGGAGATGCGCCAGCCTCCGGCCAGCGTTCCGGCCGTCAGCATCGCCGCGGTGAGCAGCGGCACCCAGCCGGGCATGGCGCCGCCGTCGGACAGCCCCGCGGCCAGGAGCGCCAGCAGCAGCACCGCGCCGGTCCGCTGCCCGTCCTGCAGGCCGTGGCCGAACGCCACCGCCCCCGCGGCGATGGACTGCGTACGGCGCGAACGGCTGTTCACCACGCCGGGCGGCGTGTAGCGTGCCGCCCAGGTGGCCGGCCACACCAGCAGGTACGCGCCCGCGAACGCGATGATGGGGGACACCAGGAGGGGCAGCACCACCTGGAACAACAGGGAGTTGTTCACGCCGCCCACGGCGTTGCCGCCCACCAGCACGCTGGCCAGGCCGGCGCCGGCCAGCCCGCCCACCAGGGCGTGGGTGGAGGACGACGGAATGCCGCGCCACCAGGTGTAAATGCCCCAGACGACGGCGCTGAGCAGGCCGGCCGCCAGGATGGTCAGGCCGTTCTCACCCCGGGGAAGCGAAATCCAGGTCCTGCTCACCTCCAGCGCCAGGAACCCGCTCAGTGCGGCTCCGACGAAGTTGAACAGGGCCGCCAGCAGAACAGCCACCGTTGGCGTGAGAGCCCGCGTCCGCACGGCCAGGGCCACGGACGTTGAGGCGTCCCTGAAGCCGTTCAGGAAGGCAAACCCGGCGGCGAACAGCACCACCACGGCGAAGAAGAACACGGTCACGTCAGGATTCCTTGACGATGATGCTGCCTACCTGGGTGGCGATGCGCCGCATGTCCTTGGTGACTTCGACGAGCTGGTTGGCGACGTCGCGGTTGCGGGCGTACTGGGCGGACTTCATGTCCTTGAGCATGTCCGCGACCCATACCCGGTGGGTCCGTTCAGCGCGCTTGGTCAGGCGGAGGATCTCGATCCAGTAGTCCTCCAGGTCATCCAGGTTGTTCAGCTGCCGCATCGCGTCGACGGTGAGCTCTGCCTGCCTGCTGATGATCTCCAGCTGGTCCGCGGCGCGCTTGGGGAGGCGTTCGAGCTTGTACAGGGCCACGAGCTCTGCGGCCGCGTCCAGCTTCTCCATGGCCTCGTTGAGGTAGCGGGAGAGCGCGTACATGTCCTCGCGCGGCAGCGGATTCACGAAGCTGGTGCGCATGTGGGTCAGCAGCGCGAACTGCAGTTCGGCCGATTTGGCCTCATGGTCGTGCATGTCTTCGACCAGGCGGTTGTGTTCCGTGGCGGGGACGCCGAGGATTTCGGCGAGGGTTCCGGTGGCTAGGACGATCTGGCGGGCCATCTGCGAGAGCAGGTGCAGTCCCGCTGGCTCCTGGGGAAAGAGGCGGAGCTTCACCTTCGGATTCCGCGATGGGTAGGGTCCGGCAGGGAATGTGGCCGCAGGGCCATGTGACTAGACGTTGACCCGCACATGGGGATTACTTTACCGGCAGATGCACACGGGCATAAAAGTGGTGCCGAACCGGATACGCCTCTCGGCGGTAGGCCGCTCTAGGCGGCTAAATGTTGAAGCCCGGGGGTTTCGCGGTTCGGCACCGGTTTCAGTTTTCTACTTTGGCTGAACCAAGTCAACATTGACAGCCGGGCCGCTCCGTGCGTCACACTGGCGGACTTGCGCAGCGGACGCGTCAGTCCAGCTCGCCGAGCCGCCAGGCGTTTGCTGCGTGCTCAAGGTCCTCCGCGGTCTTCACCAGGAGATGGGAGTTGCGCGTGAGTTTGCTGGCGTGGGTTTCGTTGCTGTGTTCGGCGCCGTCGGCCAGGGTGGCCTGGCCCAGGGCCACCACCCGGCAGAAGGCGGCGGAACGTTCCAGCGCGACGTCGAACTCGCCGTCGAACGCGCCGGAGAGGATGGCATCCGCCATCGACTTCATTTCATCCGCTCCCGGCGGCTCGGCAGCGCCCGCCACCACGTTGGAAACCTGGGCTGTGTCCTTGCCGGCCTTGAAGTAGACGGAGATGCGTTCGGGGTCCTGGATGGTGGCGGCACGCAGGGCGTACAGCCGCCAGAGGGCGCCGGGCAGGGACCGTGCCGGGCTTTCGGCCCACATTTCGGCGATGGCTTCCAGGCCTTGCTCATCCGCGAGTTTGACGAGGCGCTTGGTGACCTTGGGATCGTCGCTGTCACGGCCGTGGCGCACCAGCGCCTGCGCCGCCAGGTGCGCGGCCTCCGACACCCGGGCAGGGTCTGCGCCGCCCGCGAACGGCTCAAAGTCGATGGGCGCAAAAGGCTTGGGCTTGTGATGCCGGTTTGCGCCGCCGTAGGCCTTGGGTCCTGCTTGCTCGCTCATGCCCCCACGCTACTCCTGTGCTGTTCTGTTATCGAGCTTGCCGCCGGGCGGCTTTAGGAGTAGTGAGGCATGCTGCGAATGCCATCGTGACTGTTTGGGCTCGTGCTTAACGCACGACGGCGCCCCGCGCCGTTGTGCAAAACCTGCCCTTGGCGTGCGGTACAGTATTTAACGTCCAGAAATGGACTGGACTGATGGTCCGATTGCGTTCGATTGCAGCGCAGCCGCGGGCGTCAGCTGGGGCCTTTAGCTCAGTTGGTAGAGCATCGGACTTTTAATCCGTGGGTCGTGGGTTCGATCCCCACAGGGCCCACTCTTTTAGCGAAGAGTGGAAAACCTCCGGCTTCCTGGCAACAGGGGGCCGGAGGTTTTTTGTTGCCCGGAACCGGTCCGGGGGTTCCAGTCCGGGCTACTTGCCGGTGAGTGTCCACGACCGCTTGGACAGGCCGAACCAGAAGCCGTCGATGGCCGTCTTTGCCTTCAGGTCACCGGATTCGTAGGCAGCACCCAGGGCCACGTAGAGCGGCGCCCAGTGCTCGCTGCGGGGGTGCGCCTCACGCGCCGCCGGGGCCTTCTTGAGGAAGTCCAGGATGGAGTCGACATCGCCGGCGGCCATGGTTTCCTCGGCCCAGTGATCGAATTCGCTGGAAACGGAAGGTGGTGCGGTGTCCGGTCCGGCGGCCGGGTTGAACCAGCGCAGGTTGTGCGTGGTGAAGCCCGAGCCCACGATGAGCGTGCCGCGGTCCCGCAGTGGTGCCAGCGTCTTGCCCAGGTTGAACAGGCCCTGCGGATCAAGGGTGGGCATGGACATCTGGAGCACCGGGATGTCTGCCTCCGGGAACATTTCCACGAGCGGAACGTAGGCGCCGTGGTCGAGGCCGCGCTCCTCGTCGCGTTCCACGTGGTGGCCGTGCGTGGACACCAGCTTCTCCACTTCGGTGGCCAGTTCCCCGGCCTGCGGCGCGTCGTACGTCACGTCGTAGTACTTCTGCGGGAAGCCCCAGAAGTCGTACACGAGGCCCGGCTTGTTAACCGTGGCGCTGAGGGTCACCGGGGCATTTTCCCAGTGGGCGGACACCATCAGGATGTCCTTGGGTTTGCCGAAAGTGCCCGACCAGGCGCTGAGCTCGCTGGTCCAGCGGGCGTCGTCAGCCAGGGGAGGGGCGCCGTGGCTGAGGAACAGTACGGGCGGGCGGTCGAGTGTCTGCGTCATGTAGCAATCCTACGAGGATTTAGTTGAAACTTCAACCATCATTTTCCGGGCGCCAAGCCCGACTCCCTGCCCGCGCGCATAACGATGTGATGCCGGACACTCGTTTACGTATACTGGAACGGTTTTGCAGCCAGACTTGGGGCGTCCCCTTTGCCAGGGAATAGTGGCCGGCAAACACCACCGCCCACCAGGAACCCCAGCAGTTAGGTATGCGCCCATGTCAGGTCGCCGAGCAGCAGACCGCCAGCGCCACAGCCGATTGCCCCGCAAGTCGCCGTTCTTCTGGCCCCGGATCATGATGATCATTGGCGTACTGGTGGCCATTGCCGTAGCCGCTGCGGCCGTCCTCTGGATCACGGGAAGCAAGTCGCCTCTTGCGGCGAAGCCGTGCGACGTGCCCGCCGAAGTGCGCGTCGGTGCCGATGCCACCATTGCCCCGGCTCTGGAGAGCGCGGCCGCAAGGGTCCCCGCTGAGGCATGCATCAAGTACACGGTCGAAACCCGGACCCAGCCCGAGCTTGCCGCCATAGTGACCGCGGGCAAGGACGCCCCGGACCTGTGGGTGTCCGACTCCGCTGTCCGGGTCCAGCGCGTTGTGGCCGCTGCGCCCCCGGAGATCACCGTGCCGTCCCTGGCCTCCACCCCCGGGGTGATTGTGGGGCGGCAGGGCGAGGTGCCCGGCTTCGCCACGTGGATCAGCGCGCTGCAGGCTCCCGGTGTGCGCTTCAGCGACCCGCTGGTAACAGGAAGCGGGGAGGTGGCGTTGCTTGGCGCACTTTCCGAGGTTGAAGCCGGCCGTGCGGAGGCGAAAACGCTGCAGGCCGCGACAGTCCAGCTGGCACAGAGTGAGAGTCGCCGGACGGGGGAGAAGCTCACCGATGACAAGCAGCTCGAGGCGGTGGCCGCGGGCGGCGGATTCGCCATCGTCACCGAACAGGCCTGGCTGTCCTTCGCGCAGACCGCCGCCGGTGCCAAACTGTCGGCGTCGATGCCGCACACAGGTTCCGTCTCGCTGGACTACCCCGTGGCCCTGACCGCCACAGGCAAGGCGCGCGGCACTGCCGCCGCTGACGCTGCCAAGGCGCTGGCAGCTGCGATGGCCACCGAGGACGGGGCGAAGGCGCTCGCGGACAGCGGGCTGCGTCCCGTGGACGGCAGCCGGACACCGGACCAGAAGGGCGTGGGCAGTGTCGCGGCGCTCAAGCCCGCGTCGGCGGAAACCGTGCAGCGCACACTGAAGGGCTGGTCCCTGCAAGCCATTCCTTTCAGGTCCCTGGTGGTGATGGACGTCTCCGGCTCCATGAACTTCCAGGCCGGTGGGCAGACCCGCATGCAGCTCACGCAACAGGCGGCGATTGCGGGCAGCAAGCTGTTTCCCAACACTGCTGCCCTGGGCATGTGGGCGTTTTCCATCGGCCTGGGCGGCGGCAGCCAGGACTACGTTGAGCTCGACCCCATCAGGAGGATGGACCAGGTGGTGGACGGTGTCACCCAGCGGGACCGGCTGGTGGCTGACATCTCCGGCCTCGACCAGCGGGCCGGCGGTGCCACGGGACTGTACGACACGACCCTCGCTGCATACCGCACCGTTAAGGCGAACTACGATGCCCGCGCCGTCAATAGCGTGATCCTGTTTACGGACGGGGCCAACGAGGATCCGGATTCCCTCAGCCTCGAGGAGCTGCTCGAGGCCCTGGAACGGGAACGGGACCCCGCCAAGCCCGTGGTGATCGTCAGCATCGGCATCACCGAGGATGCGGACGCCGAAACCCTCCGCAAGATTTCCGAAGCCACGGGCGGCACCAGCTATGTTGCGAGGAATCCGCAGGACATCCCGAGTGTGTTCGTGGATGCGCTGCAGGCTCGAGCACAATAGCTGTATGGCCAACAGCAGCGAGCGGCGCCTTCCGCGACTCGAAGATGTGGCGGAGCGTGCCGGTGTCTCGCACCAGACGGTGTCCCGCGTCATCAACAACCACCCCAATGTGAGCAAGTCCACCAGGGAACGTGTTGAAGCTGCCATCGCCGAACTCGGCTACCGGCGGAACACGGCCGCGCGCAGCCTGGTCACGCGACGTTCCCACACCATCGGCGTCCTGGCCAGCGAGCTGTCCCAGTACGGGCCCGCCAACACCCTGCTCGGGGTGGAGCAGGCCGCCCGCGACGCAGGATATTTCGTGAGCATCGCGGCCATCCGCGAGGTCGGAGCGGAAGCGATATCCGATGCCGCGCGCCACTTCATGGACCAGGGCGTCGACGGGATCGTGGCGCTGGTTCCGCACACGGACACGCTGCAGGCCCTGCAAAAGCTGAACCTGGACGTTCCCGTGGTGGTGGTGGGTTCCAGCGGCGAAGGCCGGTTCAGCGGCGCCATGGTGGACCAGAAACTGGGTGCGCGGCTCGCCGTCGGGCATTTGATCGAACAGGGCCACCGGCGCATCGGCCACATCTCGGGTCCGCAGGACTGGATCGATGGCGCGGCGCGGGCCGAAGGCTGGCGGGCGGCGCTGGCAGAGGCCGGATTGAATGATGAGCTCTTTGTCGAGGGCGACTGGAGCGCAGGCAGCGGCTACAGCATCGGGCAGAAACTCGCCGTCGAACGGGCCGCGACGGCGGTCTTCGTGGGCAACGACCAGATGGCGCTGGGGCTGCTGCGGGCCTTCGGCGAAGCAGGCGTGCGGGTGCCGCAGGACGTCTCCGTGGTGGGATTCGATGACCAGCCGGAAGCCGGCTATTTCACGCCGCCGCTCACCACGGTCCGCCAGGACTTCGAGGAACTTGGCCGCCGCTGCGTGGACCTGATGCTGCGGCTGCTTGAGGACGGCGCCGCGGCGGGCACCACTGTGGTGGACCCGCAGATGGTGGTGCGGAAGAGCACCGCACCACCATCTGACGCCATCGTCCCCTAACAGGGGACGGGGCGGGTACTGGAACGACGACGGCGCGCGGCTACCGTGCGGAGCTTGCCGGCGCCGCCTCCGGCTGAACCGGGGCCTTGGCAGGCTCTGCCGCCGCCGGCGGAGTTCCCTTCCATTTGAACCGCTTGCCGATGGCTGAACCAGACCCGCTGGCGCTGCGGTTCTTGTTGAAGATGTCGAAGCCGACGGCAAGCAGCAGCACCAGGCCCTTGATCAGCTGCTGGTAGTCCGTGCCGAGTCCGAGGATGGACATGCCGTTGTTGAGGACGCCCATGATGAGCCCGCCGATCATGGCCCCGGCCACGGTCCCGATACCGCCCTGTACCGCTGCGCCGCCGATGAAGGCTGCGGCGATGGAGTCGAGTTCGAAGCCGGTTCCACCAGCCGGCTGCGCTGAGTTCAGGCGCGCAGTGAACACCAGGCCGGCCAACGCAGCGAGGACACCCATGTTCACGAACAGCCGGAACGTCACGGCCTTGGTCTTGATGCCTGACAGTTCCGCCGCGTGCAGGTTTCCGCCGATGGCGTAGGTGTGCCGGCCGAAGATGCTGTTGTTCATGAGGGCTGAGTAGACAATCACCAGGACGGCCAGCACGATCAGGACGATCGGGGTTCCCCGGTAGCTCGCCAGCAGGAAAGTAATGGCCAGCATCAGCACTGCGATGAAAGCGGTCTTCGTGGCAAACCAGGCCATCGGTTCGTTTTCCAGGTCGAACTTGCGGCGGACCCGGCGTTCCTTGAGGGCCTGGAAGAGGATGGCGGCCGTTCCGCCGACGCCGAGGATAACCGTCAGCCATTCCAGCACGGAGGTTCCGCCCGAAATGTCCGGCAGGAAACCGCCGCCGAGGGCGCGCATTTCGTTGGGGAACGGCGTGATCTGCTGGTTCTTGAGGGTGATGAGTGTCAGGCCGCGGAAGATCAGCATGCCGGCGAGGGTCACGATGAACGCCGGGATGCCGACGTAGGCGATCCAATACCCCTGCCAGGCGCCAACCAGGGCACCGACGAGGAGGCACGCCGGGATGGCGATCCACCACGCCCAGCCCCAGTGGACAATCATGACGCCGGACACGGCGCCGATGAAGCCGGCGATTGAGCCGACGGACAGGTCAATGTGGCCGGCGATGATGACCATCACCATGCCGATGGCCAGAATCAGGATGTAGCTGTTCTGGACCACCAGGTTGGTGACGTTCTGCGGCTGCAGGAGGATGCCGTCGGTGAGGACCTGGAACAGGATGACGATCAGGATCAGGGCGACGAAGATGCCGACCTGGCGGAGGCGGCTTGCCAGGAAGCCGAGGGATTCTCGTAGGGCAGACATGGGTCGTTATTCCTTCTCTAGGGTCATGTAGTGCATCAGGGTTTCCTGGGATGCCTCGGCGATGGGCAGCTCACCGGTGATGTGCCCGGCTGACAGTGTGTAGATCCGGTCGCAGATGCCCAGGAGCTCAGGCAGTTCGGAGGAGATCACGATGACGGCCTTTCCCTCGGCTGCCAGCGCAGCGATGATCGTGTAGATCTCAAACTTGGCACCGACGTCGATGCCCCTGGTCGGTTCGTCGAGAATCAGGACGTCGGGGTCGGAGAACATCCATTTGCTCAGGACCACCTTCTGCTGGTTGCCGCCGGAGAGCTTTCCGGTGATGGCGGCGACGGAGGGAGCCTTGATGTTCATGCTCTTCCGGTAGCGGTTGGCCACCTTCGTTTCCTCGTTGCCGTCCACCCAGCCGCGTTTAGCGAGCTTGCCGAGGGCCGCCATGGAGATGTTGCGCTTGATGTCCTCGATCAGGTTCAGGCCGTAGTGCTTGCGGTCCTCGGTGGCGTAGGCAATGCCGTGGCGGATGGCGTCGGGGACGGTGGAGGTGTCGATTTCCTCGCCGTACTTGAACACTTTGCCCGAGACTGCGCGGCCGTAGGTCCTGCCGAACACGCTCATGGCCAGTTCTGTGCGTCCGGCGCCCATGAGCCCGGCAAGTCCCACCACCTCGCCCTTCCGGACGTTCAGGCTGGCGTTGCGGACCACCATGCGGGAGTGGTCCTGCGGGTGCCGCACGGACCAGTCCTCAATGCGGAGGACCTCCTCGCCAATGACGGGAGAGCGGTCCGGGTAGAGGCTTTCGAGGTCCCGGCCCACCATGCCGCGGATGATCCGTTCCTGGGTGATCTGGCCCTCGTTCAGCCGCAGGGTCTCGATCGATTTGCCGTCCCGGATGATGGTCACGGCGTCGGCCACCTTGCGGATTTCGTTGAGCTTGTGGCTGATGATGATGCTGGTGACGCCCTGGTTTTTCAGGTGCAGGATGAGGTCCAGCAGGTGGTCGGAGTCTTCATCGTTGAGGGCCGCCGTCGGCTCGTCAAGGATGAGCAGTTTGACCTCCTTCGACAGCGCCTTGGCGATCTCCACCAGCTGTTGTTTTCCGACGCTGATGTGCTGGATCGGCGTCACCGGGTTCTCACTAAGGCCCACCCTGGCGAGCAGCTTGGCTGCCTCCAGGTTGGTTTTGCGCCAGTCCACCCAGCCGCGCGTGGCCAGTTCGTTCCCCAGGAAGATGTTCTCCGCGATGGACAGGTAGGGGCTGAGGGCCAGTTCCTGGTGGATGATGACGATGCCGCGCTTCTCGCTGTCGCTGATGGTCGCGAAGTCGCAGGGTTCGTTCTCGAAGAGGATGTCGCCGTCGAACGTGTTGTGCGGGTACACGCCGGACAGCACTTTCATCAGGGTCGATTTGCCGGCGCCGTTTTCGCCGCAGATGGCATGGACTTCGCCGCGGTTGACGTCAAGGGTGACGTCCTGGAGGGCTTTGACGCCGGGGAAGGTCTTGGTGATTCCCCGCATTTGGAGGATGGGTGCGTTCATGGTCATTTCCCGCTGACTGGTTGGAGCCGGGCGCCTGCGTGTGCAGGGCCCCTGGAAGGTGCGGCCGGGCGGCAGGCCCGGCCGCACCCCTCACGGTGCTTATTTGACGTCGGCGTCGGTGTAGTAGCCGGAGTCGATCAGCTCCTGCTTGTAGTTGTCTTTCGTGATGATGACGGACTCCAGGAGGTAGGCCGGAACCACCTTCACCTTGTTGTCGTAGGTCTTGGTGTCGTTCGTTTCCGGCTCCTGGCCCTTGAGGACAGCGTCGACCATCTTCACGGCCTGCGCGCCGAGCTTGCGGGTGTCCTTGAAGATGGTGGAGTACTGCTCGCCGGCAATGATGGACTTCACCGAACCCTTTTCAGCGTCCTGTCCGGTAACGATCGGCAGGCTGCCCTTGGAGTACCCGCCGGTGCTGGTCAGTGCGGAGATGATGCCGATGGAGAGGCCGTCGTACGGTGACAGGACGCCGTCGAGCTTGGTGCCGGAGCTGTAAGCGGCGGTGAGGATGTCTTCCATCCGCTTCTGGGCAACCGGTGCCTGCCAGCGAAGGATTGCCGCCTGCTCGAACTTGGTCTGACCGCTGGGCACCTTCAGGGTGCCGGCATCCAAAAACGGCTTCAGGGTGTCCATTGCCCCGGTCCAGAAGAAGTTGGCGTTGTTGTCGTCGGGGCTTCCCGCGAACAGTTCGACATTGAACGGGCCCTTGCCGTCCACCTTCTTGCCGGCTGCGTCGAGCAGGCCCAGCCCGGTCAGCAGCGAGGTGGCCTGCTGGACGCCCACGGTGTAGTTGTCGAACGTCGTGTAGTAGTCCACATTCGGGGTTCCATTGATGAGGCGGTCGTAGGCGATGACCTTGACGTTCTGCTCCTTGGCTTTTGCCAGGACGTCCGTGAGCGTGGTGCCGTCAATGGCGGCGATGATCAGGGCCTTGGCGCCCTTGGTCAGCATGTTTTCAATCTGGGACACCTGGGTGGGGATGTCATCATTGGCGAACTGCAGGTCGGTCTTGTACCCGAGATCCTTCAGGGACTTCTCCACGTTCCCGCCGTCGGCAATCCACCGTTCGGACGTCTGCGTGGGCATGGAGATTCCCACCAATGAGCCCGCTGCATCCGCACTGCCGGTGGCAGTCGCGCTGCCCGGCCGGGAGCCGCAGCCGGTGGCCCCGACGGTCAGGGCAAGGGCGACTGCAACGACGCCCAGGAGTTTCTTGATTCTCACGGTTTCTCCTTCCACGGCGCGGATGCGCCGCGAACTGGTTTCTGAAGCGGAAAGCGAAATGCTCCTCGCCATAATGTCAGCCACCTCAGTCCCCTCGCCCAACCGCAGGGCGCAGGCCGACTTCATTGTGACCAATGTTCACGCCAAACAGCTCTGTTAGCGCTAACAACTTACCTAAGGTTAGGCCCCAATTTCCTGTGAAGCAAATCACAATCTGATTACCGCGGCGAGGGCGCGATGGGCGTCCACCATTTCCCCCGCAGTCGCGGAGGCACGCTTGACGCCGCACTTGTTAGCGCTCACAATTGATTCAGCCCGCGCAGTTGCGGGCTGGTTACTGGAGGACTTCATGGACGTCACAGCAGACGGCAAAGAAAACTACGTTATTGGCGTGGACTACGGCACGCTGTCCGGGCGGGCCGTGGTGGTCCGCGTCCGGGACGGCAAGGAGCTGGGCAGCGGCGTGTTCGAATACCCGCACGCAGTGGTCACTGAATCCCTTCCGGCGGGACTGGCGGGCGACGGCGCCGCGCGGCTTCCCGGGGAATGGGCGCTGCAGGTGCCCAACGACTACCGCGATGTGCTGCGTTACGCTGTTCCGGCCGCGATTGCGGAAGCGGGGATCGACCCCGCAGCCGTGGTGGGCATCGCCACCGACTTCACGGCCTGCACCATGGTCCCGGTCAAGGCCGACGGCACACCCTTGAATGAGGTTCCCGGTTTCGCCAACCGCCCGCACGCCTACGTGAAGCTGTGGCGCCACCATGCCGCCCAGCCGCAGGCGGACCGTATCAACGAGCTGGCCGCGGAGCGCGGCGAAAGCTGGTTGCCGCGGTACGGCGGGCTGATCTCCTCTGAATGGGAGTTCGCCAAGGGACTCCAACTGCTGGAGGAAGACCCGGATGCCTACGCCGTTATGGACCACTGGGTGGAAGCGGCCGACTGGATCGTCTGGCAGCTGTGCGGCAACTACGTCCGCAACGCCTGCACTGCCGGGTACAAAGGCATCTGCCAGGACGGAAAGTACCCGTCCGAGGACTTCCTGGCCGCCCTGAACCCGGAGTTCAAGAATTTTGTCAGCGCCAAGCTGGCGCACACTATCGGACGACTCGGCGATGCGGCCGGCTACCTGACGGCCGAGGCGGCAGCCTGGACGGGCCTGCCGGAAGGCATTGCCGTCGCAGTGGGCAACGTTGACGCCCATGTCACCGCACCGGCCGCGAAGGCCGTGGAGCCCGGGCAGCTGGTGGCCATCATGGGCACCTCCACCTGCCACGTCATGAACGGCGCCGAGCTGCGTGAAGTCCCGGGCATGTGCGGCGTGGTGGACGGGGGAATCGTTGACGGGCTGTGGGGATATGAGGCCGGCCAGAGCGGGGTGGGTGACATCTTCGGCTGGTACACCACGTACGGGGTCCCGCCCGAATACCACAAGGCAGCAGCGGCGGCGGGCCTGGGCATCCATGAATACCTCACCGAACTGGCATCGAAGCAGGCCATTGGCGAGCACGGGCTCATCGCACTGGACTGGCACTCAGGCAACCGCTCGGTGCTGGTGGACCACGAGCTGTCGGGCGTGGTGGTGGGGCAGACCCTGGCCACCAGGCCCGAAGACACCTACCGTGCACTGTTGGAAGCCACGGCCTTCGGCACGCGCACCATCGTGGACGCCTTCCGCGACTCGGGGGTTCCGGTCAAGGAGTTCATCGTGGCCGGCGGCCTGCTGAAGAACAAGCTGCTCATGCAGATCTACGCGGATGTCACCGGGCTGCAGTTGTCCACCATCGGCTCCGCCCAGGGACCGGCGCTTGGCTCCGCCATCCATGCCGCCGTCGCCGCAGGAGCGTACTCGGATATCCGGGCCGCTGCCGCTGCCATGGGGTCAGAGCCCGGCGGCGTTTATATTCCCATTCCGGAAAACGTTGCCGCCTACGAGGATCTCTTCAAGGAATACCGAACGCTGCACGATTACTTTGGCCGTGGCACCAACAGCGTGATGCACCGGCTCAAGGCCATCCAGCGCGCGGCCAGGCCGTCGTTGGCGGAGGTGTCCGCATGAGCAACCTTCTGGAACGCATCGCCCGGGTCCGCCGTGAGGTCTGTGAACTGCACGCGGAACTCACCCGGTATGAACTGGTGGTGTGGACTGCCGGCAACGTGTCCGCCCGTGTTCCCGGCCACGACCTGATGGTCATCAAACCGTCCGGAATCTCCTATGCGGACCTCACGCCTGAGAGCATGGTTGTCACCGACCTCCATGGCAGCCCCGCCGACGGGGAGTGGGGCAATCCGCCGTTCTCGCCGTCGTCGGACACTGCCGCGCACGCATACGTCTACAGGCATATGCCGGAAGTGGGCGGGGTGGTGCACACCCATTCCACCTACGCCACGGCGTGGGCGGCCCGCGGTGAGGCGATCCCGTGCGTGCTGACCATGATGAGCGACGAATTCGGCGGCAGCATTCCCGTCGGCCCGTTCGCACTGATCGGCGACGACTCGATCGGCCAGGGCATCGTGGAAACGCTCCGGAATTCCACCTCACCGGCGGTCCTCATGCAGAACCACGGTCCGTTCACCATCGGCAAGGACGCCCGCTCGGCCGTGAAGGCCGCCGTCATGTGCGAGGAAGTGGCGCGGACCGTGCATATCTCCCGCCAGCTCGGCGAGCCGCTGCCCATCGACCAGGCCAGCATCGAATCCCTTTACGCCCGCTACCAGAACGTCTACGGCCAGTAACGCGGCAACCCGTACCTTCTTCAGGAGAACCCTTATGAGCAACAGCAGCAACACGTCCGCCAACAGAACCTCGCTCGGCCACTATGAGGTCTGGTTCCTCACCGGCAGCCAGCACCTGTACGGCGAGGACGTCCTCAAACAGGTCGCAGCGCAGTCGCAGGAGATTGCCGCCGCACTGAACGGATCCACCGACGTCCCGGTCAAGGTGGTCTGGAAGCCGGTCCTTACCGATTCGGACGCCATCCGCCGCACCGCGCTGGAAGCCAACGCCGACGACTCCGTGATCGGTGTGACGGCCTGGATGCACACCTTCAGCCCGGCCAAGATGTGGATCCAGGGCCTGGACCTGCTCCGGAAACCGCTGCTGCACCTGCACACCCAGGCCAATGTGGAGCTGCCGTGGGCAGACATCGACTTCGACTTCATGAACCTCAACCAGGCCGCGCACGGCGACCGGGAATTCGGCTACATCCAGTCCCGCCTGGGCATTCCCCGCAAAACCGTGGTGGGCCACGTGTCCAACCCGGAGGTTTCCCGGCAGGTGGGCTCGTGGCAGCGCGCGTCGGCCGGCTGGGCCGCCGTCCGGACGCTCAAGCTGACCCGCTTCGGCGACAACATGCGCAACGTGGCCGTCACCGAAGGTGACAAGACCGAGGCCGAGCTGCGCTTCGGCGTCTCGGTGAACACCTGGTCCGTGAACGAGCTCGCCGACGCCGTGCACGGCGCCGCGGAGTCCGACGTCGACGCCCTCGTGGCGGAGTACGAGCGCCTTTACGACGTGGTGCCGGAGCTGAAGGCGGAGGGAGCGCGGCACGAATCGCTGCGCTACAGCGCCAGGATCGAATTGGGCCTGCGCAGCTTCCTTGAGGCCAACGGCTCGGCCGCGTTCACCACCTCGTTCGAGGACCTGGGCGGGCTGCGGCAGCTGCCCGGCATGGCGGTGCAGCGGCTGATGGCAGACGGCTACGGCTTCGGTGCCGAAGGTGACTGGAAGACAGCCATCCTGGTCCGCGCCGCGAAGGTGATGGGCGCCGGCCTGCCCGGCGGTGCCTCGCTGATGGAGGATTACACCTACCACCTCGCTCCGGGACAGGAGAAAATCCTGGGCGCGCACATGCTGGAGGTCTGCCCGTCGCTGACGGCCACGAAGCCGCGCGTGGAGATCCACCCGCTGGGCATCGGCGGCAAGGAGGACCCGGTCCGGATGGTGTTCGACACCGACGCCGGCCCCGGCGTCGTGGTGGCGCTCTCCGACATGCGCGACCGCTTCCGGCTCGTGGCGAACGCCGTGGAGGTGGTGGACCTGGACGAGCCGCTGCCCAACCTGCCGGTGGCCCGGGCCCTGTGGTCTCCCAAGCCGGACTTCGCCACCTCCGCCGCGGCCTGGCTGACCGCCGGCGCAGCGCACCACACGGTGCTGTCCACTGCCGTGGGCATGGACGTGTTCGAGGACTTCGCCGAGATTGCGCAGACCGAACTCCTCACCATCGACGAAGGCACCACCATCAAACAGTTCAAGAAGGAACTGAACTGGAACGCCGCCTACTACAAGCTGGCCGGCGGGCTGTAGGGGCTGCCGCTCGCTGCCCGCTCAGCCCTCCGCGGCGGGGCGGGCAGCCAGCGTGACTTTGGCTTCCTTCGATTCCGTTCCCCTGCGGTAGCCGACGTTCACCGCCTGGTCCGGACTCTTGCCGCGGAGCTCCGCCAGCAGGTCCTCGGGCGAGGCGATCTCCTTGCCGTCCAGCGCGGTCAGCACGTCCCCGGGCCGGATGCCGGCGCGGTCGGCGGGCCCGCCGTCGACCACCGACAGCACCAGGGCGCCGCGGGTGTCCTGGAGTCCGAGCTGTTCGGCGATCTGCGAGGTGATCTCACCCGGACGCAGGCCGATGAAGGCATGGTCCGCTGTGCCGTCCTCGCGCAGCTGTTCGGCCACCCGGACTGCTGTTGCGGCGGGGATGGCGAAGCCCAGCGCCACGGCGCCGGACTGCGGCGGGATGTACGCCTCGCTGATGCCGATCACCTCACCCCGGGAATTGACGACGGCGCCGCCTGAGTTCCCTGGGCTGATGGCGGCATCGGTCTGGATCAGGTCCACCAGGGACTGGCTGCTGGCTGCCGAGCCCGGAATCTCCCGGTGCAGCCCGGAGATGATGCCCGCGGTTGCGGTGTTTTCGAAACCCAGGGGCGAGCCGATCACGACCGCCAGTTCTCCCACCCGGGGAAGGTCGGACTGGAACTTCGCGGCGGGAAGCCCGGTGCGCCTGGTCTCCACGAGGGCCAGGTCCGAAATGGGGTCCGTTGCCCTGACGGTGCCGGCGACGCGCTGGCCGTCGGCAAACGCGACCTCCACGTCGGTGCTGCCCCGCACCACATGCTCATTGGTGAGGATCAGTCCCTCTGCGGCGAAGACCACTCCGCTGCCCACGCCGCCGTCGGTCAGGATGGTGACAACGGACGGCTGGACGTTCTCCACGATGGACGGAATGTCCGCGGACAACTGTGGTGTGCCGGGTTGAGTGCCCGGCTGGGCGGTCAGCTGCGCGGGCTGCGCCGGGGTGCTGGCCTCGGAAGTGGGGCGCGGTCCCGGCGGCGGACTCGATGTGCAGCCTGACAGGGCCAGACCGAGAACCGCTGCCAGTGCGAGGGCCTGTTGCGCCGCACCGCGCGTTCCCACCTTCCGGTTTTTCATCAGGCTGCCTTTCGTTGATCGGTCGACAGGGCCGGCGTGTCCGCGGCCGTCCCTTGACGGCAGCGGCTTCACCCTCAACAATAGATTTCTATAACGTTGTAAAGAACGAGAAAACGAGGATGTTTACGTGGGAACCACCGAACCTGCCGCAGGCAAAATAACTGCCAAAATCACTTTGGACCCCGCCTTCGCCGTGGGCCCCGTCCGCCGCCGCACCTTCGGCGCGTTCGTGGAGCACCTTGGCCGCTGCGTCTACACCGGCATCTTCGAGCCGGGCCATCCCAAGGCTGACGAGGACGGCTTCCGGACCGACGTCCTGGAACTCACCCGCGAACTCGGCGTGTCCACGGTGCGCTATCCGGGCGGCAACTTCGTCTCCGGCTACCGCTGGGAGGACGGCGTTGGCCCGGTGGAGCAGCGGCCCGCGCGCCTGGACCTCGCCTGGCATTCCACGGACCCGAACCATGTGGGCGTGGACGAGTTCGCCAAGTGGTCCGTCAAGGCCGGCGTCGAACCCATGATGGCCGTGAACCTGGGCACCCGCGGGACCCAGGAAGCACTCGACCTGCTGGAGTACTGCAACATCGACGGCGGCACGGCCTTCTCCGACCAGCGCCGGTCCAACGGGGCCGAAAACGGCTACGGCATCAAGATGTGGTGCCTGGGCAACGAGATGGACGGTTTCTGGCAGATCGGCCACAAGAACGCCACGGAATACGGCAGGCTCGCCGCCGATACCGCCCGGGCCATGCGGATGGTGGAGCCGGACCTGGAACTGGTGGCCTGCGGCAGTTCCGCCCCCACCATGGACACGTTCGGCGAGTGGGAGCGCGTGGTCCTCACCGAGACCTATGACCTCGTTGACCTGATCTCGGCCCACCAATACTTCGAGGACTTCGGCGACCTGCAGGAACACCTCTCCTCGGGTCACAGGATGGAGGCGTTCATCAAGGACATCGTGGCCCACATCGACCATGTGAAGTCGGTCAAAAAGTCCGCCAAGCAGGTCAACATCTCCTTCGACGAGTGGAACGTCTGGCACATGAGCCGCGACGAATCCAAGGCACCCGCCGGCAAGGACTGGCCCGTGGCCCCGGTGCTGCTCGAGGACCGCTACACCGTTGCGGACGCCGTGGTGGTGGGCGACCTGCTGATCACGCTGCTCCGCAACACCGACCGCGTCCACTCTGCCAGCCTGGCGCAGCTGGTCAACGTCATTGCCCCGATCATGACCGAGCCCGGCGGCCGCGCCTGGAAGCAGACCACGTTCCACCCGTTCGCCCTGACATCGGAGCACGCCAAGGGCACGGTGCTGCAGCTCGCTGTGGACTCCCCGCTGCTCAGCGGCGGAAAGACGGCGGACTTCGCGGCACTGTCCGCCGTCACCACGTTCGATCCGGACTCCGGCGAGGCGGTGGTGTTTGCCGTGAACCGCTCGGCGACGGACTCGCTCACACTGGATGCCGCCGTCGGCGGGCTGGGACGTGTGAAGGTTGTCGAGGCGGTCACTTACGCCAACAAGGACCCGTACTGGCAGGCGACGGCGGACGATTCCACTTCGGTGCTGCCCGGCGAAAATGTGAGTGTAAAGCTCGACGGCGGCCGGCTCGCCGCCGAGCTCCCTGCGGTGTCCTGGAGCATGATCCGCCTGGCTGTTGACGGCGCCGGCGGCTAGGCCGGAATCCAGCCGGAGCCAGCCCTCCAGCAGCCAGCCCTCCAGCAGCTAGCCCTCAAGCAGTGAGGGGTCCAGGTGAACGGGGGCGTCCAGGTCGCGTGTGCAGACCAGGACGTCCCCTTCCACGTGCAGCCGGGCGGCGTGGATGCTGGTGCGCTGTTCACGGGCCGCCTGGGCCGGATCCGCCATGCCGTTCGCCATTTCCGTGTCCTGCCACTCGGGGTGCGTGAAATAGAAGATGTAGGCGTGGTCACCCTGGGTGACCACATCAGCATGCCGCCCGTAGGTGGCGTCGTCCGCCCCGGTGCCGGGGGAGTCCAGGATGAGGCCGTTGTTTGCCTCCTGCCGGGTCCATGCCAAACCGTCTGCCGAGCGGTGCACGGCCTGGCCGCGCCATTCGTCCACCACCATCCAGTACCAGCCGCCCAGGCGGAACACGTTGGGGCCCTCGTGGGCGGGCAGCCCGATGACTTGGCCCTCGGCCCGCCAGCGGCCGCCGTCGTTCGTTTCCTCCCAGGCTGCCGACCATGTGGTGGAGCCGTCCACCTCGTCCTTGAACCAGAGGCGCGGGCGCCCGTCCGCCACGATGGCGAAGGCAGCGTCGATGACGTTTTCCGAGCCGACGTCCACCCGGTCTTCGAAGGTCCAATGCTCCAGGTCGGTGCTGGTGAAGTGCACCAGCCGGCGCCGGGTCTGCTCCGCCCAGGTGCCCGGAGCGCCCGCGCCCCAGGTCAGGAACATGTGATATTTCCCGTTGTGCCACACCACCTCCGGGGCCCAGTGCGTGTTCAGTGCGGGGGAGTCTTCCGGATCGAGCCCCTCCACCACGCCGCGGTACTGCCAGGTTGAGCCGGCGTCCGCGGAGACGGCGACGCCGATCCTGGTCCCCGTGATCCAGTCCACGCCGCCTGTGGTGAGGGTGGCGCGGCGGGCCGTGTAGAACATCCACCATTCGGAGGTGCCGCGGCGGTGGATCACCGTGGGATCAGCGGCGCCGTCGAACACCGGGCAGCGGAAGAGGGGGGACGGGGGCAGCGGCATGGCGGTTCCTTTGTGAAATGCCGGCCCCAGGCCGGCGCGGATGCGGCAGTCGCAGCTAGCCTATAACGTTGTATATCCGGTGGACAGGGCAAAAGCGGGACGGGTCTGCAACGATGTAGCTGAAAGTGTTGCCGGGGAAGGGAATCACCTGTGGCTGTGACCATGAACGACGTTGCGCGCGCCGCCGGCGTCTCGTTGAAGACGGTGTCGAATGTGCTCAACGACTACGAATTCATCAGGCCTGCCACCAAGCAGAAAGTGCTGGATGCCATTGCGGAACTCGGGTACGAAGCCAACCTGACGGCCCGCAGCCTGCGCTCCGGCAAGACCCGCATGCTGGGGCTCGTGCTGTCCGATCTCTCCATTCCGTACTACGCGGAGCTCGCATCCCGGTTGATGACGGTGGCGGGCAGCCGCGGCTACCGCGTCCTGGTGGAGCAGTCCGGAGCCACGGTTCCGCATGAGCTGAGTGCGCTCCAGGGCCCGTTCCGCCAGTTGACGGACGGCCTGCTGTTCACCCCGCTGGCCCTCGACGCCGGAACCATCGCCGCGCACCGGGGCGCCAAGCCGGTGGTGATGCTGGGGGAGCACATCGCGGATCCGCGGTTCGACCTGGTGACCATGAAGAATGCCGAGGCGGCTGCGGCAATCACCGCCCACCTCCTCGCGGGCGGCCGCCGCCGCATCGCCGTCCTGGGCGCGGCGGCCGGCGACACGGCGGACAGTCCCGGTCTGCGCCTGAACGGCTACCGCGAGGCGCTGGACGCTGCCGGAGTGGCGTTTGATCCCGCCCTGGTGGTGGAGTGCGACTGGCGCCGTGACGGCGGGGCGGCCGGCGTCGTCGGCCTGCTGGACAGCGGAATCCGGTTCGACGCCGTCTTCGGCCTGAACGACGCGATAGCCCTTGGCGCCATGCATGAACTCCTGGTCCGCGGCATTAAGGTGCCGGACGACGTCGCAGTGGCAGGCTTCGATGACATCGACGAAGCCCGTTTCGCGTCGCCGTCCCTCACCACGGTGTCTCCCGGCATGGAGGAAATCGCCGAGCGGTCCGTCAACCTGCTCATCGACCGGATCGAAGGTGCGGAGACAGCCGCCGAGGGCCTCCATGTCGAGGCGGCTTTCGAGCTAAAAGTGCGGGATTCGGCTCCCTAAGTCCTCCTGCACTGCGAGGTAACCGAAGAGCTCACGCAGGCCGAAGTGCCAGGGCGGCAGCTCTTCGGCGGCACCCACGGTATTGACCAGGGCACCGAGGTGGCGGCTGCGGATGGTCACCACGTCCCCCATCTTGTGGGTGAACCCCTGGCCCGGTTCGTCCCGGTCCTGTGTGGGAGCGAACAGCGTGCCGGTATACAGCGCAAACCCGTCTGGGTACTGGTGGTGCCTGCCGAATGTCGCGGCCACCAGCTCCTCGAACGGGCGGCTGATCCTGGCCACGGTGTTCCGTCCTTCCAGCTGAAAACCGTCCGGGCCCTCCACCCGGAGCAGGATTTCTTCCTGCCGCAGGGTGTCCAGGGTGAACCGGCCGTCGAACAGCCGGATCAGCGGCCCGAGCGCGCTCGAGGCGTTGTTGTCCTTGGCTTTGCCCAGCAGCAGCGCACTCCGTCCCTCAACGTCGCGGAGGTTCACGTCGTTGCCGAGCGTCGCACCCACAATCCGGCCCGCGGACGTGGCGATGAGCACGAGCTCCGGCTCCGGGTTGTTCCACGAGGAAAACGCAGGAATCCCGACGCCGGCGCCCAGGCCGACGGAGGACAGCACGGGCGCCTTGGTGAAGACCTCGGGGTCGGGGCCGATGCCCACCTCCAGGTACTGCGACCACAGCCCTTCGGCGATCAGCACCCGCTTGGCCTCGGCAGCCTCGGGGGAGCCCGGCCGTACGTCGCCGATGCTGCCGCCGAGCGCCCTGCCCACAAGTTCACGCATCTCGGTGGCCCTGCCGGCGTCTCCGCCGCAGCGTTCCTCGATGACGCGCTCGATCATGCTGTCCACGAAGGTCACTCCGCAGGCCTTGACGACCTGGAGGTCCACGGGTGCCAGCAGGTGCGGACGCGCCGTGTCCCGCGCCAGGGAGGCTTCGACGACGTCCGCGGTCTTCCAGCGCGCCGCAGTCATGGCCGAACGGACGTCCGCCGCCGGTTCCGCGCGCTCCAGCAGCTCCGACACCGTGCCGGCGAGGTGCTGCAGGTCGAACACATCCCCGCCCCGCACTGCCACCACCCGGGGACCCGAGGTTTCCACATCCCAGAGACGGCCGATGAGCAGTGCCTCTTCGGCTTCCTCCGGCAGAACGGCTGCTACCGAAGCCGGCAGCCCCGTCACAGCTGAGCCTCCTGCAGGCCGGCAGGCCGCTGCCAGACGCCGTCGACCCTTTGCGGGACGTTCCACGGGTTCGCATCCTGCAGCGGTTCCGGCAGCCGCGGCTCCGGGAAGGACTGGAAGGCCACCGGCCGCAGGAACCGCCGGATGGCGGCCGTTCCCACGGAGGTGGTGCCCGACGTCGTGGCCGGGTATGGCCCGCCGTGGTGCTGGGCGTAACTGACGGTGACGCCCGTGGGCCAGCCGTTCCAGAGCAGCCGCCCGCTGATGTCCGCGAGCCTGCCGGCAAGCTCGGCGACGTCGTCGTCCGGTTCCGCCTGAAGTGTGGTGGTCAGCTGGCCTTCCAGGAGCCCGGCAAGGGCGGCGAGTTCGGAGTCATCGCCGTACTGCACCACCAGGCTGGCGGGCCCGAACATCTCCTGGCGGAGGATCCCGGGGTTCCGGCGGACCGCTTCGGAGGTCGTCAGCAGGACGGTGGGTGCCGGAGTCTCGGCGAAACCGCCGTCGAGCAGCACCTGGACGCCCGCCGTGTCCCGCAGTCCGGCAACTGCGTGCCGGAACCCTTCGTGCAGCCGCTCGCTGAGCAGCTGCGCCGGGGTGAAGTCCTCGAGGGCCTTCCGGAGGCTGTCCCGGACCTCGTCGGTGTGCCCGGCGGGGACGAACAGCACGCCCGGCTTGGTGCAGAACTGCCCCATGCCCAGGGTGAAGGAGCCGGCGTAGCCGGCCAGGATCTCCTCGCGGCGTGCGGACCAGGCGCTGCCGGTGACGAAAACGGCATTGATGCCGCCCAGCTCCCCGAAGAAGGGGATCGGCTCCGGCCGCGCGGCCGCACGGTCGAACAGTGCCCGGCCGCCCGCCGTCGAACCCGTGAACCCGATGGCCTTCACCAGCGGGTGGTCAACCAGGGCTTCCGCGGCCTCGCGGCCGGTGACCAGGGCGAAGAGGCCCGACGGCGCCCCGGCGGCCTCCAGCGCGGCGGTCACCGTTTCGGCGGTCCGGACCGCAAGCTCCCGGTGGCCGTCGTGCGCCTTGTGGACGACGGCGCAGCCGGCAGCCAGGGCCGACGCGGAATCGCCGCCCATCACGCTGAAGGCGAAGGGGAAGTTGGACGCCCCGAAGACCCCGACGACGCCGAGCGGAACGTTATACCGGCGAAGGTCAGGCCGGGGCCCCATGCCCCAGGCGGCATCGTCATGGTCGATCGTGGCGTCGAAATGCTCGCCGCGGCGGATCTCCTCGGCGAAAAGGCGGAGTTGGAAGACGGTGCGTTTCAGTTCGCCCTGGAGGCGCGCTTCCGTGAGGTGGGTTTCCCTGGCCGCGATGCCCACAAGGGCCACGGCGTCGCCTTCCAGCCTGGCGGCTACCGCGTCCAGCCAGGCTGCCCGTGTGGCGGGACTTGCCAGGCGGGCCTTTTCGAAGGCTGCGTGGGCGGCCCCGACGGCTGCGTCCAGTTCGCTCGCAGTGGTGTTCATCGGCCGGCTCCCGCTGGTGCCAGGCTGGCGCCGGTGACGGCGGCCCGATCACCCACTTCAAGCCACCCCGCGCCGGCGGGGAATTCCCAGCGCGTCCGGGAGGCGCTGAGCATTTCGGCCCCTGTGCCCGGCAGTTCGGGGGCGGCATAGCGTCCGCCGACGATCCGGACCGGTTCGGCGAAGTGTTCGTGGAGGTGGTCCACGTATTCGATCATGCGGCCGTCCTGGCTTCCGGTGATGGCGGCGTAATCGAAGAAGGAGAAGTGCTGGACCAGCTCGCAGAGGCCAACGCCGCCGGCGTGCGGGCAGACCGGGACGCCGAACTTGGCAGCGAGCAGCAGGTTGGCGATGTTCTCGTTGACGCCGCCCACCCGGGTGGAATCAAGCTGCAGGACGTCGATGGCGCCGGCCTGAAGCAGCTGCTTGAACACAATGCGGCTGGCCACGGCCTCGCCGGTGGCGACGCGGACCGGAGCGACGCCCCTCCGGATGTCCGCATGTCCCAGGATGTCATCGGTGCTGGTGGGCTCTTCGATCCAGTAGGGATCGAACTCGGCCAGCTGGTTGACCCATTCAATCGCCTCGGACACCTCCCAGCGCTGGTTGGCATCGATGGCGATGGGCAGGTCGCCCACGGCCTGCCGGGCGAGGGCCATGCGGCGGCGGTCGTCGGCGATGTCGCCGCCCACCTTGAGCTTGATCATGGAGAACCCGGCGGCTGCCGCTTCCTTGCTGAGCCGGACCAGCTTCTCGTCGCTGTAGCCCAGCCACCCGGGCGAGGTGGTGTAGGCGGGGTAGCCGTCCGCCCTGAGGCTTGCGATGCGGGCCGCCCTGCCGTCCTGGCCTGCGCGGAGGATGTCCAGCGCCTGCTGCGGGTTCAGGGCGTCGCGGATGTGGGTGAAGTCGACCACGTCCACGATCTCTTCCGGGGCCATTTCGCTCAGGAGCAGCCAGAGCGGCTTGTTCTCGCGGCGGGCGCGGATGTCCCAGAGCGCGCTGACCAGCGCGCCGGCCGCCATCTGGGTGACGCCCTTTTCCGGGCCGAGCCAGCGGAGCTGCGAGTCGTGGATGAGGCGCTTCGACGCGTTGCCCAGGTCATAGATCAGTTCGTCGATGTCCCGGCCCCGGAGCAGCTCTGCGTAGGAGTCGATGGCCGCCGTGAGGATTTCGCTGCCGCGGCCGCAGCTGAACACAAAGCCGTGGCCTTCATCGCCAGCATCGGTGCGGATGACGACATAGGCGGCGGAGTAGTCGGGGTCAACGTTGACCGCGTCGGACCCATCGAGTTCCAGGGACGTGGGAAAGCGGACGTCCTGGGTGGTGATGGAAGTGATGGAAGGCATGGATCTCTTCTCTCGGATTGAACTGGAGGGTGTGCATGATTTCCTATATGAATTTCCATAATCATATAGGAACTGTGATCCAGATCAAGTGCCGGGGCAAAAAAGAGCCCCGGCCGAGGGGCCGGGGCTTGGCTCTATTGCACGATATGCCGCCTGGGCGGGCCGCTGTCCTGCAGCGGCGTGAGGTCGGCGTGGCCTTCGAAGGCCTGGGCGAAGCGGGCAAAGGAGTTCCGGATGTGCTCCGCCATGGCCGCTTCGGCCTGTTCCGGCTGGCAGGCCTTGATGGCCTCGCGGACCGCGGAATGTTCGGCGACGGTGATGGCGCCGTCGACGTCCGCCGGGTAGAGGCGGAAGGTGTGCAGGTGGCAGTGGGTCTGTGCGAATGCGTGGCGGACCACGGTGTTGCCGGCGGCGGCCAGGATCGTGTCGTGGAACCGGGTGTCATGGGCCACCAGGTCCTGCCGCAGGTCGCCGTCGGACTTCATGGCGCCGCGGAACGCCGCAATTTCCTTTTCGAGGGCGGCCGAGGGGTTGGCCAGCCGGTCAACGGCCGCCGAGCGGGCCGCCCAAGGCTCCACGAGCAGCCGGAATTCAAAGAGGGAGCGCAGTTCGGCCAGGTCCAGCAGGGGTGTGGTGCTATAGCCCTTGCCGGGGGTGTAGACCACCAGGTTGTCGCCCTCCAGCCGCTGCAGGACCTCGCGCACCGGCGTCTGCGAAACACCCAGGCTCCGCGACACGGCGTCGATGTTGATCCGGGTGCCGGGCGCGATTCCGCCTTCGAGGATGGAGGCGCGCATCGACGAATACACATCGCTGACGGCGGCTTTGCCTCGGGAGATATCGGAAGACTGACGTGGGGGCACGCGCTGACCTCTTAGTGCTGGTTGGGTGTTGTCCGGGTTGGAGTCGCTGGGGGAATCATATTCCACCCGGCCTTCCGCCGCCCCGGCGGGTGGTGTGCGGAGGTTTTTTCGAGGGGGACTTGATTCGCATCACATTTTCTATATGATTAACCCGATTCCTATATGATTTGGCATCGATATCTTCGGTGTCTTCCCCCGGTGCCACAGGCGCCCGAAGCCATGTTTACGTCGAAGGAGACCACATGACTGCGCTCGGAAGTAAAGTTGCCAGTACGTCATCCCTCAAAAATCCCCGAACCATGACCCGGAAGCGCTGGGTCATTATCTGGCTGGCCTTCATCGGGTTGAGCATCAACTACCTGGACCGCTCCAGCCTGAGCGTTGCCCTGCCCTTCATGGGCAAGGACTTCGAACTGACCGCTACCCAGCAGGGCCTCATCTTTGCCGCCTTCTTCTGGGCCTACGATTTCTGCCAGCTGGCGGCCGGCTGGTACGTGGACAAGGTGGGGCCGCGCAGGTCGTTCTCGCTGGCGGCTGTCTGGTGGTCCATCTTCACGATGGTGACCGCCGCGGCGACGAACTTCTGGTCCCTGTTCGCTGCCCGCTTCCTCCTGGGCGTCGGCGAAAGCCCTGCGCCCAGCACCGCAGCCAAGGTGGTGGCCACCTGGTTCCCGGTCCGTGAGCGGGCGTTCGCCACCAGCATCTGGGACTCAGGTTCCCGCGTGGGGGCCGTGATCGCACTGCCCATCGTCACCCTGATCGTGGCGCTGACCTCCTGGCATGCAGTGTTCATCATCATCGGCGTCGCCGGCATTATCTGGGCCGCCGTCTGGTGGAAGGTGTACCGCAGCCCGCAGGAGCACCCAGGCGCCAACGCGGCCGAGGTGGCCTACATCGAGGAAGGCGGTGCCCGCGGCGAAGGCAGCGACGACGCCAACGCTGCGAAGCTTCCCTGGCGCTCACTCTTCAAGTACCGCACCATCCTCAGCATGATGTTCGGCTTCTTCTGCCTGAACAGCGCCATCTACTTCTTCATCACCTTCTTCCCGAGCTACCTCGTCAAGGAACGCGGATTCGACCTGCTCAAGCTGGGCTTCTTCGGTGCCATCCCCGGCATCTGCGCGGTGCTGTGCGGCTGGCTGGGCGGATACCTGGCCGACCGCGCGGTCCGCAGCGGCGTTCCCGTCACCAAGGTCCGCAAGGCCACCATCGCCGGCGGCCTGATCGGCGGATCCGTGATCATGTTCGCCGCCCTCGTTCCGGAAGCCTGGATGGCGCTGGCGCTGCTCTCCGTTGCCTACTCAAGCCTCACGGTCGCGGCGACCGGCATCTGGTCGCTCCCTGCGGATGTTGCCCCGAGCTCCAGGCACGTCGGATCCATCGGCGGACTGCAGAACTTCGCATCCAACCTGGCCGGCATCTTCACCCCCATCCTGATCGGAGTGCTGGTGGACCAGACCGGTTCGTTCGTGGCGCCGCTGGCGGTCATTGGCGCCGTCTCCCTCGTGGGCGCCGCCAACTACCTGTTCGTCATGGGCAAGATTGAACCGCTGAAGGTCAAGGAGCCCGCAGCGGTCGCGTAGCCGGTCATCGTGTAACCGGCGGCCGCCTAACCGGCGGTCGGGGCGGCGGCAACCTGCAGGGGTTGCCGCCGCCCTTTTGCTGTGTTCCCGTGGCTGGTGCACAGTCCGCTGAGCCAGGCTGCGTCCCGTAGCCTGAGCCGAAGTGGCTCGAAAGGAATCAGTAGGCATGGTTGATGTAGTGACAGATATTGAGATCCGGCAACCCCGCGCGGTGGTGGCCGCATTTGCGGCCAATCCGGAGAACGCTCCGGCCTGGTACGCAAATATCAAGACAGTCAGTTGGGAGACGCCGCCCCCAGTGGCCCTGGGATCCAAAGTCGCCTTCACGGCGGAGTTCCTCGGAAAGACCTTGGACTACGTCTACGAATTTACCGAGCTGGACCCAGGCAGAAAGCTGGTGATGCGCACGGCCCAGGGCCCGTTCCCCATGCAGACCACCTACACCTGGGCGGACGCCGGCGGAAGTTCCACCCGGATGACCCTGCGCAACACCGGAACGCCGGCGGGCTTCTCCGCCGTCGCGGCGCTGGTGATGGCGCCGATGATGCGCCGCGCCATGCGCAAGGACCTGGCCAAGCTGAAATCCCTTCTCGAGGCGGGCTGACAGCTCACGACAGCTCGGCTTCCAGCCGTTCGACGTCGGCCCGGTGGCAGAGTTCGGTGGCAGGCGTCATGACCGTGGCGCTTCCCGCTGCCACGGCGGCACGGAATGCAGCATCAAGCGGGCGGCCCTGGGCGAGCCGGAGCACAAAAGCGCCCAGGAAACTGTCGCCGGCCCCTACAGTGCTGACCACGGGCACGTCCGGCACCCTCAGGCGGATGAGCCCGGACTTTGAAGCGAGCAGGGCCCCGGACTCGCCGAGCGTGAGGGCGACGTGGTCCGCGGCGCCGTCAGCCACGAGGGCAGATGCCGCGTCCACCTGGCGCTGTTCCCCTTCGAGGGCAGCCCCGAAATGCAGCCCCAGCTCGCGGAGGCTCGGTTTGACCAGGAACACGCCCTCGGCCAGCGCCTCGGTCAGAGCCGGCCCGGAGGCGTCAACCACGCAGTGCGCACCGGCCTGGCGCGCCAGGCGGGCAACCCGAGCATAGAAATCGTCCGGCACTCCGGGCGGGAGGCTGCCGCTCGCCACCACGTAGCCGCCCACCGGCATCGCCCCGGCAACACGGTCCAGGCACGCCTGCCACTCCGGTTCGCTGAGTTCCGGGCCCTGAAGGACGAACCGGAACTGTTTCCCGGTGGACGTCTCATCCACGGTGAAATCCTCGCGCGTGCTCCCGTGGATCGGAACCGCCAGGGACGGGATGCGCTCTGCCTCAATGAGCCTGCGGTAGGCCTCCCCGGTGGGGCCGCCTGCGGTGTACACCGCCAGCGTCTGGCCGCCGAGCCGCTGGATGACCCTTGCCACGTTGACGCCCCCGCCGCCGGGGTCGAGCCGGCTCGCCCCGCACCTGAGTTTATGGCCGCTGCTGACGCGTTCAGTCGAGGTGCTGATGTCCAGCGCCGGGTTCACCGTGAGGGTGAGAATCGGCTTAGTGCCTGGCTGCTGTGAGGGTCCCATGGCCCCAGCATAGGAGAGCCGTCCCGGGCCGCCACTGCCAGGAGCCCCGGCAGGGCTGACGTCCGCCTGCCTCTACTGCCACACTGTTCCTGATGCAGGCATTCTTCGACGGACTCCTCAACGCCAGCCCGCTGCTGGTGACCTGCGTCGTGTTCGCCCTGGTCTTCGCCGAGGACGCCCTCTTCATAGGCTTCGTCATCCCGGGCGAAACGGCGGCCGTGGTGGGCGGCGTGATCGCAGGAAAGGGCGGCATGCCGCTCGCGGTGATGATCGCGGTGGTGGTCTCCGCCGCGGTCCTGGGCGACACCGTTGGCTACGAAATCGGCAAGCACCTGGGCCCCCGGCTGATTTCCCGGAAGATCTTTGACCGGAAGCGCCCCCAGCTGGAGAAAGCACAGGAGTTCCTCCAGCGGCGCGGCGGCCCGGCCGTCTTCCTGGGCCGGTTCACCGCCTTCTTCCGCGCCGTGATGCCCGCCCTGGCCGGGCTGAGCGGTATGCCCTACCGCCGCTTTGCGCTCTGGAACATCACCGGCGGCGTGCTGTGGGGGAGCCTCTTCGTGACCCTGGGATACCTGGCCGGCAACCTGTACGACGAGGTGGCACGCACTGCCGGTAGCGCCGCCGCCGTCGTGGTTGCCGCAGTGGCAGTCGGCGTGCTGGTCATCTGGCGGATCCGCCGGCACCGGCAGGCGACGGCTGCAGACAGCAGCGCGCGTCCACAACGGTGGCCCCCAGGGCAGTGACTACTCACCACGGGTGACCGGGGCAGCAGAGGCAAGAGTGGATCCTACGCCGCGATGAAAAGTGCCCAGTCAGGGAAGGGATCCGCCGGTAATGGCGGCCCGGTCTCATCGAGACCGGCGGCACTGGCAAGTACATTCAGCCAGTCAGGCGGTTCCCGGTCTTGGTCGTCGCCCGCGTGACCGGGCTGGTCCGGCCAGTGTGGCGGTTCCCAGTCCTGTTGTTCGCTCGGATAGGAGCGCCCCGCCGGTGAGATCCAGCCCGGCGGCTTGTCCCGGGTCGCACCGACCGGCCTCCACGCTGTGGTGTGTTTGAGCCGGTGGTGCCTCCGGCATGGCTGGGCCAGGTTCGTGATCCCGGTGCCGCCTCCCTCGGACCACGCCAGCAGATGATCCGCTTCATTATCCAGGGAAAGGTTGTTGCAGCCCGGAAAGGGGCACCGGCCGTCCCGAAGCCGCAGCCATTGACGCATCGCCTTCGGCACCCGGTAGCTCTCGCGTCCGATCTCCAGCGGCGCTCCGGTCCGCGGATCGGTCAGCACCCGGAGGAACGACTCTGCGCCATCCCCGACAAGCCGGCGGGCCATGCTCGCCGGAACGGGACCGTACCCGTCCAGCGTGGCCGGTTCCTCGCCTGCGCCCAGGAGCGATAACACCGGAACGGTCACCAAAACCTGCGCCTTCGGTGACGGGATGCCATCCACCGCCCCCGCCAGCAGCCAGTCGGCAGCAACGTCCGCCCGGAGCTGGGCCAGGGTCCGGGATTCCGCCGGGCCCTGCAGGGCACGGGCCGCTTCCGTGGCACGGGACCACACACCCGCTGCCACATCCGCAGCCACGTAGGCCGAAAGCCAGGCCATGCCGTCCCGGTCCGGGACATACTCCAGCCGCCGGTCCTCCACGCCCTTGCGGTGCCGCGCCTCGATGCTCACCGGGTGGTGCCGCTCACGCCAAGTGCGCGCCTTGGCCCGGAACCTGCCCGGCACCAGCTCTCCCGCCGGGCAGCCACGCGCAGCAAACGGAGCGTCGGGGTCCAGGAAATGCGCCTCCAACGCAGCAGCGCCACCCTTGTCCAGGTTGGCGGTCTCATCACACATCACCCGCGCGTGCTGCCACGAAATGCTCCCCGACCCCAGCGCAGACAGCGTCAACGGCAGGGACGTGGTCAGCGCGGCCGATTCCGCCAGGAATGCCGCCGCCGCCCTTTCACTCACCGTCAGGACACAGGCGACCTCTGCCGTCACCGCCATTTCCCGGGCGGTGCACTCCTGCGGGGAAACAGCCGGGACCGCCACGGCGGCAGCAGCGCGGGCATACCCCGCAGCAAAATGCACCTTCAACCCCGCCAGCATGGCTTCCAACCGGCCCGCCACGCCCAGACCGTCCAGGCACGCGTCCGCTTCATCCCGAAGAGGATCAGCACCAGCCACGGCACCGCGACCAACCACAGCAGCCAAGGCAGCAAGGGAAGCCTCCATCGCCTCCACCGTCTCCGCAACTGCCCTGCTATCCATACCCACAGCATCCCAGCAGGCACCGACAATTAACGCCGGGGCCGCCGTCTCGCGGATTCGCCCCGACTACGTCACCGGGCTCCCTAGCTGCAGACGTCCGTCAGCGGCACCGCCTCGGGGCGCTCGCAACGGCTGGCCACTTTCACCGCCTGCCCCAGGGCCGCTGATTCCAGCACGGATTCCATCACCTCCAGCACATGAAAGGCCAGCTGTCCGCCGGCCCGCGGTTCTTCGCCGGCCGCGGTCTTGGCGAGGTCGTGCAGGCCAAAGCCGCGGGCCGAATCCACGTAGCCGGCCGAGACCGGGAGCACCTCCCAGCCCTCGTCGCCCAGGCTGCGGAGCTTCACGTCGCCGTCGAAATGGTTGGGATCGGGCACGATCAGCGACCCCGTTTCGCCGTGGATCTCCAGGTTGGCGGACTGGGTGGCCACCGCATCGAAGCTCATCACCAGCGTGGACAGCGCGCCGGATTCGTGCGCCAGCACACCCGTCACGTGGGTGTCCGTGCTGACCGGAACGCTCTCGCCGGCGCGGGGCCCGGTGCCGATGGTCCGGGAGCCGCGGGTATGGCTCGCTGCCCCGATCACCGACGCCACCGGCCCCAGCAGCGTCACCAGCGCGGAGACGTAATACGGCCCCATGTCCAGCAGCGGACCGCCGCCCGGAACGTAGTAGAAGTCCGGGTTCGGATGCCAGCGTTCGTGGCCCGGGGTCACCATGGTGGCCGTCGCCGAGATCGGCGCCCCGATCCGGCCGTCGTCGATCGCCTTCCGGGCGGTCTGGATGCCGGTCCCCAGGACCGTGTCCGGTGCGCAGCCGACGACGACGCCCGCCGCCGCTGCTGCCTCCAGCACCTTGCGGGCCTCTTCGGTAGTGGCGGCCAGCGGCTTTTCGCCGTACGTCGCCTTGCCGGCGGCGACGGTCCGCAGGGCGATGTCCGCGTGGGCTGCCGGGATGGTCAGGTTCAGCACCAGGTCGACTTCCGGGTCCGCCAGAAGCTGGTCCACACCCAGTGCACGCACCCCCGGCTGGCCCGCCGCCACGGCCTCCGCCCGGGCCGGGTCAAGGTCCGCCACGGCCACGAGCCGGACGCTGTCCAGCCGCGGGAATGTGGCCAGGTAGGCGGCGATGATGTTGCCGCAGCCCACCACGCCGATCCGCAGCGGTGACGCAGACGGTGACTCCAATTCGGTGGTTCTTAGCGGCTGGCCCACAGCATGCCCCTTTCAATGATGGTGCGGACGTTGTTGTCCTTGAGGATCTCCACGCTGTGGCCGGGTGTGGCCACGAAGATCCGGCCTTCGCCCCACGACCGCGTCCACACCGCCGGCGAGACCACGTCACGGTGCCAGGCATCCTTGTCCCTGGCCGGCAGTGTGGTGGTGGCCAGCACGTCGATGTAGTCGTCCGAGAGCACCCAGTACTGTTCCGTGAACAGTTCGAAGTCGCCGATTCCCGCAGTGATCGGGTGTTCTGCCGCCGCCGGCAGCATGTTCACCGTGTACGTCCGGAAATTGTCAGTGGCGTCCCCGTGCAGTTCGCCGTGGTCCTTGACCGGATGGCAGGCGAACTGGCCGCCGATCAGGTGCAGGTAGTCCGCATTGTTCCGGTATGAATCAGCAATGCCGCCGTGCCAGCCCGCCATTCCGGTGCCGGCCTCGATCGCGGCGCGGAGGCCCTCGAACTCGGCCTTCTCGATGGTGGTCATGGTGTTGCACTGCACGATCAGGTCCACCCCGGCCATGTATGCGGCGTCCGCGTACACCGCCGTCGACTCCTCCACCCTCACGGTGAAGCCCTGCTCGCGGAGGAACGGAATAAAAAGGTCCGTGGCTTCGACGGGCTGGTGGCCGTCCCAGCCGCCCCGGACCACCAAAGCGTTTTGTGAAGTGATCATTGTTTGTTCCTTCTCGTCAGTCCACTGAAGTCCAGCGGGAATCCCCGCCTGCGCTGTTTTCCACTGCCGCCAGCACCCGCTGCACCTGCAGCGCATCCGGGAACGACGGCGTGGGCTGGATTCCGGCCCCGATGGCCGTCAGCAGGTCCACCACCTGGTGCGTGAAGCCGTGCTCGTAACCGAGCCCGTGGCCCACCGGCCACCAGTTCCCGGTGTACGGGTGGTGGGCCTCCGTGACGTTGATCCGTCGGAAGCCGAGCGAATCCGCATCGGCGCCGCTGCCGCCGTCGTAGTAGTTCAGGTAGTTCATATCCTCGAAATCGAAGGCGATGGACCCGCGCGAGCCGTTCACCTCCAGGCGCATGGCATTCTTCCTGCCGAGCGCCGCCCGGCTGGCTTCGAAGACGCCGATCGGGCCGCCGTCGAACCGTGCACTGAAAATCACCGCATCGTCCACGGTCACCGGACCGCGTTCGACGCCGGCACCCGTCGCGCCGTTCCCGCCGAGGCCCACGAAGTCCCCGCCCACGGGACGTTCCCTGGTGAAGGTCTCCATGATGGCCGAGACGCCCGTGATGCTCTGCCCGGTGACGAACTGGGCGGCGTCGATGCTGTGCGCGCCGATGTCCCCGAGGGCGCCGGAACCGGATTTCGCCTTGTCCATCCGCCAGGTCAGCGGTGCGTTCTCGTCCGAGAGCCAGTCCTGCAGATACTGTGCGCGCACCTGCCGGATGGTTCCGAGTTTGCCGTCCCGCACCATGTTCCGGGCCAGTGCCAGGGCGGGGGTGCGACGGTACGAATAGCCGCACATGGCGAAGACGCCGCGCGCCGCAGCCTCGGCGGCAACCTCCGTCATCTCCTCGGCTTCCGCCACGCTGTTGGCCAGCGGCTTTTCGCAGAGCACGTGCTTCCCTGCCCGCATTGCGGCGATGGCGATCTCCGCGTGGGTGTCGCCGGGAGTGCAGATGTCCACCAGGTCGACGTCGTCCCGCTCCACCAGCGCCCGCCAGTCCGTTTCGGTGGCGGCCCAGCCCAGGCGGCGGGCGGCCGCGGTGACGCGGTCCCCGTCCCGGCCGGCCAGGACGGTCAGCTCGGGGACCAGCGGGAGGTCGAAGAAACGCGGTGCGGTGCGCCAGGCGTGCGAGTGGGCGGCGCCCATAAAGGCATGGCCCACCATGCCGACGCGGATCGGCGGGGCCGTCCTTTCGGGCGTTCCGTTGTGCGGCGTGCTCATGGGTGTGTTCTCCATCGGGTATTCCTTGCCTGGGGTCACTTGCTGAAGCCGGCGGTGAGGCCGCTCAGCAGCTGGCGGCGGCCCACGATGTACAGGACAAGGATGGGCAGGGTAGTGAGGACCACGGAGGCCAGCACCGCGGGGATGTTCACGCTGTATTGGCCCTGGAAGGTCCACAGCGCCAGCGGCAGGACGCGAAGTTCCGGACTCTGGGTGAGGATCAGCGGCAGCAGGAAGCCGTTCCACACCCCCAGTCCGTTGTAGATGGCCACGGTGACGATGGCCGGTTTCACCAGCGGCAGCGCGAGCCGCCACATGGTCTGCCATTCGTTGCAGCCGTCCAGGCGCATGGACTCGAACAGTTCGTCCGGCACGTCCCGGATGAAGTTGGCCAGGATCAGCACCGTGAGCGGGATCCCGAACGCGATGGACGGCAGGATCAGGGCCAGCAGGCTGTCGTAGAGGTTCAACCGGATGATGAGCAGGTACACCGGGATGATGGTGGCCTGCAGCGGGATGGCCAGGCCCATCAGGAACAGTCCGTTGACGAGCTTCAGGAACTTCCCGCGGCCGCGGACAATCGCGAACGCCGCCATGAAGGAGAACAGCACCGTGGGCAGTACGGCTCCCGCCGTCACCAGCGAGCTGTTGAGGAAGTACCGGGCGAAGTCGGCTTCCAGGACCATCCGGTAGTTGTCCACCGTGGGGTTCGACGGCGGTGCCAGCGGGTTTTCGCTGAAGTATCCCGCCTGGCTCTTGAAGCTGGTGATCACGATGTAATAGATGGGAATGATGATGACGGCGAGCCACATCCAGCCGCCCAGGCCGCCGGGAACGTTCAGTTTCCGGAAGCGGCGGCCGAGGCCGCGGTTCGGCGCAGGTTCCCCCGGGGTGAGGGCTGCGGGCGTTGGCTTGGTCAGGGTGGCGCTCATGGCTAGAGTCCTTCCAACTGGCTGCCGCCGGAGTTCTTGCCGCCCAGCCGCTGCAGCAGCAGGGCCAGGCCGAGTCCCACCACCACCAGGATGACGGCGATGACACTGGCGGGGCCCATCAGGTTGGCGCGGAAGCCGGTCAGGTACATGTCCAGGGCCAGGATCCTGGTGGAGTTGCCCGGCCCGCCGGCGGTGAGGACGAAAACGAGGTCGAAGTAGGTCAGCGAACCCACCACCATGAGGGTGGAGGACGTGATGATCGTGTACTTGAGCTGCGGCACGGTGATGTAGAAGAACTGCTTCACCCGGCCCGCGCCGTCGATCTCGGCAGCCTCGTACAGGGACTTGGGGATCTGCCGGACGCCGCCCTGGTAGATCAGGGTGTGGAACGGAACGAACTGCCACGCAATCACGAAGATCACCAGGAACAGCACCAGCTGGGGCTGTCCGAGCCAGTCCTGCGCCAGGAACGGCAGGCCCAGGCCTTCAGCCAGCCCGAAGTTGGGGTCAAGCAACGCCTTGTACGCAATGGCGATGGCGGCTGAGGAGAGCAGCAGCGGCAGGAAGTAGAGCACCGCCAGTACCGCCCGGTACTTCTGGCTGCCGGCAGTGAAGGTGCCGAGCAGCAGGCTGATGGGCGTCTGCACCAGCCAGGACACCACCATGATCACGAAGGTCAGCCACACCGCGTTGTACATGACGGGATCGGAGAGAACGGCAAGCCAGTTGTCCATGCCTGCCAGGCTGATGGCACCGATGCCGTCCCAGGTGGCGAAGCTCAGGGCAACGACGCCCAGGAGTGGAAGGACGGCGAAGGCCGCGAAGAACAGGAGGGCGGGCAGGACCATCCAGCCCAGCGCTCCGCCCCGGGCCCTGCCACGGGCAGTGAGGGCTCCGGCGCTCATTTTCCAAGCGTCGCATTCATGTTGTCGGCGAACTGCGCCGGGGTGATGGACTTCAGGAACAGCTGGTCGATGTTGCTCAGCAGCGCCTCGGCCGCCGTGGGACTGAGGGCCTGGTCCCAGGACTGCTGCAGGCTGGGCGCGTTCTTGCTTAGCGTGTACACGTAGTTCAGGAAGTCCTTGTCCTCGCTGGAGGCGAGCTTGTCCTCGATGCCCTGCACGATGGGCACGGCCCCGGACGAGATGTAGGCGGTGATTTCATCCGTGGTCAGCAGGCCGTCCTTGAAGAACTTCTTGGCTGCTTCCTTTTCGGCGGCGCTCGCCTTGGCGGAGATGGACAGGTACTGGGCGGGATTGCCCACCGTGTTGAGCGGATCCCCCTTGCCGCCGGCGACGGTGGGGAAGTCGAACCAGCCGAGCTTTCCGTCCTGGACGAACGTGCCGCCGTCGTGCTTCATGCCCCCGTACGTCCAGGCTCCGTGCAGCATCATGGCCGCCTTGCCGGTGAACAGGAGTGCCTGGTCCGCGTTGCTGTCCGCCGTGATGGAGGAGAAGCCCTTGACGAACCCGTTGGCGGAGACCAGTTCCTGGATCTTGGCGCAGGTTTCCAGCACCGCCGGATCGGACCAGGCGTTGGCCTTGCCGTCGAAGATCGCCTGGAAGACGTCCGGGCCGCCGATCCGGTCCAGGAGGTATTCCAGCCACATCATGGACGTCCAGCGGGACTGGCCGCCGAGTGACAGCGGGGCCACGCCCATGTCGTTGAAGGTCCTGGTCAGGGCGAGGAGGTCGTCCCAGGTCTTGGGCGGCTGGGCGTTGGCCTTCGAGAAGAGTTCCTTGTTGTAGTAGAAGACAATCGGCGCCACGGTCTGCGTGGGCACGGCGTAGATCTTGCCGTCGACGGTGGCCGCGGCAAAGGAGGACGGGAAGAGCTTGGCCTTGACGTCGGGATTCGCGTCGAACCACCCCGTGAGGTCCTCCACCTGCCCCGCCTGTGCATAGGTTTTCAGGGTTCCGCCGCCCCAGCCGTAAATGATGGTGGGAGCCTGGCCCGCGCCGATGGCCGTCTTGATTTTGGTCTTGTAGGCATCGTTCTGGAAGACCGTGGCCACGATCCTGGAATCCGGGTTGGCGGCATTGAAGGCCTCCAGGCTCTTTTTCCGGATGGACTCGTTGGGTTCCCCGGTCAGGGACCAGAACGTGGCGCCCCCGGCCGGTGCCGTGCCGGGCCCCGACGTGCCGCAGGCGGTCACCGTCCAGGCGGCGAGGGGAGTGAGGGCTGCAAGGCTAAGGAATGACCTGCGTGACGAAAGGCGTGGTTCCATTCTGATCTCCATTGAAAAGAGCCGCGGCATTGCGGCGCCGGTGGTGGTGCCGGCCGGTCGGGCGGCACCAGCGATGAGCAGATGTTTTTCGAAATATTTCGCAACTAATTCGTGAACTGAGATAGAAGCTAGTCCCGTTTCGACCCCGGCGTCAAGGGTTTCCGTGCAAATCTTGACGTCGGCGTTGCCGTTGGTGCAGACTTCAGCTACCGAAATTTTTCGAGAAAGTTGCATTGATGCCTGCACAGACACCGAAGGCCAGGCTGAACCTGGCTGACGTCGCGGCCCTGGCCGGGGTGTCCGCGCCCACTGTTTCCAAAGTCATCAACGGCCGTGACGACGTCGCGGAGGCAACCCGCGCCCGCGTACAGAAGGCCCTCGTCAAGCTGGGCTACGAGTCTCCGATGCAGCGCAGGGTCAGGTCCGGCGGCCCGGTGCTCGTGGACCTGGTGTTTGACGGACTGGACAGCTCCTACTCGCTGGAGGTGATGTCCGGGATTGTGGGCTGTGCGGCCGAGGAGGGCGTTGAGGTGGTCTTGAGCAGCGTGACTCCGGACAAACTGAAGAACACGGACCACGAGCAGTGGTCGCAGCGGCTCTTCGACGCGGGCAGGAAAGGCCTCATCCTGGTGACGTCCGAAATCACTCCGGGCCAGCTGGAGTCCTTCCGGCGCAGGAACATACCGGTGGTGGTGATCGATCCGCTGAATCCGCCCCGCTCCGGGTTCGTCAGCGTCGGTGCCACCAACTGGGCCGGCGGCAAGGCGGCGGCCGAGCACCTGATCTCCCTGGGGCACAGGAAGATCGCCTTCCTGGGCGGCCCCGAAGCCGCAGAGTGCAGTGTCGCCCGGCTCCACGGCTACCTGGCGGCCCTGCGTGCCAACAACATCCCGGCCAATCCGGACTATATTGTGGCCGGCCAGTTCCAGCGCTACTTTGGCGTTGCCGGTGCGCGCCAGCTGTTCGCCCTCGCGGACCGGCCCACCGCAATCTTTGCCGGCAATGATGCGATCGCCCTGGGCGTCCTGGACGAAGCCCGTGCGCACGGCATCAACGTTCCCGGTGAGCTCAGCCTGGTGGGCTTCGACGGGACCGACGTCACCGAACAGTCCGTACCGCGCCTGACTTCCGTGGCCCAGCCGCTGCAGGAGATGGGGCGGACGGCGCTCCGATCCGTCCTGCGGCTGGCCGGCGGGGAGGCCCTTGAATCAACACACGTAGAATTGGCTACCCGGCTGGTGGTCAGGGACTCCACGGCGGCGCCCGCCGGCTGATTTTGTCCCCGGCGTGCCGAACATTACACCACCTCGACTTACTTCGCGCTGGTGGCGCGGGAATAAGGGTGCGATGGTGTAGGTTGCATTCCCGTCAGTCAAGAACATTAGAAAAGAGAAACACCCAAGTGGCAACCGATTACGACGAAGTACGATCCGACGTCAAGGAATCCCAGGAGAACTCCCTCGAGGCTCTTCAGTCCGCCAACGCCCCCGATGCTCGAAGCGTTGTCCGGGAACTGGATGAGACCGACGCGCTCGACGACGGCATGGTCCCCGGCGGCGAGTTCGTCGCCGAGGAACTGGTGGTCCAGGTCGTTCCCCAGGCGCAGGATGAATTCACCTGCTACTCCTGTTTCCTGGTCCGGCACCGGTCCCAGATCGCCCGTGAAAAGAACGGCCACGCCTATTGCGTTGATTGCGAAGGCTAAGGGCCGCCACACCGTCTCCCGCCATCCCTGAAACCGGGAGAAGGGCCCCGGAAACCTCACGGAAACGTGACCGGCCTACTGTGGTCACAAAGCAGTACGTTGAAGGGATTTCCGATGCATCTGATGCCCCGTGAGCAGGAAAAGCTCATGATCGTGGTCGCCGCTGACCTGGCCCGGCGCCGCCAGGCCCGCGGCTTGAAGCTCAACTTCCCTGAGTCCGTGGCCATCATCAGCTATGAACTGATCGAGGGCGCCCGGGACGGCCGCACCGTCGCCGACCTCATGAGCTACGGCACCACGATCCTCACCCGTGAGGACGTGATGGAGGGCGTACCGGAAATGATCCACGACGTCCAGATCGAAGCCACGTTCCCGGACGGCACCAAGCTCGTCACTGTCCACGATCCGATCCGCTAAGGGGCAGGCGATGATTCCAGGTGAGTACGTCCTCGGTACCACGCCCGTGGTGATCAACGCCGGACGCGAGGCGGCCGACGTCGTCGTGGTTAACACCGGTGACCGGCCCGTGCAGGTGGGCTCGCACTACCACTTCGCGGAAGCGAACGCCGCCCTTGAGTTTGACCGCAAGGCCGCCTACGGCCGCCGGCTGGACATTCCGGCCGGCACTGCGGCGCGGTTTGAGCCGGGGGACAGCAGGACCGTCAGGCTGATCGAACTGGCGGGCAGCCGCGAGGTGTTCGGACTCAGCAACGCGGTCAACGGTGCGCTGGCTACGGCCGACTCCGGCAAGGGGGACGCCAAGTGAGCTTCGAACTGACCCGCCGGCAGTACGCGGACCTGTACGGCCCGACGACGGGCGACGCCATCCGCCTCGCGGACACTGAACTGTTCCTAGAGATCGAAAAGGACCTCACCGTGTACGGCGAGGAAGTGGTGTTCGGCGGCGGCAAGGTGATCCGCGACGGCATGGGCCAGAACGGACAGGTCACCCGGGACGAAAATGTGCCTGATACCGTCATCACCAACGCCGTCATCCTGGACTACACCGGCATCTACAAGGCGGACGTGGCGATCAGGGACGGCCACATCCTCAAGATCGGCAAGGCCGGCAACCCGCAGATCACCGACGGCGTGGACATCGTCATCGGCGCCAGCACCGAAATCATCGCCGGCGAACGGAAAATCCTCACGGCCGGCGGCGTGGACACGCACATCCACTTCATCTCCCCGGACCAGGTGCCCACGGCCCTCACCAGCGGCGTGACCACCATGGTGGGCGGCGGTACCGGGCCGGCCGAAGGCACCAAGGCCACCACCGTCACTCCCGGCAAATGGCACATCCAGCGGATGCTGCAGGCCACCGAAGGCATGCCCATCAACATCGGCCTGTTCGGCAAGGGCCACGCGTCCGCCGTCGAACCCCTCGCGGAGCAGATCCGGGCCGGCGCGATCGGGCTCAAGGTCCACGAGGACTGGGGCTCCACCACGTCCTCGATCGACAACTCCCTGAAGGTGGCGGACGAATTCGACGTCCAAGTGGCCATCCACACGGACACCCTTAACGAGTGCGGCTTCGTGGAGGACACCATCCGGGCCATCGGCGGCCGGGTGATCCACACGTTCCACACCGAGGGAGCCGGCGGCGGCCACGCCCCGGACATCATCAGAATCGCCGGGCTGCCCAACGTGCTGCCCGCGTCCACCAACCCCACGCTGCCGTACACGCGGAACACCATCGAAGAGCACCTGGACATGCTCATGGTGTGCCACCACCTCAACCCGGACATCCCGGAAGACGTGGCGTTCGCCGATTCCCGGATCCGCGCCGAGACCATCGCCGCCGAGGACGTCCTGCAGGACCTGGGCATTTTCGCCATCACCTCCTCCGACTCCCAGGCCATGGGCCGGGTGGGCGAGGTGATCACCCGCACCTGGCAGGTGGCGGACAAAATGAAGAAGCAGCGCGGGGTGCTGAAGGACCCGGCCGGCGGCGCGCACGGATCAGAAGGCAGCGACAACTTCCGGCTCAAGCGCTACGTGGCGAAGTACACCATCAACGCCGCGATCGCGCAGGGCATGGCGGACTCCATCGGCTCGGTGGAGGAAGGCAAGTTCGCGGACCTGGTGCTCTGGGACCCGGCGTTCTTCGGGGTCAAGCCCGAACTGGTGCTCAAAGGCGGCCAGATCGCCTACGCCCTGATGGGTGACGCCAACGCCTCCATCCCCACGCCGCAGCCGCGCACCATGCGCCCGATGTTCGCCGCGTTCGGCAAGGCCGTGCAGCAGTCCTCCATCACGTTCCTGTCGCAGGCCGCAATCGATGCCGGCGTGCCGGAGGAACTGGGGCTCCAAAAGAACATCCGGCCAGTTTCCGGCATCCGCACGTTGTCCAAGGCCGACCTCAAGTTCAACGACGCCACGCCGGACATCCAGGTGGACCCGGAAACGTACCAGGTGACCGTGGACGGCGAGGACGTGACCTGTGAACCCGCGGACGTGCTGCCCATGGCGCAGCGCTACTTCCTGTTCTAACCGTCCCGAGCACCGGAGCATCCCGTGATTATCGAAAAGATCCTCGGCAACCTGCACGACCTCCCCGCCGCTGAAACCGCGGCGTTCGCCGGGCTGCACCAGGAGAAAGTGGTGCTTCCCAGCGCCCTGCTGGTCAAACGCATCCAGCGCGTCACCACGGACCACGGCCACGAAATCGGAATCCGGCTGCCGTCCGGTTCCGGTGACCTCCGTGACGGCGACATCCTGCACGTGGCGGATACCAACATGATCGTGGTGTCCGTGCTGCCCACCGACGTCCTGGTGGTGGCGCCCCGGACCATCCACGAAATGGGTGTGGTGGCGCACTCGCTCGGCAACCGGCACCTGCAGGCGCAGTTCTTCGACGCCTCCTCCGAGTACGCGGCCGAGGTGATGGTGTGCGCCTACGACCACACCGTGGAGGACTACCTCAAACACGTCGGCGTGCCCTACGACCGCCAGGAACGCGTCATGCCTGTGCCTTTCCGCCATGCTGAACACAGCCACTAGCCACCAGCTCGCGCTCCAGCAGCTGACCGACTCCGCCCTGCCCACGGGGGCCTTCGCGCACTCGCTGGGCTTTGAGACCTACATCGAGCGCGGCCTGGTCCACGACGAGGCGTCCTTCGGGGTGTGGCTTTCGGCGTTCGTGGGGCAGCAGCTCACGTATTCCGACGGCCTGGCCATCCGCTTCCTCTACGAGGGCGTTCCCGTTGCGGAACTGGATGCGCTGCTGACAGCACAGCTCCTCCCTCGGCAGCTGCGGGAGGCGAGCACCAAGATGGGCACCCGGCTGCTGGAGATCGGCTCCGAGGTTTTCCCTTCCCCGGAGCTGGCGGAGTACCGGGAGCTGGTGACCGCCGGCCGCGCCGCCGGCCACCAGCCGCTGGCGTTCGCCGTCGTCGCCCATTCCCTGGGCGTGCCGCCCACCGAGGCGCTCGCCGCGTACCTTTTCGCCGCGGCCACCTCACTGACCCAGAACGCCGTCCGCGCCATTCCGCTGGGGCAGAACGCCGGCCAGCGGCTGCTGCGGAAAGCGGCCGACGACGTCGCTGCCGCCGCCGAACGGATCGGCCGCCTTGCGCCGGACGACTTCGGGGCCGTCAGCCCCGGACTGGAAATTTCGCAGATGCGGCACGAACGTCAACGTGCCCGCATGTTCATGAGCTAGCAGGAGGACACCATGTCTGAACCCATCAAAATCGGCATCGGCGGACCGGTCGGTGCCGGCAAGACCCAGCTCGTGGAGCGTCTCACCCGGCACATGAGCCGCGAAATCTCCATGGCCGCCATCACCAACGACATCTACACCATCGAGGACGCCAAGATCCTGGCCGCCAACGGCATCCTTCCCGAGGACAGGATCATCGGCGTCGAAACCGGCGGCTGCCCGCACACCGCGATCCGTGAAGACACCTCCATGAACACGGCGGCGATCGAAGAGCTCAAGAAGCGCCACCCGGACCTTCAGGTGATCTTCGTGGAGTCCGGCGGCGACAACCTCTCGGCCACATTCAGCCCCGAACTGGTGGATTTCTCGATCTACATCATCGACGTGGCGCAGGGCGAGAAGATCCCGCGCAAGGCCGGCCAGGGCATGATCAAGTCCGATCTGTTCATCATCAATAAAACCGACCTCGCCCCGCACGTGGGCGCCGACCTTGCCGTCATGGAACGGGACTCGAAGGAATTCCGGGGCGAGAAGCCGTTCTGCTTCACCAACCTGAAAACCGACGAAGGCCTGGACGCCGTCATCGAATGGGTGCGGCGCGACGTCCTGATGCTCGACCTCGCCCCATGACGGCTCTTGGGCTGGAACCGGCGGCGCTGGAGCCGGCGGCCGCCCCAGCGGTTAAACCGCCGATGGGAGAGCTGAAGCTCGTCATCAGTGAGCGGGGCGGGAGGTCCGTGGCTGCGCATCAGTACCACCGGGGCGCCCTGCGGGTTTTGCGGCCGCACTATCTGGACGGGTCCGGGCAGGTTTGCTATGTGATGGTGAATCCTGGCGGGGCGTATCTTGGGGCCGATCTCTATGTCATCGACGTGGAGGTGGGCGACGCGGCGCGGCTCCTGCTGACCACCCAGTCCGCTACGAAGATCTACCGGACTCCGGGGTCGTTTGCCGAGCAGCGGATGACCCTGCGGCTGGGGGAGGGGGCGCAGCTGGAGCTGGCCCCGGACCAGCTGATCGCGTACCGCGAGGCCCGCTACCGGCAGAACACGCACGTTACGGTGCGGCCGTCGTCGAGCCTGGTCATGGCTGAAGTGGTCACGCCGGGGTGGTCGCCGGACGGGGCCTCGTTCCGGTACGAGGAACTGCGGCTCCGCACCGAGATCCACGTGGAGGCGGACGGCGGCACCGAACTGCTGGCCCTGGACAACCTGCTGATCCGGCCGCCCCTCGGCGATGTCACCGGCACGGGATTCATGGAGGGCTTCAGCCACCTGGGATCGCTGGTGGTGGTGGACGCCCGCGTTGACCAAACCCTCGCCGACGAATTCCACGCACTCACGTCAGGCCACGATGCCTACACCGGTGTGTCGCTGACCGCCTCCGCCGGCGGAACCACCGGCCTGGTGCTGCGGTCATTGTCCAACTCCACGGAGGAACTCAACCGGCTGCTGGGGGCGTGCACCGCCCTGCTGCGGAACCGCTGGCACGGGCAGGCGCCCCTGAACCTGAGGAAGTACTGATGGCCGCTCCCACCGGGTTCGCCGCGATGTACCGGGAACGGGAGCAGCTGCCGCTCCGGACCCGCTTGCTCTTCGCCTTCGGCGCGGTGGCCGCATTGCATCTTGCCGCCGTCGTACTTCTGCTGGCCGGAAGCCTTGGGGCAGGGACCATTGGGGCAGGGACAATGGGAGGGGCGCAGCCGCTGGCGCTGGGTCTGGTGCTCACCGCGTACCTGGCGGGCATCAAGCACAGCTACGACTGGGACCACCTCGCCGCGATCGACAACTCGACGCGGAAGTTCGTGGCGCAGCACAAGGACCCCGTGAGCGTGGGGTTCGCATTCAGCCTGGGCCACAGTTCGGTGGTGATCCTGGCCGGAATCCTGGTGGTGGGCGGCGCGGCAATGGTGGGCCGGTTCATGGAGGACGGCACCACCGGAAACCTGGTGCTGGGCCTCATCGGCAGCGGGGTTTCCGGGTTGTTCCTGCTGGCTATGGGCCTGTTCAACGGCTCGGCGTTCATCCGGGCAGCGCAGGCATACCGGAAGGTGCAGGGCGGCGGGCAAGTGCAGGACGAAGACCTCGAGGCGAAGGGCTTCGTGGCACGCCTGCTGGCAAGGCCCCTGTCCAGGGTCCAGCGGCCGCGGAACATTTACGTGATCGGTTTCCTGTTCGGCCTGGGTTTCGATACCGCCACCACCATCGGGCTCCTGGTCATGACGACGGCGGCATCCCTTGCCGGTGTCTCCCCGTTCGTGCTGCTGGCGCTGCCCTTGTCGTTCACCGCCGCCATGACCTTGTGCGACACGGCCAACGGTGTGGCCATGATGCGCATGTACCGCCGTGCCATCCACCATCCGCACCGGAAACTCGGGTTCAATGCGGTGGTCACCGGGATCTCGGCCGTGTCGGCCCTGTTTATTTCGGCCATCACCCTGGGTGGATTCTTCAACGCGGCGTTCGGATGGCACGATCCCCTCACCACCTGGCTGGGCGGTGTGGACCTGGGCGAGGCCGGACTGCTGCTGGTGGCCATGCTGCTGGCTGCCTGGGGTGCCGCGGTGTGGCGGGAGCGGCGGAAGGGCCGGCCGCAGGCCGTTTAGCGCGGGCGGACACAGGTCCTCGACGCAACCCATGACGACGGCCCGGGCGGGTGGCAGGATAGGACCCATGGAACTGCACATCACCGGGGACCCGGCTGCCGACAAACTACTCAGCGACGACGCGTTTGCGCTGCTCACCGGCATGCTGCTTGACCAGCAGGTGACCATGGAGTCTGCGTTCGCCGGCCCCGAAAAGATCCGGACGCGTATCGGTTCCATGGACCCGGCAGCGATCGCCGGGTACGACCCCCAGGAATTCGTTGAGATGTTCAAGGAGCGCCCGGCCGTCCACCGGTTCCCGGGATCCATGGCCGGACGCGTCCAGGCGCTCGCGGAGACCGTGCACCAGGACTGGAACGGGGACGCCACGGCAATCTGGACGCAGGGCAACCCCGACGGCCAGGAGGTGCTGCGCCGGCTGAAGGCCCTGCCGGGATTCGGCGAGCAAAAGGCGAAGATATTCCTCGCGCTGCTCGGGAAGCAGTGCGGACTCAAGGCCGAAGGGTGGCGCGAGGCCGCCGGACACTACGGCCAGGAGGATGCCTACCTGTCCGTGGCCGACATCGTGGATCCCGAGTCGCTGAGCAAGGTACGCGCCAGCAAGCAGGCCGCCAAAGCGGCTGCCAAGACCGCGAAGACCACCGGGAACTGATACGCGGCCCGGGGGTGGAGGGGGAGGCGGATACCGTGAGTGAGCAGCCCGCAGGCCAGTTCGCCTCCCTCTGGGCGGTTACGAGTGCATCCACGGGCTACGCCGCCCTCGGGGAAACCATCGACGTGGACGTGGCCGTGATCGGCGGCGGCATTGCAGGCTTGACCGCGGCGCTGGCCCTCAAGCGGGCCGGGCTGACGGTGGCAGTGCTGGAAGCGGCCCGTGTGGGCACCGGAGTCACCGGGAACACCACCGGCAAAGTCACGTCCCTGCACCGGCTGGCCTTCACGGAACTTGCCGGACGGCACGGCACGGAGGCAGCCCGCCTCTACGGACAGGCCAACGAAGCCGCCATTGGGCACGTTGCAGGCACGGTGGCGGACGAAGGAATCGACTGCGGCTTCCGGCGGGTCTCCAACTACACGTACGCCGAATCGGAACGCACGCTCGCCCTGGTCCGGGAGGAAGCGGCGCTCGCAGCCAGGCTGGGGCTTCCGGCGTCCTTCACCACCGACGTCCCGCTGCCCTTCGCGGTCAAGGGGGCCGTCCGGTTCGACAACCAGGCGCAGATCCACGCGCTCAAATACGTGCAGGGGCTGGCCCGCGCGGTGGACGGGGGTGGCAGCTTCGTCTTCGAGGAGTCCCCTGCGACTGCGTTCCGCGACGGGCCACCGGCAGTGGTGGACACGGAGCGGGGCTCGGTCCGGGCCCGCGAGGTCATTGTGGCGACGAACGTGCCGTTCGGGGACAACGGAACCTTCGACGAACGGTGCTACCTGCACCGCTCGTATATCGTTGCCGCCTGTTCCGGTCTGCCCCCGCTGGACGCCACGTTCCTCAGTGCGGACGAACCGATGCGCTCCATCCTGACGTTTGACCTCGACGGCACAAGCTATGTCCTGGTGGGCGGCGAAGGCCACCCCGCGTCGGACCGCACCGACTCCGCGGAGCGGTACCGGCGGCTCGGCGGATTTGCCCGGGACCGCCTAAGTGCCGGGGAGATCGCCTTCCGCTGGTCCACGCAGGACGCCATGCCCGCGGACGGGCTGCCCTACGTCGGACGCTTGTCGCCGGACTTCCGGCACGTCCACGTGATCACCGGGCTGCGCAAGTGGGGGCTGACCAACGGAACGGCCGCGGCCCTGATCCTCCGGGACACGCTGTGCGGCACGGGCAACCCGTGGGCGGCCCTGTTCGACAGCACGCGGGCTGTACCAGTCCCAGCCGTGACGCCGGCCGCTGCCGAGGACTTCACGGCGCCGTCCCCCGGGCCGGATGTTCCGATCAGGTCCGACCTCGTCCGGGGTTCAGGAAGCGTGGTGGACGTGGACGGGGCGAAGACCGCCGTCTACGTCGGCCCGGCGGGAAACGTCAGCGCAGTCTCGGCCGTCTGCACGCACCTGGGCTGCACTGTGGAGTTCAACGCCGCCGACGTGACCTGGGACTGCCCGTGCCACGGCTCCCGGTTCAGCACCGATGGCACCGTGATCCAGGGCCCCGCCACCCGGAACCTTGCCCCCGGCCAGGCGCCGGCATAGGGCCGTTGACCCGGCTCTTCCCGGGCCGGGCCCTCTTCCAGCGGCGCAGGGCCGCCATCACGCGCATTGAGAGCGCCCAGTAGGCCACTCCGGCGGCAAGCGAGGCGGCCACCGCCAAAGCAGGGCTGACGCCGACCAGCAGCGGGTAAACCAGCCAGTGTGCGAGGTAGGCGTACAGCGAGGATGCGGCCAGGAGGCCCACAAAGCGGTGGAGGCGGGCAGGGACGGGGATGCTGGGGAGCCAGATGAGCAGGAGGACGCCGGCAACGAGGGTCGCCTCACGGTTCGGGTTGTCGAAGAAGCCCGGGACCGTGAGGACCGTGAGTGCCGTGACGGCGAGCCGCTGAGGGAGCCCGCGCGAACGCGCCACTGCCCAGCCGAGTGCGAACAGCCACAGTACCGGCCCGGTGTTGGGCACCTCGGGGTCCACCAGTTCAAAGCGTTCCAGCAGCCCCACCCCGGTCAGCACCAGGGGGAAAGCCCATGGAAAGCGCCGCTCCGCGCGGTCCGCCCAGGGAACGGCCAGCAAGGCGGCTGCCGCAGCAAGGATGTAAACCAGCACTTCCACAAACCAGAAGTGCCACTGCGTGGTCACCTCTTCCGGGCCGATGATGGCGTTGAGGAGCAGGACGTTGGCGATGCTGTACCGGTCGGTGAGCAGGTAGGCAACGCCGATGAAGACGACGCTGGGGACAACCACCCGGCCGAGGCTGCGCAGCTGGCGGCGAAGGCGGGGCAGCCGTTCTCCGGCGAGCTGGAAGCGGGCAAAGTTGAACCCGGCAACGGCCATCAGCACATGCGCGGTGCCCTGCCAGCTGAAAAGGCCAACGTGGGTGCTGACGATGAACACGATCGCCAGGGCCCTCAGCACGATCCCCGTCTCGAGCGGGGCGAAGAACCGCCCCCGACGCTGCCGCGGGGGCGTGCCGGGGTTCATGAGGTCGCGGACCGTGCGGACATGCCAGTCGGGCGGGAGGTTGCCAAGGGCCTTTTCCAGCCGGACGGAGACGGCCACGTAGGACAGCGAGTCCCCGCCAAGGGTGACGAACGTGCTGTCGTCCGTGACGTCGTCGTTCTCCAGCTGTTCCGCGAAGATCCTCCGGACGTCCCCGGGTCCTTCGGCGGGCAGGGAAGCGGCCGCATCCTCTGCGGGTGCGGGGGCGGCCCGCTCGGCGGCGAGCTCCAGGATGGCGGGATAGTCCACCTTTCCGCTCCCCAGCCGGGGCAGGCCCTCCACGGCGTGGACATCCACGGACGTGCGTGGCAGGCCCACGCTCTGCGCGAGGACCTTGCCCAGCAGCCGTTCATCGTGGTCACCTTCCACGGCGACCACCAGGCCGTCGTCGGACCCCGTGCAGGCCCCGGAAACGCCGAGCCCGTCGAGGATCCGTTCCACCTGCCCCAGATCCACCCGCAGTCCGACCACCTTGACGAACCGGCTCCGCCGTCCCACGATTTCGTAAATGCCGGTGGGATGCTGCCGGGCCAGGTCGCCCGTCCGGAGTTCGGTGACTGTCCGGCCCGCGGAGAGGTCCTCCGGGCTCTCGGCATAGCCGAGCATCACGTTCGGGCCGGTGTACACGAGCTCGCCGTCCTCCAGGCCCGGAACCGGGTCTATCCGGAAGGCGCCGCCCGGCACGGGGATGCCGATGGTTTCGGGCGTGGTTTCTGCCAGTTCCGGAGGCAGGTACGCCATCCGGGCCGTTGCTTCAGTGGCGCCGTACATAACAAACAGGTCCCAGCCCCGCCGCCGGCCCAGCCGCGAGAATTCGCGCACCTGCTCAGGGGCAAGCCTTCCGCCGGCCTGCGTCACATACCGCAGGTGCGGCAAATCCATCCCGTTAAACCCGACGCGGTCCAAGAGCTCAAAGGTGTAGGGGACTGCTGCAAAGGACGTCGCGCCGCGGGCGGCGAAAAGGTCCCAGAAGCACGGGTCGACGACGGACAGGTCCGTGAGCACCAGCGCGGCACCGCGTGCCAGGTGGCTGTTGATGACGGACAGCCCGTAGCAGTAGGACATCGGAAGGGTCGTGGCCGCGCGGTCCTCCGAACGGATACCCAGGTATTCGGCAATGGACTCCGCGTTCGACTGCAGGTTGGTGTGGGAGAGGCGCACAAGTTTCGGTGAGCCGGTGGATCCCGAGGTGCTCAGGAGCAGTGCGAGGTCCGGGTGGAGCTGGTGCAGTGTGCCCGGCCGCAGTTCCTCGACGGCCGGCCCACTGCCCCCGCCGGACCGGACGATCACATCCGGACTGTATGCCGCCATGATCGACTCGATGGAGCCCGGTTTGTCCGCCGGAACGAGGATCAGCGGGTGGCCCGAGGACAGGGCTGCCAGGTACGCGACCAGCGAATCCAGGTCGTTCCGGGCCGCGAGCAGCACCAGGCGCCGCACCGGACCCAAGAGCGCGGCCGTCGCATCGACGCGCTCGGCCAGTTCCCGGTAGGAGAGGGAGTCCGTGTCCGTTAGCACAGCGGGGAGATCGCCGTGCCGGGCGAGCCTGGCAGCGAAGGTCGCCAGGCCACGGTCCGGTCCTGCGTCAGGGCTCGCAAGGGGTTGGGCAGGAATCATGGTGGTCCTCAAGTTCGTACTTAGGCTGGCCTAACCACGAAACAATACCGATGATTGCCGGAATTAAGAAAACTTTCTGTGTCCTATTTCTCCAGCCTCTTTCCTAAAACGGTCCCGCCTGCGCCAGATGCCGCACCCCGGAACTGACCTCGGCCTTGAATCCGAGGTTTGGGGAAACCGCCCTTGCCGTGGCCTGGACGGGATCCGTGCGCTTTAAGGACAGGCCCGACGGCGGGCGGGTAGCATGCCGCTATGGCTATCGCACGCTTCCCAAGCTTTGTCATTGACTGCCCCGACGCCGACGCCCTCGCGGGCTTTTACGCCGCCCTGCTTGGCTGGAACATCAAGGTCGACGACGGCTGGACCGAGATCCGGCCCGACGACGGCAGCAACTGCATCGCCTTCCAGCAGGTGGACGGCTACCAGGCGCCCGAATGGCCCGGACAGTCCCGGCCGCAGCAGATGCATATGGACCTCGTGGTGAATGACCTGGACGACGGCGAAAAAGAGGCTATCAAGCTGGGCGCCACCAAAGCGGAGACGCAGCCCGGCGTCACCTTCCGCGTCTTCCTGGACCCGGCAGGCCACCCGTTCTGCCTCTGCCTGAGCTAGTGCACGGGGTCAACCAACACCGGCACCATCAGTCCGAGTGCGCCGGCGACGGACAGGGCGGCGCGGACATGGTTTGCCCGGGTCCATGGCTGTTCAAACACGCCCCACATGGCCTCCATCCCCCGGGGCTCTGTGCCGGCAAGCCTGTTGTTGAGGGGGACGTTCACTGCCATGGTCACGGCCCAGCCGGTCAGGTACGCCACGGATCCGGCCACCCTCAGGGGAGTGTAATGCTGGGGATCGGCTGCCGCGGCGATGATGTTGGCCCCGCAGGCGGCCGCCGTCCCGAAGAAGAGGATCATGAACGGCGGCGTGACCGCCCGCTCGTTGATCGCAGCCATCGCGGCCGCTGCCTCAGCTGCGGGCCGCTGACGCAGCGCCGGCATCACCACGGCCGAAAAGGCAAAGTAAAAACCGCCCGCCAGGGCGGAACCCGTCCCGGCAACCACCGGAAGCCACGCATTCACGGGCAGGCCTTGGGCGTGGGCTTGGAAAATGAATTCATGATCGTCATAACCTCAGCCTTCCGGCTTGCGGCTGGACGATGAATAGCTAAGCGTCCACTTAGCATCTTTGATCGTCTAGGCTCAGGGCATGGATCCTATGACGGAGTTCCTTGCCGGTCCCCAGGCGCGGCAGGCTTTCACCCTTCGGGTCGCGCTGAATCCGCCGTTTGCCATCGACGTCCGTGACAGGGCCGCGCTGACGGTGATAGTCCCTGTGCGGGGGACAGCCTGGGTTGCAGCCGGCGGCGAAACGCAGTCTGTGAACCCCGGCGAGGCCGCCACGGTCAGGGGACCGGACCGCTACCTCGTGGCCGATTCGCCCGACCGTTCACCCACTGTTGTGATCGGTCCGGACCAATCCTGCCAAACGCCGTCCGGTGACCATGTGGAGGTCACCATGCGGCACGGTGTCCGGACCTGGGGCGATCGGGAAGACGCTGAGACGGTGATGCTGATTGGTACCTACCAGAGCGATGCCGCGGTAGGCCGGCTCGTCACCGCGGCGCTGCCCCGGCTGGTCGCGTTCACTACGGAGGAGGTGGATCCGGCGCTGCTGGAAATGTTGCACCGGGAACTCACGCTTCAGGGCCTCGGCCAGCAGACCGCCCTGGACAGGGTTCTGGACCTGCTGCTCCTCCACCTGGTGCGCGCCTGGGCCGCACGCCCCGGGACCGCAGTGCCCGGCTGGGTATCCGGCAACCGCGACCCGATCGTCGCCGAGGCGCTTTCCCTGCTGCACCGGGAGCCCGCGGCCCCATGGACTGTTGCTGAACTGGGCAGGCGAGTCCACGTTTCCCGGGCCACGCTGGCCGCACGGTTCCGCAGCAGTGTGGGACAGCCACCCATGACGTACCTTGCGGCGTGGCGCCTGGCTTTGGCTGCCGACCGCCTCTCGACCAGCGCTGACACACTGGCCGTGATTGCTGCCCGGGTGGGGTACAGCAACGCCTTCACCTTCAGCACTGCATTCACCCGCGCGTACGGCAGCAGTCCCTCGGCATACCGGGCTTCACAACGGGGTGGCGTTCAGCCCGGTCCCCACCGCCCGGCCGGTCAAGTTGGCTAGTGGTGGCCGGCCGGTTGGTGCTCAACAGAGCCTGGAAAGAACCGCCATTCAGCACCGGAAGTAGTGGTTCCGCCGAGGTTTTCGGTGTGGGTCGATGTGGGGTGGCGGGATGAACCACGGGACCCCGGTTTTGACTTGGATGTGCCATTGTTCTTTGTGGATCAGGTGGTGGTGATGGCTGCAGAGCAGGGTGCCGTTGTCGGTGCTTGTGGCTCCGCCGTGTGACCAGTAGGTGATGTGGTGGGCTTCGCACCAGGGGGCCGGGATGGTGCAGCTTGGGAAGGCGCAGCCTTGGTCGCGGGCGGTGATGGCTTTGCGGATGTGGGGTGGGAACACCCGGGTGGTGCGGCCGATGTCCAGGACGCGGCCTTGGCTGCCGAGGAGGACGGGGATGATGTCCGCGTCGCAGGCGATCTTCCGGACGGTGGCGGCGGTGACGGGTCCGGTGAACGTGAACGTCCCGGTGCCTGATTCCACACTGTCCAGCCCGTCCACGCGGTCCAACCGTTCCAACAGGTCGCGGTAGTCGATGGTGACCATGACCTGTGGCCGCAGCCCGCCGGAAGCGGGCAGGTCTCCGGTGCTGAGGCCTGCTTTGGAGGCGCCGACGAGGCCGTCGAGGAGCCGCTGCGGCCTGGTCCGCAGGTCCAGGGCATCGGCTGAAGTGGTGTCCGTGTCGCCAGGGCGGGTGCGGGGGTTGGTGGCGGTGTTCATCGCGGTCAGGAGGGGCTCGAACTGGTCCGGGGTGGCGAAGACTTCAAAGTGCTGGAGCCCGCGGCGGGGCTGACGGAGGAAGACGCCCTGGCGGCGCCGGAGTTCTTCCTCGGACGGTTCGGACCCGTCCTGGTCGAGCCCGTCGACCCAGCGCCGGGCGATACGGGAGAGGAAATCGGTGTCGTGTTCCGCTGCGGTGCTGGTGAGGTTGTGTTCCATCCGGGCCACCGCGTCTTCGGGGGCATGATGGCGGACCCGGTCCAACGCCAGGGAGATGATGCTCGCGGCGCGGGACGCAACGGTCCCCGCGGCCACGGCGGCGGCGAGTTCGGGCCGTTCCGGCGGTTCGGTGTGCCCGGTGATCCCGGTCCTCGGGAGCAGAGAGTCCGCCAGGGCGAGCCGGCGTCGTGCTTCGGCGGTGCCTATCCGAAGCCGGGCACGGAGGAAATCGGCGGAGTTCCGGCGCCCGTCGTCCGCCGGGTCCGGGGCCCGGGTTTCTTGAGTTTCAATTCCCGCGGGCGTCTCGGTAGCCGGATCACACCCGGTGCCACCGGTTTGGCTGGAGGCCCAGCCAATGGGCCCGTGGGCGGCTGTTGCTTCGCCCCACCCGGTGGCCCAGCCAACCGCGGCACCGGAGCCCGAGCCAGCCCGTGCAGCAGCACTGGCCTCGCGCCTGGTCCGGTCCACGGCCCGGGCCGCAACCACCTGCAGATAGTCCATTTGCCGGCTGATCTCCTCGACGTTTGCCGAAAAGTCAGCCGCCTCCCGGAAGCCCATTACCGCAGTGTCGTCGACCGCCGTCGAACTCAAAGCGCCCATCAGCGCAAGGATCCGGGCGAGATCACCGGACCCGCCGCCGTCGGACGCCAACGACTGAGAAGGCCGCGGCCCGGAGGGGACACTCCACAAACCGCGGAGGGACGCGGGCGGAACCGCAGGAGCGGCGGGCAGTGTGGCCCATCGCAACGCCCCTCCTGCTGCAAGTTCCCCCATAACTTCCATGGGATAAGTCTGCCGCGGGGGTCAGACAATAATGCTGGCCCGCGCACAGGCCGTGTACTTCGCGCCGCCTACTTCGCGCCGTATTCCTCGCCGGTCACGTGTGCGCCCCACGCAGTTTCCGGGCCGTCCTGGTCTTCGCCCAGGCCTTCCCACATGGCGAGGTGGCACATGAAGTGGTCAGCGGCGGCGCCGTGCCAGTGCTCTTCACCCGGCGGCGTGTAGATGGTGTCGCCCGGACGGATCTCGATCACCTCGCCGCCGCGGGCCTGGACCAGGCCGCGGCCTTCTGTGACATGCAGGGTCTGGCCGTTCACGTGCGAGTGCCACGCGGTGCGGGCGCCCGGGGCGAAGCGGACCATGTTCACGCGCAGTTGCGAGGATGCCTCGCCCTTGGCGATGACGTCGAACCAGACGTCGCCGGTGAACATCTCCGCCGGTCCTTTGTTGCTTGGCGTTTTGGGCTGGATTTCCAACAGTTCTCCTCAATCGATGGTTACCCGCCCCTGCGGGGGCGGCATTCCACCCGTTCAACACTAGGAGCCGTCCCCGGCTGTAGGGAGGCCCTGCCAGTACCTGTACCAACAGGACCTTCCCCGCGCGGAGGGAACGCGGTTTGCTGGATAGGCAGCGAAAACTTCCTAAGGAGCACCACCACGGGTGAACGGCAGTTCTGGCAGAACAGCCCGCAGAACAGCCGACGACGGCGCACGCTGGCTAAGTCGCCCGGCAGCCCCACTAGTCCATAAACTTCGAAAAGGATCCTCATGCGAGCAACAGTCATGTACGGTGCCGGCGACGTGCGCGTGGAAAACGTGCCCGACGCGGCCCTCAAGGAACCCACGGACGCCGTGGTGCGGGTTGTCCTGTCCTGCGTGTGCGGCAGCGACCTCTGGCCCTACGCCTCCCTCCCGGCGTCGGACCAGGGCCGGCGCATGGGGCACGAATTCCTCGGCGTCATAGAAGACCTCGGCTCCGAGGTCCGGGGCTTCAAACGGGGCGACCTCGTGGTGGCGCCGTTCGTCTGGTCGGACAACACCTGCGATTTCTGCCGGGAGGGCCTGCAGACGTCCTGCCGCCACGGCGGCGGATGGGGCCACAACCTCGACGGCGGCCAGGGCGAAGCAGTCCGCGTCCCGCAGGCGCAGGGCACGCTGGTAAAGCTGCCCGTGGGGGAGGACTCGCCGCTGCTGCCCTCCCTCCTGACGCTCTCCGACGTCCTGTGCACCGGACACCACGCCGCCGTCACGGCGCGAGTGAACCCGCGCACCACCGTGACGGTGATTGGCGACGGCGCGGTGGGCCTGTCCGCCGTGATCGCCGCCAAGCGCCTGGGGGCTGAAAGGATCCTGCTCATGGGCCGGCACAAGGACCGGACCGATCTGGGCCGCGAATTCGGCGCCACGGATATCATCGCCGAACGCGGTGAGGAGGGAATCGCGCGGATCCGTGAACTCACCGGCGGCGATGGGACGCATGCCGTGCTGGAGTGCGTCGGGACCCAGGACGCCATCAACGCCGCGATCGCCGCCGTGCGCGACGGCGGTGCCGTTGGTAGGGTGGGAGCTGCCCAGTACACCGATGTGCCCATGAATTTCGGCACCGTGATGCGCAATATCACCCTGACGGGCGGCGTGGCCCCGGCCCGGGCCTACATCGAAGAACTCATGCCGGACATCCTCTCGGGAACAATCCAGCCCGGCAAGGTGTTTGACCAGACTGTGGCCCTCGATGAAGTCCCCGCCGGCTACCGCGCCATGGCAGACCGTACAGCGCTCAAAGTGCTCATCCGTACCTGAAACTGACGTTCAACCACCTACCGAACCTCATCACCCAACGAATCCAACGATCACCCAACATTGGAGACAACATTGTTTACCGCTAACGCTTACGCCGCCCCGTCCGCTGACGGAGACCTGGTCCCCACCACCATCGAACGCCGCGACGTCGGCCCCCACGATGTGCTGATCGAGATCAAGTTCGCCGGCATCTGCCACTCGGACATCCACACCGTCCGCGGCGACTGGGGACCGCAGCACTACCCGCTGGCGCCTGGTCACGAAATCGCCGGCATCGTCACCGAAGTCGGCGCCGCAGTCACCAAGCACGCCGTCGGCGACCGCGTCGGGGTCGGCTGCATGGTCAATTCCTGCCGTGAGTGCGTCAACTGCCAGAAGGGCGAGGAGCAGTACTGCCTCAAGGGCAACACCGGCACCTACGGCGCCACTGACCGCGACGGCACCATCACCCAGGGCGGCTACTCCACCCACGTCGTGGTGACCGAAGACTTCGTGGTCCGGATTCCCGAAGGCATCGAGCTGGACGTCGCCGCCCCGCTGCTGTGCGCCGGCATCACCACCTACTCGCCGCTGCGCCACTGGGGTGCAGGCCCGGGCAAGAAGGTCGCCGTCGTCGGCCTCGGCGGGCTCGGCCACATGGCCGTCAAGATCGCCCACGCCATGGGCGCGGAGGTCACCGTGCTGTCCCAGTCGCTCAAGAAGCAGGAAGACGGACTGAAACTGGGTGCGGACCACTACTACGCCACCAGCGACGAGAACACGTTTGCCGATCTGGCTGGCAGTTTCGACCTGATCATCAACACCGTCAGCGCCTCGATCGACATCAGCTCCTACTTGCAGCTGCTGACCCTCGACGGCGCCCTGGTGAACGTCGGCGCCCCGGCCGAACCCCTCCCGGTCAACGCGTTCGCACTCATCATGGGACGCCGCTCGTTCGCCGGTTCCATGATCGGCGGCATCCGCGAGACCCAGGAGATGCTCGACTTCTGCGCCGAGCACAACCTGGGTGCCGAGATCGAGGTCATCCCGGCGGAGAAGATCAACGAGGCCTACGAGCGCGTCCTGGCCTCCGACGTCCGGTACCGCTTTGTGATCGACACCGCGACGCTCAGCTAAGCGCCGCCGCCGCGTCAGCGACCCGGAGCAGTAAAAACAAAAGCAGCGCCGTCCTCAGGAGAGGGCGGCGCTGCTTTTGTGTCCAACGAAGGGAGCTACTCCGCCGTCATCACGTGCGTGAAGTGGTCGTACCGGATGGTGAGCGGGCGGCCGTCGTGCGCCAGGCTGATGTTGGCGCCGTTCGGCGAACCCCCGGCGCCGTAGCTCACAGCCCACGACCGGTCCAGGGCTGCCTTGAACTCGTACGTGCCGGCCGGAAGGTTCGGAACGGACAGCTTCCACACCAGGTCGGCGGGGTCCAGCGCCAGCTGGGCCTGGTCGCAGGCGGGCATCCAGTTCTCCGGACACCCCTGCTCAAGGTTCATGCTCCCCGCGGCCGCGACAGCTCCGGGCTGCTGGGACGCGTAGACCGGGCTCAGCACATGCGTGGTGTGGTCGTAGCGGAACGTCACGGCACCGCCCGGGTGCTCCAGCACGATGTTCGCGCCGTTCAGGGCACCGCCTGCTCCATAGTTCTCGTCCCAGCTGCCGTTGAGCGCGGCCTTGAACTCATACGTGCCCGCCGGCAGTTGGTCCACCGTGAGCCGCCAGACCTTGTCCGCCGGGTCCAGCGTCATAGAAGCCGCCGCGCAGGTCGGATCCCATTTCCCGCATCCCATCTCGGAATTCAGGCTGCCCGCCACGGTGACGGAGTCCGGCTGCGGGATCTCCCCGGCCACCACGGTCCGTATATCGCTCACCACATTGTCGGCGCCCGGGACTGACATGGTGGCCCGGTAGCGGACTTCGGTGCCGTCTGCGAGGCCAAGAGCCGCAAGGTCGTCAAACACCGTGTACGCGGGCGAGGAACTGTCCGATCCGATCGGAGCCCACCCGCCGCCGTCAACGCTGCGGTCGAAGCTGACCGTGTAGTCAGCTTTCTCCGGGCTGGCCGTGGCACTGACTTCCACCGTGCCGTCCACGCTGCTTCCCTCGGCCGGTTTCTGCATGGCCAGGACCGGGACGGGAACGGTACCGCTCCGGGCGGCGCTGGCGGAGGTGTGGCCGCCGTTGTCCAGGACCACCGCGCGGTATTCCACGGCAGTGCCCGGGTTCAGCTCCGTGACATCGTGGAACACCTGGTACGGGGCGGTGTCGTCCGTGCCGATCGGCGCCCAGTCTCCGCCCGCTGCCCGCGCCTGGAAGGTGACCTCGTAGAACGAGGAACCGTCGACGTCGGCCGCCACCCGGATCCTGCCGTTGTCGCCTTCCGCCGTGGCCGGCTCCTGAAGTGCGACGGCGGGAGCCGCCTTGGAGTGCGGAATCCGCCCGGACGATTCGTAGACCACCGCGGAAAGCGGCGGGACGGTGACGCTGAGCTTGCCGTCGTCGGCCGTCTTGACCTCGGCGGCGGAATCGCCGGTGTCACCTGTGCCGCCGTAAATTCGTGTGAAAGTGCGCTTGGCAATGTACGTGGGCACCGCGGCCGTCTGCTCGGTCCCGCTGTTGTTCACTGCCACGACGTACTCGCGCTGGTCCTTCGCGTCGGTCCGGGAGAACGCGTAGATCCCCTTGCCCTCGGCGGCATACCGGTTTTGGTGGGCGCCGTTGCGGAGGGCCGGGTGTTCGGCGGTCAGCGCCGCGAGCTCGCTGATCTTGCTGTAGAGCGGGTGGCCGGTGTCGAAATTGTCCGTGGCGTGGGTGGCATCAGTACCCAGCAGGTCATCGTCCAGGTATTCCGGGACCTGGCTGGCGAAGAGCGTCTGGCGTGCATCCTGGTCCCCGCCGGGACCGGTGAAGCCCTGCTCGTCGCCGTAGTACACCACCGGGTTGCCGCGGGAGAAATACATCAGCTCATGGGCAAGCCGGTCGCGGGCAACACGTTCGGCGTCATCCGCGCCGGGGTTGTCCGCGGCTATGAAGCTGCCGATCCGGCCCATGTCATGGTTGCCCAGGAAGGTGGGCAGTTGGTACACGTTGGAGTCGGCGTCCGTGTACCAGTCGTCACCGGCGAAGAACGCCTCGAGCTGGTCAGCGTCCTGGCTGCGGGAAGCGAAGTTGCGGGCGGCATCCTGGAACGGGAAGTCCAGCACAGCCTGCATCTTGTTGCGGGTGGTGAACTGCGAGGTGAAGCTCTTGGAGGTATCAAAGACCTCGCCGAACATGAAGAATTCGTCCTTGCCCTGCTCCTTGGCGTAGTCCAGCACCCGGGGGCCGAACTCCTGCCAGAACTCGTCGTTCACGTGCTTCATGGTGTCGATCCGGAAGCCGTCCACACCGAAGTCGCCAATCCACGTTTCATACACGTCCGCCATGCCGTCCACCACGCGGGGGTGCTCGGTGAAGAGGTCGTCCAGGCCGAAGAAGTCCCCGTAGAAGGAGTCCTCACCCTGGAAGGTGGTGTCGCCGCGGTTGTGATAGAGCGTGGAATCGTTGAGCCACGAGGGAACCTTGAGGTCCTTTTCACTGTCATCCAGGACCGGCGTGTAGGGGAAGGACTCCTCGGGATCCAGTTCCGGGAACCCGTCCGTTCCGGCGTAGTCGCGGTCGTCAAACGCCTCGCCGGCCGCCGTTTTGTATGGCGCCGCGTCCTTGGAGACGTACGGCTTGCGGGCATCCTTGGGGTCTTCCCCGTAGCCGATCACATCCGCGGTGTGGTTGGTGATGATGTCGAAGTAGACCTTCATCCCGCGTGAATGCGCCTCGTCGATCAGTGCCTTCAGTTCGGCGTTGGTGCCCAGGTGCGGGTCGATCTGGGTGAAATCTGTGACCCAGTAGCCGTGATAGCCGGCTGACTTGTCTTCCGGCTGGACTGCTTTGTTCTTGAAGCTGGGCGTCAACCAGATGGATGTGGTGCCCATGCCCTGGATGTAGTCGATCTTGTCCAGCAGGCCTCTCAGGTCGCCGCCGTTGTAGAAGCCCTTTTTGGTGGGGTCGAAGCCGGAGACCATCGGGTCCCCGCCCAGCCCGCCGTCGTCGTTCGCGCTGCTCCCGTTGTTGAAACGGTCCGCCATGACGAAGTAGAAGTTCTCGTCCGTCACCGGTGCACGGAGCGAATGGGAGGCCGACGGCGCGCCGGGGTTTTTCGGCTCCGGCGCCGCATGGGCCGGGCCCGCCAGGGCGGCAGCGGCCACCAGCACCGCAACCGCCGCGGCGACGCCCCTGGCCGGCTGGCTGCAGGGTGGATTCTTGGGGAGTGAACTGCGGAAAAACACGATAGGAAGACCTTCCGGAAAGCGACGTTGCTGCTGTGAAGGATGATGCGGGAGACCGGCTATTGAGAGCCAAGTCACAACTGTAAGCGCTTGCACCGACTTTTTCCAGCGAATCCCAAGGTTGCTTGCTATCGGTCCGGATTCGGTAGCATGAAACCCACCGACTGCAGCTGAGGGAGCCTGCTCTTGCCGCCAGAACCCCGTATTTCCGCCAGCCCGGAAGAGGCAGTCCGCCGTCTCCGGGCCGCCGGCTGCGTGTTCGCCGAGGAGGAAGCAGGGCTGCTGGCCGGAGTTGCCGGCTCCGCTGCCGAGCTGGACGCAATGATCGAGCGGCGTGCCGCCGGTCTGCCCCTGGAACACATCCTTGGCTGGGCCGACTTCTGCGGGCTTCGCATTGGCGTGGCCACAGGAGTATTCGTGCCCCGCCGCCGCACCGAGTTCCTCGTCCGGCAGGCGGAGCTGCTGCTCCACGGTGCCACGCGCGACGGCGGGACGTCCGGCGGCGGGCGGCGCACCGACGGCACCACGCCCGCCGTGGTGGATCTGTGCTGCGGTTCCGGTGCCGTGGGCGCGGCCCTTTTGGCGCGCGGGGGCGGAATTGAGCTGCATGCCTCAGACCTGGACCCGGCCGCAGTCCTGTGCGCCAGAGGCAACATCGAACCGGCTGGCGGGCACGTCCATGAGGGTGATCTCTTCGAGCCGTTGCCGGCGAGGCTGCGGGGCCGTATCACCGTCCTGGTGGCCAATGCCCCCTATGTCCCCACGGCCGCCATCGGGACCATGCCCCCGGAAGCCCGCCTGCACGAGCCGCGAATGTCCCTGGACGGCGGCGCGGACGGGCTGGACATCCAGCGGAGGGTCATTGCGGCGGCTCCGGCCTGGCTCGCACGGGGCGGGCATGTGCTGATCGAGACAAGCCGCGGCCAGGCGCGGCGGACCATCGGGCTGATGCGGGAGGCAGGACTGTCCTCCCGGTTGGCGCGCGACTCGGAGCTGGATGCCACAGTGGCGATTGGCACGGCAGCCTAGAAGCCCGCAGCTGCTGTCTCCTCCGCGGCCCGGGGTGATCCGGACAGGAGTTCCGTATAGAACCGGAGGTATTCCCGGACCATCCGCTGGGAACTGAAGCGCTGCTCGGCCGCCCGCCGGCAGTCGCTGCGGCGCAACCAGCTGCAGCCCTCCAGCGCCTCTGCCAGACCCTGCAGGCTGTCCGCCAGGAACCCGGTCTCGCCGTCGCTGATGATTTCCGGGGCTGAACCGCGGCGTGTGGCGACTACCGGGGTGCCGGAGGCCAGGGCCTCGATCATCACCATCCCGAACGGTTCCGGCCACTGGATGGGGTTCAGCAGTGCCACGGATTCGCCCAGCAGCCGGTACTTCTCCGCTGACCCCAGCTCGCCGAGGTATTCAACGTCCGGGCCAAGCAGCGGTTCGATCACGTCATGGAAGTAGTCCAGCTCAAACGGTTCGCGCATCTTTGCCCCGATCCGCAGCGGAATGCCCGCCTGGCGCGCCACCATAATGGCCTGCAGAAGGCCCTTGTTGGGGTGCATACGCCCCAGGAAGCACGCTCCGCCGTTGTGCGTCGGGCTGTACCGGACGCTGCGGACGTCCAGGCCGTGGTGGATGACCGCGTCCACCTTGACGCCGCGGGCGGTGGAAGCCTGATGGTGCGAGATGGCCACCAGTGCCGTCTCCCGGCGCATGGCGCGGTAGATCAGGGTGAGTTCGTCGTCGAAAGGCCCGTGCAGCGTGGTGACGCGGGGGACGTCCTGCATGCTCCGCCGGCACAGGGGGCCGAGCAGTGTGTGGTCGTGGACGATGTCCACGTCCCCCATGGCATCGTAGGAACGGAGCACGTGCAGGATCTCCTGCCGTCCCGAGTCCATGCTGAGTTCGGAGGACTCCGAGAGCCCGGGAACCCGTGGGACTGGACAGGTGCTGTCACTCGAAGCGGCCAGCACAACATCGTGCCCTGCCTCCACGAGGCCCGCGGCAAGAGTGTGGACCACCGATTCCGTCCCGCCGTAGCTCGGTGGGGGAACGGGAATCCATGGTGGTGCCAGGATGCCAATACGCATTGCGCCTCCTATATCAGCCGGCCTTCCGGCCAGGGTCGTGGTGGACCCGGATCAGGTCCGCCAGGGGTTCCTGCGTCCCCAGATGCAGTTCAATCGACGGTGGCAGCCCCGTCACGTGTGCGTCATTGCCCGACACCTCGATGGTGAGCCGGGAACCGGCCAGCGGCACCTGTTCCTTCTTCAGGTAGCCGAACCCGTCCGGGAAAGCGGGGCTCAGCCAGAGCCGGCCGTTGTGGGCGGAAGGATCAAAGCGAAGAAGGACGCGGATGAGGTGGATGGGCGTGGCCGAGGCCCAGGCCTGCGGAGAGCACGACGACGGGTAGGACACCGGGGGCAGGCCCGCCTCGCGCGGGAAACCGCAGAACAGTTCCGGGAGCCGGCCGCCGAAAGCCTCTGCGGCGTCGAAGATGGCCATGGCGACCCGCTGCGATTCCTCGATCAGGCCGTACCGCATCAGGCCGGCGGCAATCAAGGCGTTGTCATGGGGCCACACGGAGCCGTTGTGGTAGCTCACGGGGTTGAAAGCGCCCATGGTCGTAGCAAGTGTGCGGATTCCCCAGCCCGAGAACATGTCCGGTTCCATCAGGCGCTGTGCCACAAGGGGTGCCTTGTCATCGTCCACGATTCCTGACCACAGGCAATGTCCCATGTTGGAAGCGCAGGCGTCCACGGGCCGTTTGTCCTTGTCCAGGGCCACCGCGAAGTACCCTCGTTGCGGCAGCCAGAACCGGCGGTTGAAATTCTCCTTCAGCGCGGCCGCGCGGTCACCCCAGCTGCGGGCCAGGGCATTGTCGCCGGCGTCCAGGGCCAGCAGCGCCCGGGCTACATAGGCGCTGTAGGCGTACCCCTGGACCTCGCACAGGGCGATGGGCGGTTCGGCGAGGGTGCCGTCCGCGAAGTTGATCCCGTCGTAAGAGTCCTTCCAGCCCTGGTTGATCAGGCCGTGCCGGGTGGCGCGCTCATATTCCACGAATCCGTCGCCGTCACGGTCCCCGTAGGTGGTCACCCAGTCCAAGGCGCGGTCCGCATGGGGGAGCAGCTCCTGCACCGCTTCGGGCTCCAGCCCCCAGCGGCTGATTTCGCCCAGGAGCGTGACGAACAGCGGTGTGGCATCGGCAGTACCGTAATAGGTCTTTTCTCCGCCCAGCGACAGGGCGGCGCCTGAACCGAGGCGCACCTCGTGGAGGATCCGTCCGGGCTCCTCTTCAGTGATCTTGTTGATTTTCTGGCCCTGGTGCTCGGCGAGCGTCTGCAACGTGCCCAGCGCGATCGCGGGATCCACCGGAAGCGCCATGAAGGAGGTCAGCAGGGAGTCCCTGCCGAACAGCGCCATGAACCAGGGGGCGCCGGCGGCGATCACGGTGCGGTCCGGATGGGCAGGGTCAGCGATCCGCAGCGAGCCCAGATCGCGTTGGCTCTGGCGGAGGGTCCTTTCGAGTGCTGGATTGTCCATGCTGATCTGGGGTGCCGCGGCGCGCCAGGTCCGGTGGCGGAGGGCGGGAACCGATTCGTGTTGAGGAGTGCTGGCCGAGAACCTGCCCGCCGGTTCGTTGCCGTCGGAACTCGGTGTGACCACAATCGTGGCGGTCCACGATCCCTTGGCGGGAATTGTCACTTTGAACATCACCCCGTGGCGGTTCACCACCGCTCCAGGGGCGCGGACTGTCGCAGCCAGCAGCCTGCCGTTGTGGCGGCCGCTGATGATCAGCCGGTCGCCCTCGGCCCGGTGGGAGGGGCGCAGTTGCCGGGTCTTGCGGCCGGCTTTGACTTCGAAGAGGTCCGCGAAGTCGGCCTCCACCGCCAGTTTGATGCTGCACGGCGCCGGAGTGTTGGAGTAGTTGCGCACGGTCAGGGTTTCGCGGATGCCGTCGCCCACCTGCCGGTCCCGCTCGATCACCATCGGCCGGTCGGCAGCCCCGTCCGGCTGGGGCGCCCGCCCGGTGAAAACGGCCCGGTAGGGTTCCGGGTTTACCGCCATGAGCCCTTCCACCACGTGGTCGTTTACCAGCAGGTTCCACCGGGAGACGATCCGGGTGTCCTGGTAGAAGACACCCTGGGCCAGGCCGGGGTCCAGGTCCCCGTTGCCGGCAGAGATAAAGAATGACGAACCTTCAACGATGGTCACGGCATTGTGGCCGGTGGAGCCGGACGTATCCATGTTCCAGCCGCTCATGGGCACCGCCACTGAAGGGGCCCCGCCGCGGATCGCGGGGGAACGCAGGCCGCACGTCGATAGCTCATGAATTCACTCCGGACCCGGGGAATCAACGGCTGACTGCTTAGCCACCCACATTCTAGAATTCCGCACTGGCTCGGACAAGGTGCTTTGGACCCTTGCGGGTGCCGGACCGGACCGTTGCCGGACCGCGGCACAAAAAGGCCGACCCGCCCGGACCAGTGGTCCGGGCGGGTCGGCGCGACTCCTGCGGGGTTTTAGGTCCGCTCAGGGTTGGTATTGGTAGCGGCGCCGGCAGGCGTGGCTCCGCCCTCGTCGGACCAGTCCTGGCCCGTGGAGTCACCGAGCGCAGGATCGCTGGTGACGTCCGGAGCGGCGCCCTTGGCGGCGGTGCCTGACGTCGAGCTGGCGGCGCTGCTGTCCGAAGTGCCCAGGTTAACCGTCTCCGGGTGCGTGCTGTGGGACGGAACGTAGTCACCGGCCGGCAGATCGCCTTCCGTGGCGGAAACGCCGTTCTTGGCAGTACTTGCTTTGCTGCCGTCCGTTGACTTGTCCCGGTGGACCGCGGAACTGATGACTGTGCCTGCGCGGCGGGCAGCCTCTGTCAGCTGGTCGGAGACTTCAGGTGCTTTTTCCTTGACCGCCTCTGTTGCTGCGGTGACTTTGTCCTGGACGGGTTTGCTGTCCCAGAGAGCAGCTGCCCTCGCCTTGATTTTTTCATAGGCGGCGCGGCCGGACCTGGATCCCAGGACGAAGCCCGCTGCCATGCCAGTACCGAAAAGAAGTTTGGATTTCATGTTGTACTCCTGCTCTGTGAGAAGGTTCCGTACTCGGGCGGGCCCGCGGGGCCTTGAATGAAAAAACGGCCCCAGGAAATATCCCGGGGCCGTTTCTCAGGCCGGACTCCGCTTTAGCGGGCCGTGCGCTTGGTGATCATGCCGTAAACAAGCAGGACGATGATCGCACCGCCAATGGCCAGGAGCCACGTGGACAGCGAGAAGAACTCGTTGATGCCGACACCGAAGAGCAGGCTGCCAATCCAGCCGCCGAGGAAAGCACCTACGACGCCCAGGAGCAGGGTGATGAAAATGCCACCGCCCTGACGGCCGGGGAGGATTGCCTTAGCGATTGCTCCGGCGATAAGACCCAGAATCAGAAATGCGAAAAAACCCATTTTATCGTTCCTTCTTCTTCATTGAGGAGGTGCCCGGATCCCGAGCACGCTACATCCTTCTACCCCAATACTAATCATGCTTAGTATTAATCTGCCAGTCGGCGCACCTGTGAATTCCTGGGATCGCCGATTTTCAGTGGCCCTGAACGTCGGAATTAACCCCGGACTCGTCACCTCCATCCAGCGTGGCGATGGCTGCTGTGTCGTCCGCATCCAAGGCAAAGCTGAAGATGTCCAGGTTCTCTTTCATGCGTTGCGGATGGGCCGACTTGGGAATGACAACGAAGCCCTGTTCTACGTGCCAGCGGAGCACGATCTGGGCGGGGGTCCTGCCATGCTTTTGGGCGATTCTTCCCAGTACTGGCGCGTTCAGGAGGTCGTTGCCCGCGCCCAGCGGGCTATATGACTCGGTGGCAATTCCGTGCCGCCGGTTGTAGGCGGCATCCACGATCCGGGTCACGGCGGGACTGAGCTGGATCTGGTTCACGGCGGGCACAACATCGCTTGCGGACATCAGCCGTTCCAGGTGCGCCGGCTTGAAGTTGGAGACGCCGATTGACCGGGCTTTGCCGGCAGCCTGAAGCCGCTCAAAAGTCTTCCAGGTGGAGACGAATTCATCCCGGCCGGGGAGTGGCCAATGGATCAAAAGCAGGTCCACGTAGTCCAGTCCGAGGCGCTGGAGAGACCCGTCCAGCCCCGCCACGGCCCTGTCCTGACCGTGGAATTCGCCGTCGAGTTTGGTGGTGATGAACAGCTCCGACCGGTCCAGGCCGCTGGAACGGATGCCGTTTCCCACGCCCGTTTCGTTGCCGTATTTCACCGCAGTGTCGATGTGCCGGTACCCGGCCTCAACTGCTTCGACGACGGCGGCAGCCACCTGTTGGTCGTCCAACGGCCAGGTCCCCAGTCCGATCTGGGGAATCCGGTATCCGTCATTGAGCTCAATCACTGGTGAAAGTGCCATTTCAAGAGTCTTTCCTATCGGAGTCGGTTTGCACAGTGGCCGAGTGGCACGGTCTTTCGGCATTTCAACTCTTTCGCGGTGACGCACCCCGAAGCTTTCGGGAAGGCGACGTTGCAGGAAGGCTTACCAGGCGTAGTCTTCCGGGGCGGTGCGGTGGCCGGGGAAGATGTCATCGAGGCGCTTCAGGGCATCCGCGTCGAGTTTGACCTCCAGGGCCCGGACGGCGGCGTCGAGTTGCTCCTGCGTGCGGGGACCGACGATCGGTGCGGTGACCGCAGGTTGGTGCAGCAGCCAGGCGAGGGCAACATCCCCGGGTTCGTGGCCGAGGTCGTCGGCGAGGTCCTCGTACTGGCGGATCTGGTCCTGGTGCTTCTTTAGTGTTTCGGCCGCCCGCCCTTCGGTGCGCCGGACGCCGTCGCGCTCTTTCTTCAGCACGCCGCCCAGCAGGCCGCCGTGCAACGGCGACCACGGGATCAGCCCCAGGCCGTACTGCTGCGCGGCCGGGATGACTTCCAGCTCCAGGTTGCGGGTGAGGAGGTTGTAGATGGACTGCTCGCTGACCAGGCCGGTGAAGTTGCGCCGGGCTGCGGATTCCTGCGCCTGGGCGATGTGCCAGCCGGCAAAGTTGCTGCTGCCCGCGTAGAGGATCTTGCCCTGCTGGACAGCCACGTCCATGGCCTGCCAGATCTCGTCCCACGGTGTGTCCCGGTCGACGTGGTGGAACTGGTAGATGTCGATGTAGTCCGTCTGCAGGCGCTTGAGGCTGGCGTCCAGCGCCCGCCTGATGTTCAGGGCGGACAGCTTGGACTCGTTGGGCCGGTCCGTCATGGTGCCGTAAAGCTTGGTGGCCAGCACCGTGCGTTCGCGGCGTTCGCCGCCCTGGGCGAACCAGCGGCCGATGATTTCCTCGGTCCAGCCGCGGTGGCCGGTGCCGCCGTAAACGTTGGCGGTGTCAAAGAAGTTAATGCCGGATTCCAAGGCGGAGTCCATGATGGAGTGCGCGGCCGTTTCTTCGGTCTGGGGCCCGAAGTTCATGGTGCCCAGGCACAGGCGGGAAACGTTCAGGCCGGAGCGGCCAAGGTGGGTGTACTGCATGAGGAACGGTCCTTTCGGTTAGAGCTGGCTGAAGGCCGCGACGGCGGGGTCGGCGCCCGCGCGGGCGCCCGACTCCAGGGCGGTGATTTCGCTGAGTTCGGCGGGGGAGAGTTCGACGGCGACGGCACCCAGGTTCTCCCGCATGCGCGCCGAATCGGCTGACTTGGGGATGACGATGGTGCCTTGGGCGAGGTGCCACGCCAGGACGATCTGGGCGGGAGTGGCGCCGTATTGGCCGGCAAGGTCCTTGACGGCCGCTGCATTCAGGTCCGCGCCCTGGCCCAGGGGGCTGTAGGCCTCCACCGCAATGCCGAGTTCCCGGCATGTGGCGGCTAGTTCCTCCTGCTGGAACGTGGGGTGGATTTCGAACTGGTTCACGGCCGGGACCACGTCCGCCGCGGGGAGGAGCGTCTCAAGGTGTTCCGCGAGGAAGTTGGACACGCCGATGGCACGGATCTGGCTGTTGGCGTAGAGCTTCTCCATCGCTTTCCAGGCTTCGGTGAAGAGGCCCTGGGACGGGACCGGCCAATGGATCAGGTAAAGGTCCACGAACTCGACGCCTAGTGCCTTGCGGCTGTTCTGGAAGGCCTCGTGGGCGTTGCCCTGTTCGCCGTTGCGAAGCTTGGTGGTGATGAAGATGTCCTCGCGCGGAATGCCGGAGGCGGCGATGGCGGCCCCCACGCCAGCTTCGTTGCGGTAGGCGGCGGCGGTGTCGATGTGGCGGTAACCGGCTTCGAGCGCGTCTTCGACAATGCGCTGCGTTTCTTCCGGCGGCACCTGGAAGACGCCGAAGCCGAGCTGTGGGATCTGGACTCCGTTGTTGAGGGTTAGCTGCGGGATGGTGACTTGGTTCATCTGTGACATCGTCAGTACTTCCGGTCGTAGGGCTCGGTGGGGCAGGCGCGTGCGGGAGGCGCCGCGGTGATGGCGGGAAACCGCTTTCGGGCACCTTATGCATCGAGCCTATGCACTGTGCCGGTCCCTGTCAGCAGGGATGCCTGTTCCTGTTTTTCCTAGGACCGGCAGTCCTACGTTCGTTGTAGAACGGGGGGCCGGGGCCATGCACAATGGAAGGCATGGGTCAGAGCGCCGAGTTTGGAAAATTCCTGAAGGCCATGAGGTCACGGTTGAAGCCGGAGGATGCCGGGCTGCCCGGAACCTCCGGTGCCCGGCGGGTACCCGGGCTGCGCCGCGAGGAAATAGCCCGGCTGGCGGACGTGAGCACGGACTACTACACGCGCCTTGAGCAGGGCCGGAACATTCACCCGTCCAGGGCGGTCCTTGATTCCGTGGCCCGGGCCTTGCGCCTGGATTCCAGCGAGCAGGCGCACATGATGGACCTGCTGGAAAACTGCGCGGAATCCCAGCGGCCGCCGCTTCAGGCGCAGGGCGTCCGCCCGGCGCTGCGCCAGCTCCTCGGCGCCGTGGGCGATGTTCCCGCGCTGGTCCTGGGCCGCCGGAGCGATGTCCTGGCAGGGAACCGGCTGGCTTTCCTGCTGTTTGCCGATTTCCCGGCCATGCCGGCAGGGGAGCGGAACCTGACCCGCTGGCTCATGCTTGAACCGTTTGCCCGTGAGCTGTTCCGCGACTGGAAAGCCGTGGCCGCGGAGGCCGTGGGCGCCCTCCGCGTGGACGTCGGCAGGCACCCCAACGATGCTCAGGCCAATCAACTCGTGGGCGAACTGGCGGTACATAGCGAACATTTCCGGCAATGGTGGGCCGGGCATCGTGTGGCGGCGCCCTCCGCGGGCATCCTCAGGCTCCGCCATCCGGTGGTGGGCGACCTGGAACTGAACTTTGAGAACCTGGTGCTGCCCGACGACCCGGATCAGGTCCTCCGCGTGTTTTCCGCAAAGCCGGGATCGCCCTCGGCGGATTCATTGACCCTGCTGGGCAGCTTCGGAGCCGGGGAGACCCTCGGAACGCCGGATACCGCGCCTTCCATTGTGACTGGCGGTGAACCGCAGACTCCTGCCAAATAGGGCCAGGACGCATCCTCCGATAGCATTTAAGATACCTATGCGATGGGGGAGCTATGGGCGTGCGTTCTTGGGTGGAACGAAAGAAACGTGTTCTGGCCTCGGCGACGACGTTTTCAACTTTGGCCGCGGTGGCGGCTGCCGCAATCATCTATCCGGGGTTTACGGTCACCCAGGTTGACTTGAACGACGGCGGGGTCTGGGTCACCAACGCCAGCAAGAACCTCGTAGGCCACCTCAACTACCAGTCCAAGCTCCTCGACGGCGGGCTGCTTGCCGCCAGCCCGGACTTCGACGTGCTGCAGAACGCAGGCACTGTGTTCCTCTCGGACCGGAGCAAGTCCTCGCTCAGTCCGGTGAGCGTCGCCGACGTTGCACTCGGCCAGCCACAAACACTCCCCGCACCCGTGGACGTGAGCTTTGGCAAGAAAGCGATAGCGCTGGCCAGTCGGGACAAGGGGACCTTATGGCTCACAACCAGTGACGCACTTGGCTCCTTCGACGCCACCTCCGCTGAGCCGGTGCTGATGGACGCACAGGGCCTGGTGGCCACGGTGGGCGCCGATGACGTGGTGTACGCCGCCAACCCTGCCAAGGGCGAGATCGTTTCGATCAAGCTGGACGAAGGCGGTGCCATCGCTTCCCGGGACACTGAGCCGCACGAAACCCTCCGCACCATCGAAAACGCCCAGATCGCCGCCGTGGGGAACAAACCCGTAGTGCTGGATCCGGCCACCGGCTCCCTCTACCTGCCCGGCGGCAAGAAAGTGCAGGTGGCCGACCCCGCCGGGGCCAAGCTCCAGCAGAGCGGCCCCGGTGCGTCCTTCGTGGCGGTGGCCACCTCAAAGGCCCTGATCAAACAACCGCTGGACGGCTCCGCAGCCACCACAACCGACCTTGGCGCTGCCGGATTGCCGGCAGCCCCGGTTCGCCTGGGCTCCTGCCTTTACGCGGCCTGGGCAGGCTCCGGCAAATACCTGCGGGACTGCGACGACGCCAAGGACAACGACCGTCAGGACATCCCCTCCACCGGCTCCCGCGCGGATTTCGTCTTCCGGGTGAATCGCAACGTGGTGGTGCTCAACGACGTCTATTCCGGTGATGTGTGGCTGGTGACAGAGAACATGCGCCTGGTGTCCAACTGGGACGATGTCATTCCGCCGCCGGACAAGTCGGATGACCAGGACGAGGACGCAGCGGACAACAACCCGGTGAACACCCTGCCGGACCGCACCAAGGAAAACCGGCTCCCCACGGCCGTGGAGGACCAGTTCGGCGTCCGCCCCGGCCGCACCACGCTGCTGCCGCTGTTAGACAACGATTCCGACCCCGACGGCGACGTCCTCACCGCACGACTGCAAGGCGAGGCGCCCGCCGTCGGAACCCTGCAGAACGTCTACAACGGCACCGGCATGCAGGTGACCGTCCCCGCCGACGCCAGCGGCACGGCGTCGTTCCAGTACCAGGCCAACGACGGACGCGGAGGAACCGCAACAGCAAGGGTCGCCCTGACTGTCAGGGACCGGGCCATTAATGAGGGCCCCACCCAGAAGCGGGTACCCACCATATTGCTGGAACAGGGCAAGAGCATCAGCCAGAACGTGCTCACTGACTGGATTGACCCCGACGGCGACGACCTCCTCCTGGTAGCGGCCAGCACGTCCAGTGACGGAGACCAGGTCCGGACCCGGCCGGACGGCCAGCTCACCTTCCAGGACGTTGGCACCAGCCTGGGCCGGAAGGAAGTCCTCCTGGTGGTGTCCGACGGCCAGACGCAGACAGAAGGCAAACTGATAGTTGATGTCCGTGTCGCGGACAGCCTTCCGCCCAAGGCAAATGCCGACCATGCGGCCGGCATCGCCGGGCAGGACCTGGTGGTGTCGCCGCTTGCCAACGATGTTGACCCCGCCGGCGGCAGGCTGCGCCTCACCCGGGTGGACATGCCGCCGGATCTTACTGTCACCCCGGACTATCAGTCCGGGACATTCGTCTTCCGCGCGGCCAACCCGGGCACCTACTACCTCACGTACCTGGTCACCAATGGTCCCGCCAGTTCAGCCGGGCTGGTCCGCATTGAGATCAGCCCCGCCGGCGCAGGCGCCGGACCTCCGGTGGCGGTGGCTGACCTTGCCTTGCTGCCGGCAGGCGGCGAGGTCCTTATCGATGTCCTGGCGAACGACTCGGATCCCGCCGGCGGCGTCCTGGTGGTCCAGTCCGTCAGCCCGCCGAAGAACACCGCGGCCAGCGTGGCTGTCCTGGACCACCACATTCTGCGCATCACCGACGTCCGGGGCCTCTCCACCCCCACCAGCTTCACGTACACAGCTTCCAATGGGGCCGCCAGTGCCACCGGAGAAGTGACCGTCATCCCTGTCCCGGCCCCCAGCAAGCTGCAGCCCCCGGAGGCCACTGCGGATGAGGTCACAGTGCGGGCCAACGACGTGGCCACCATCAGCGTCCTGGCCAACGACAGCCACCCCAACGGCTCAAAGCTGAAACTTAACCCCGTCCTGATCCAGGGCGTGGATCCCGAGCAGGGACTCCTGGCAGTCTCCGGAGACGTGCTGCGCTTCAAGGCGGGTCCCACGGCGACGACGGCCCACGCCATCTATGCCGTAACCGGGCCGGACGGGCAAGAGGACTCAGCCCAGATCACCATCCATATCCGCGGCGGCGGCGCCGAGCAGAACTCGCGCCCCCAGCCGCAGAAGGTCACGGCGCGCGTCATTGCAGGCAAGACCTCCCGCATCAGCATTCCGCTGGAAGGAATCGATCCGGACGGCGATTCCGTGACCCTGATCGGGCTGGAACGTGCCCCGGCGAAGGGCACGGCCGCCGTGGGCGCCAGCTGGATCGAGTACACCGCTTCCCAGAACGCCTCCGGCCAGGACATCTTCTCCTACGTGGTGGAGGACCGTTTCGGCGCACGCTCAACGGCCTCGGTGGTGGTGGGCATCGCCCCCGCACCCGGAACGAACCAGAACCCCGTGGCAGCCGAGGACACCGTTACCGTGCTTCCCGGACGCCATATCGCCGCGGATGTGCTGGCCAACGACGCCGACCCCGACGGCGACCCCGTGGTCCTCGCCGGAGATCGCCTGGACGCTGCGCCGGAACTGGCCGCCGAAGTCAAGGACGGCCGGGTCCGGCTGACCGCCCCGGCCGCCACCGGAACAGTGATCGTCCACTATGGCATCACTGACGGGCGGGGAGGCACCGCCGTCGGGACCCTCAAGGTGGAGGTCCGCACCGATGCACCGCAATTGCCTCCCGTGGCCCGCGACGATCGCGTGACCTTTGCCGAGACCCTCGGCAAGACCGCAGTGGACGTGCCCGTTCTCAGGAACGATGAGGACGCTGATGGCGTGGCCGGCGACCTGGCCATCAGTTTCCCCCAGCCCGTGCCCACGGCACGGGTGTCCGGTGCCGGAACCGTGTCCGTGACGCTTAGCGATGAATCCCAGATCATCCCGTACACCGTCACCGACGTGGACAAGCTGTCCTCCACTGCCTTCATCATGCTCCCCGGGCTGAAGGAGCAACGCCCTGCCCTGAAGAGCAGCATCCCCCTGGAAGTTGTCAGCGGGCAGCAGCTCACTATGGACTTGCGGCAACTTGTGGTGGTCCGTTCGGGCAAGACTCCCCGGATCACCCAGGACGCCAAAGTCCAAGCCGTGGCCTCCAACGGTGCACCGCTGGTCAAGGACCAAACAACACTCGTGTTCACTTCCGCGGACGACTATTCCGGGCCGGCCGCCGTGACCTTCGAAGTGACCGACGGCGCCACTGTCGATGATCCCGACGGCAGGACGGCAGTGCTGACCATCGGCATCAGGGTCCTGCCGGATCCGGCCCGCAACCACGAACCGGTCTTCGCCGGCGGCAGCCTGGAAACTGCAGCCGGCGAGGAGGCGCTACTGGACCTCCGCGAGGTGGCGAGCGACGTGGACGAGGCGGACAAGGACAGGCTGGCCTTCGCGCTTGCCGGCCCCGCTCCCGCCGGCGTCAAGGTTTCCCTTGACGGAAGCACACTGAAGGCAACGGCCGATGGCGCTCCCAAGGGGTCCAGCCTGTCCGTGGCAGTCAGTGTGACCGACGGCCGCAGCGCCCCGGTCAGTGGCACCGTCAACGTCCTGGTGGTGGCGTCCAAGCGGCCGCTGGCCGGTGTGAATGACGACGTGGTCCCCAATGCGCGTGCCGGCCAGGCTGAGCGCGCGAACGTCCTGGCTAACGACAGCAATCCTTTCCCGGAGTCACCCCTGAAGATCCTGAGTGCCACTGTGGAAACAGGCACCGGCACGGCGGCCATCGATGGCGATGCTGTGACGGTGACCCCGGCGGACAATTTCGTGGGGACATTGGTGGTCCGGTACAGGGTCCAGGACAAGACCCAGGACGCCGAACGGGAAGTGGACGGCCGCGTCCGGCTCACCGTCAAGGACAAGCCGGACGCTCCGTCCACGCCCACCGTGAGTGAGGTGCGGGACCGGACCGTGGTCCTGAACTGGTCCCCGCCGGCCAATAACGGTTCACCCATTACGGGATACAAAGTGTCAGGCAGCGGCGGCTTCTCCCAGCAGTGCCCGGCCACCACCTGCACGCTCAGCGGGCTAACCAACAACGTTGAGTACACCTTCACGGTGATAGCCACCAACAATGTGGGAGATTCCCCGGCGTCGCCCGCCTCCGCACCCGCCCGCCCGGATGCCAAACCCGACGCTCCAGGCGCCCCCACGCTGGTGTTCGGCGACAGAGAACTCACGGTCAACTGGGTGGCCCCGAACAGCCCCGGCTCACCGGTCGAAAACTACACGCTGGAGATTTCACCTGCCCCGCCGGGAGGGAACGTCCGGTCCGGCAATATCGCCGGCACATCGTACAAATGGACAGGACTCCAGAACGGCACCCCCTACCAAGTCCGCGTTCAGGCTTCCAACCAGGCGCCGGAACCGTCAAACTGGAGCGCGTACTCGGCCAGCGAGATCCCTGCCGGCTTGCCGGGTGCGCCTGGCAAACCCGGCACCATGAGGTCGACCTCGGGCGGTTCGGAGTCCATCATGACCGTCAGCTGGGCACCGGCACCCCAGAACGGTGCCCCCATCGACACGTACACGGTGACGGCGCTCCAGGGTAGTGCCCCCGTCAGCAGCAGCACTGTCTCCGGGGGCCAGCTAAGCGTGGCTATGACGGTGGGCAATTCCGCTACGGACTACACCTTCACCGTGGCGGCCAAGAACAAGGCCGGCAGCTCTGCGGCCAGCCCGCCGTCGGATCCGAAGCGGGCCTTTGGCACCCCGGGAGCTGTGCCGGCAGTGCGGGCCGAGCCGCTGGACAATGCGGTGCAGCTGGCCTTCGAGCCAGCCGCCGGCAACGGGGCCACCCCCACCTACCAGTACCAGGTCAACGGCGGCGGCTTCCAGGCCCTGGCCGGGGACAAGGTGGTGCGAAGCGGCGTGCCGAACAACGGCAACTACACCATCGGAGTCCGCGCGGTGAACAGCCTGGACGGCACCACATTCGAGGGCCCAGTGACGAACTCCAACCCGGTGGCACCGTACGGCAAGCCGTTTGCCGCAAGTGTCAGTCCCGTCACCGTCACTACGGCAGTCCGGTTCGACGTCGGTGCCGTCGCCAACAACGGCCGTACCGTCGTCAGGCTTGAATATCAGGCGTCGGACGGGCAATCGGGAAATCTGGGCGCCGGCGGAGGCTCCGTCACGGCGGGCAACGGCTACGACCAGTCGGTGTCCATAACGGTGACTACCATCGATGATCTGGGGCAGCGGACTTCAACCAGTGCCACAGGCCAGACTGCCCCCGCGAAGTACATGATCGTGCAGAATGGCTCCAAGAGTCCGGGGACGTGCATGTGGCCCAGCAACAGCACCACGGCCTCTGATACGCCCGCCAACTGCGCGGCGGGCGGCGGCCAGTTCGTCGCCGAGGGCACCAGGGTGCAGCTCCAATGCGTGACGAACGGTGCGCCATACAAGATCTACGATGGCACCACCGGCCAGGACACCGGCACAACCAGCTCGATCTGGTACAAGGCCATTAACAATCTGTGGATCCGTCCCAGCGACGGCCCGGTGGATTCGGGAGTTCCCCAATGCTGACGGCCGCGGGCCTTGGCCGTAGGCTTCTTGCCGCCCGGCGAGCGGTCCTGGAACTGGTCACTGTCCTTGGCTGGCAGGTGCTTGCCGGAGGCCTGGGGTTCGGGATCGTCGGTGCCATCCTGGGCTGGGAAGAAACCATCACCGCCGCCGCCGGAGTGCTGGCCTTGATTCTGATAGCAGCTGCCTTCGTGGCGGGTCGCACCTCCTACGGCGTGGTCATGGACCTGGCCAGAACGCGCCTGGAGGTGGGGGAGATGGCGGTGGGCAGCATCACCGTGTCCAACACGTCGGCACGTCCGCTGCTCCCTGCCGCCATCGAACTGCCGGTGGGCGCAGGGACGGCGTCATTCGCCGTTCCGCGGCTCGGGATCGAGGATATCCATGAGGACCTTTTCACTATCCCCACAGCCGTACGCTCGGTGATCACCGTGGGGCCGGTCCGGTCCGTCCGCGCCGATCCGCTGCGATTGCTGAACCGCCAGGTCACGCTCACCGACGCCGTTGAGCTTTTTGTCCACCCCCGCACGGTGTCCCTGGCCGGCTCGGCGGAGGGGCTCATCCGGGACCTGGAAGGCCTGCCCACCACCAACCTGTCCAGCGCCGATGTTTCTTTCCATGCCCTGCGGGACTATGTTCCTGGCGACGACCGCCGCCATATCCACTGGAAGACCACCGCCCGGACAGGGAAGCTCATGGTTCGTCAGTTCGAAGAGACCCGGCGCTCCCACCTGGCCATGGCCCTCTCGACCAACCTCGATGAATATTCCTCCGCCGAAGACCTCGAGCTGGCCATTTCTGCCGCCGCCTCCATCGGCAAGCAGGCGATCCGCGAGCAGCGCGAGGTAAGCGTCCTGACGCAGGACGGAAGACTCCGTACCGACACTGCCCGCGTCCTGCTGGACGGCATGACCCGCCTGGCGGGTGCAACGTCACGGGTGTCAGCCGCAGATGTTGCCCGGCTTACCGGCGATGCCGTCCCCAATGCCTCCGTCATGTTCCTGTTGGTGGGCACGGCGGTGACCCCGGGGCAGCTGAGGATCGCGGCGGCATCTGCACCTCCAGGCGTGCGATGCTTCGCGATCAGGTGCCAGGCGGGTGCCGCACTTGACCGCCGCGCCATCGGCGACCTGACCGTCCTGACGCTGGGGAAGCTCACAGAGCTTCCCCGCCTGCTGGTGAAGGCTGTGGCGTGAGCCGGGGCGCCGAACCGGGGCGGCCCGCAGGCCGGCTTCCCTCCGCTGTCACCGCTTCATGGCCGGCTACCCTCGGACCGGATGCCGCCGCCCTCGGGACGCTGCTCGCCACCGGCGTGCTCGGTTTCTTCTCCAGTTTCGCCGGCGACTGGCGCTTCCTGCTAGCCGGTTCCGGCGGTATTGCCCTGGGCCTGGTCCTCGCCCTGCTTGCGGCGCGGCTGCGGCTCGGTGTACTGCTCACCCTGACGCTGGCTGTCCTGGCCTACCTGGTGTTCGGGAGTGGCCTCGCCGCCCCGGGGCAGGCCATCGCCGGGGTGGTGCCCTCACCCGAATCCCTGCGGACCATCATCGCCGGTGTGGTCCTCAGCTGGAAGCAGCTGTTGACCAGCGCTGCCCCTGTGGGAGCAGGTGGCGGCTTATTGGTGGTCCCGTTCCTGGCCGCCTACGTGGCGGCCTTCCTGGCCGGAACCTTGGCCTGGCGGCTGCGCAGTCCTGCGTGGTCCGTGCTCCCCGCCGCGGGCCTGCTTCTCCTCGCAACGGCCATGGGCACCCACGAAACATCCCTGGCCGGTGTACGCGGCATGGTATTCGTGGCCGTCTCAGTGGCCTGGCTGGCATACCGCCGCCGTACAGCGGCAGCACCGGACGCCGTTGTCCACGGCCACGCCGCACCTGCTCCGACTACCACCGCGGCACGGCTGCGCCGGACCGTCCTTACGGCAGGCGTTCTGGGTTTGGCCGGGGCTATGGCGCTGGCCGCGGCGCCGGCGCTCACCGCCTCAGCCACCCGCCAGATCCTGCGCGACGTGGTGGTCCCGCCGCTGGATCTGCGCGATTATTCCAGCCCGCTTGCGAGCTTCCGGGATTACGTCAAGAACCAGAAGGACAGCAAGCTGCTGGCCGTGACCGGTCTTCCCGAGGGTGCGCGGATCCGTCTTGCCAGCCTCGACTCCTACGACGGCGTGGTGTTCGATGTCTACGGGAGCGGTTCCAGCAACTTCTCGCCCATCAGCAATGAGTCCGCCGTCGGGGTAGCTGGGACCCGGGGCGTCCAAAGGACAGCCGGGCAGGCAGCACGCGCGGAGGTTCAAGTCACTGTGGACGCGTACAAGGGCGTATGGGTGCCTTCCAGCGGGACCCTGCTAAGCGTCGACTTCGGCGGGGCCAGGTCCACCCAGCTGGACGGCTCACTGTTCTTCAGCCCCGCCACGGATACCGCAATCGCTACAGCCAGGCTCCAGGCCGGGGACACCTACACCATGGGAGTTGCCTACCCGGCGCTACCCAAGGAGTCCGACTTGGAGCAGGCAGACTTTGCCGCGGTGTCCCTGCCCCCGGTTGAAAGCGTGCCGCAGATTGTGGCGGCTAAGGCCACCGAAATTGTGGGCGATTCGTCACGGCCCGTCGAACGGGTCCGCAAACTGGAGGCGGCACTTTCCAAGCAGGGTGCATTCAGCCACGGACTGGACGGTGAGGCCCGGAGCCTGTCCGGGCACGGGGCGCAGCGCATCTCTGCCATGCTCAGTGCCAAGCAGATGGTGGGAGACGATGAGCAGTATGCGGTGGCCATGGCCCTGATGGCCCGTGAATTGGGCATTCCCGCGCGCGTAGTGATGGGCTTCTACCCCGACCCGAAGAACCCGCCGAAGTCCGGCACAGTGGACATCACCGGCGATGACGTCCATGCCTGGGTTGAGGTGGCATTCGAGGGCGTCGGCTGGGTGCCCTTCAACCCGACGCCCTCTGAAGACAATGTTCCGATCCCGCCGGACCCGCAGCCCAAGTCCAAGCCCCAGCCCCAGGTCCTGCAGCCGCCCCCGCCGCCGCAGGCTCCGGTGGAACTGCCGCCGGATTCCGCCCCTGAAGCGCAGGACGCTGAACAGAACCAGCCGGGCTTCTGGGCCTTCCTCGGGCCGATCCTCATGGCGATCGGCCTGGGTCTGATCCCTGTGGCCGTCCTGCTCCTTCCGCTGGCGCTCATTGCCTGGCTGAAGCTGCGGCGCCGGAAACGCCGGGCGTGCGAAGGGACTGCCGCCGACCGCATCGGCGGCGGCTGGAGCGAGGTCATGAATACAGCGACAGACCTCGGCGTCCGGGTTCCTCCCGGCGCAACCCGACGGGAAAACGCGGCCAGTCTCGGCGAATTTTTTCCCGACAGCGGCTCCGCCACCCTGCTTCTGGCCCACCGCGCCGATGTAGCCATCTTCGCCGCGGGGGATCCCAGCGACGATGACATCCGCACGTATTGGGCAGACGTGGACTCCTCCCTGAAACAGATGACAGGCTCCGTAGGGTTCTGGCGGCGTCAGCGTGCCAAATACTCCCTGCGGTCCCTTGCGGAGGGCGGACTCGGCTTGCAGCTGCGGACGCTGGCGGACTCTCTCCGGAACCGGGCGGGGGGCACCCGCGGGAAAGCTGCGGAACCACCGGAGGATTCTCGGGCCGGAAGCGAGGCCAGAGGTGGCTGACGCAACATTGATTCTGGAGGAACCGACTTGAGCACACGACGCGGACCCGCGGTGCCCCCGGCCATCGAGGGCTACCAGTATGTGCAGCACCTCGGCTCCGGCGGCTTCGCCGACGTTTACCTTTACGAACAGGACAGGCCGCGGCGCAAGGTCGCGGTCAAGGTTCTGCTCGCGGACCTGAAGACCGAAGGGGCGCGGCGCAGGTTCGAGTCCGAGGCCAACTTGATGGCACAGCTGTCCACGCACCCGTTCATCGTGACGATCTACGAGGCGAACGTCACGGCGTCAGGACACTCCTACCTGGCCATGGAGTACTGCTCCAAGCCCAACCTGAACGTCCGCCTGCGGCGGCAGCGCTTCAGCGTGGATGATGCCCTCGCTGTGGGCATCCAGGTGGCATCCGCTGTGGAGACCGCCCACCGGGCCGGGATCGCCCACCGGGACATTAAGCCGGCCAACATCCTGGTGACGGACTATAACCGGCCCGCCTTGACCGACTTCGGTATCTCCGGCACCACCGATTCAGCGGCGGACGACGACGGCGGAATGTCCATTCCGTGGTCCCCGCCCGAATCCTTCCAGCGCTTAGACGCCGACGGTGTGATGGTGGACGTGTGGGCGCTGGGCGCAACGGTGTACACCCTGCTGGCCGGCCATTCCCCGTTCGCCGCCCCGGGAGGCAACAACTCGCCCCGCGAACTGATGTCCCGGATTGCGTCGGCTCCCTTGCCGGCACTGGACAGGATCGATGTGCCGAAATCCCTGCAGCAGGTCCTGGCTGCCGCAATGGCCAAGCAGTCCGCGTCAAGGTACCCGTCCGCCCACTCGTTTGCCTTGGCCCTGCAACGGGTCCAGGCGGAGCTCAGCCTGGCTGTGACACGGTTTGAAGTACTCGACGACGGCCCGGATGCCGAGCATTCCGGCGGGGACTCCACCGAAGACGCAACCCGCATTCGCAGTGTTGTTTCGATCGATCCGCGTGCCGGCGGGGACACTACCGTTGCCCGGAGGTCCGGTGGGACCGCCGCTGCGGCGTTTTTCCCTCCACCGCCGAGTCCGGCTGTTCCCGCTAGCCGTCCGGCAGCGGCGGCCGGGACCGGGGGTGATGACCGTCCGGCGCCGTTCACGCCGTTGCCGGTAGAGGACACACAACTTCGGCCTGCTGAACCGGTTCCACTGCCCGACGGCGGCGAGGGCCCTCAACCCCGGCGCCACCCCAAGTGGCTGCTGGTCGCGGCCGGGGGAGTGCTGGCCGTTGCCGCCGTGATCGGTCTGGTGTCGGTCAACGGAGGCGCCACTACACCCGCCGCACCGGAGACCAGCCCCGGCCTTGACGGACCACTGGACGCGGTGGCGCCGGGCAGCGTGGTTCCCGCACCGGCCAGGCTGTCCGGAACGAAGGAAGGCGAAAGCGTGACCTTCACTTGGGAAAACCCCGCCCCCGCGGCAGGGGACACGTACATGTGGCGTGCCGTGTCGGTGATGCACTCGGGCGAGTACACAAGTTCCAGCGAGGCCCGGGCGGTCATTGTTTCCAGCCCGGACGGGCAGACCTGCCTCGAAGTGGTGATTCGCCGGAGCAACGGCCAAGCAACTCCCGAACCTGCAAAAGCCTGTGTTCCCTGAGCGAGGAGTCCGCCTGGTCCGTGAGTTGCAATAGCGGCCGCGGCTGTGCAGCTGCCACATGAACAGGCCTGATTCTGGGCAAACGCCCATTGGGGGAGCGGTGCTGGTTTCCTAGCCTTGGGGGTAGACCTTTTCACTACCAAGGATGGGATTCAACGATGAAGCGCATCGCACTGCTCCGCGAACGGGTGGCCACCGCCGGCGCCACAGGAACCCACTGCCCGGCTTCCGGACTGTGGGCTCCCGTGGACGCACCGCATGACGGTCAAACCATATTTGAGGGCCACATTTTCCCGGCGTACAACGGCGCGCCCACCCTCTGGCGCCGCAACACGTCGGGCGACACCGCCCGCTAAAACTCCGGGCTTTAGCGCTCCAGCCGGAACCCCAGTTTGATGGTCACCTGCCAGTCGGCCACCTGCCCGTTTTCCAGGTGGCCGCGGATTTCCTTGACCTCGAACCAGTCCAGGTTGCGGAGGGTCTTCGCGGCCTCGGCGATACCGTTGCGGACGGCAGCGTCCACGCCTTCGTTTGAAGTTCCGACAATTTCAGAAATGCTGTAGGTGTGATTCGACAACTTCGCTCCTCATAATCTCCATTGACACCCGGAACTGCGGGCCGTCCCTGCAGAGTAGCGGACCCGGGGCGGCGCGACTAGGGTTTTACGGCGGTCATTGGGCCTGTGGGGAACGGACCTCCGCCTTTCGAACCGGCGGCTAACGGCCCGTGCGCCAGGCCGGGCCCGAACACCGGGCCCGGTTCCGGTCGTTTGGCTTTGAGGCCCAGATTCGCGGGGCGTTGCCGGACCTGGCGAACCACCCAGGGGAACAGGTAGTCCTTGGCCCACACCAGATCGCTGCTTCTGGCCTGCCGCCAGCTGCTGGTCGGCAGGACCTTTGGTTCCAGCGGCTTCAGGGTGTGGGGCACGTTGAGGGCTTCCAGCACCATGGCTGCGATGGTGTGGTGGCCCAGCGGAGAGAAATGGAGGCGGTCGGGATCCCACATGTGCGGAGCCGCCAACTGGCGCAGGGTCCAAAGGTCGGCCACCACGCCGTCGTGCCGGGCCGCTATGGTGCGCAGGTTTTCGTTGAAGATGGCCACCTTGCCGCGGATACGGCCGAATACCGGGGTGCCTCCCCAATCCGGGCCGGTGAAGAGCACCACCGTTGCTCCGGTGGCGCTGAGGAGCCCGATGACCGGGTCCAGCCTCTCTGCGAGCTTGTCGGGATCACTTCCGCGAAAGACGATGTCATTGCCGCCTGCGGACAGCGTGACCAGGTCCGGCTTGAGTCCAAGGGCCGGTCCCAGCTGGTCATCCACGATCTGGTGGAGCAGGCGGCCCCTGACCGCCAGGTTGGCGTAGGCGAAGTCCTGGTGGCCCAGGCTCAGTTCTTCCGCAACCCGGTCTGCCCAGCCACGGACGCCGCCGGGGCTTCGCGGTTCCGGATCGCCATACCCCTCGGTGAAGGAATCTCCCAGTGCCACATATCGGTTCCAGGGGTGCGGAGCCGGAGTGCTCGCCGCGGAGGGTGTCCGCGCCGGTCCAGGAATGCTGAACGTACTCACGTTCCCATGGTGACCCCCGTCCCAAGGCGGGAACAGGGCCGAAGGGCGCAATTTACCGCGGCCGACGGCGGCGGCCAGAGGGTGTGATTCGTGCGACAGCGGCGGGCCTAAATACCAAGGGGGGTATAAGATGGGGGAAGTCCTAAAGCCAGGAGGAAGCAATGGAACTCGATCCCGCCGACATGAAGCCGGTCATCAACCGCCTGCGCCGCGCGCAGGGGCAGCTCGCGGCCGTTACCCGGATGATCGAAGAGGGGCGCGACTGCAAGAGCGTGGTCACGCAACTGGCTGCTGTTTCCAGCGCCCTGGACCGGGCCGGATTCTCCATCATCGCAACGGGCCTGCAGCAGTGCATGCAGCAGGAAGACCCGAGCCTGGACAAGGCTGAGCTGGAGAAGCTCTTCCTCTCCCTCGCCTAGCGGCTGGCGCGCCGCAGGCAGCTAAGATCCCGGGCGGCTAAGCCCCTGGCTGTTGGCCCGCTCAGGCCGTCTTGGCCTCGAGCACGTACGTCTTCAGGTCATCCAGCGTCTGCTGCATGTGGGCGTCCATGGCGCTGCGCGAGCGTGCGGCGTCCCGCGATTCCAGCGCCTCGGCAATTGCCTGGTGGTGCCCGATTGCATGTTCCTGGATCTCGCGGAACTTGGACGTCTGGGTCCGGCGCTTCTCCAGGACGCGGTGCAGCGGCTCAAACAGGACGGCAACAAACACGTTTTCCGAGGCGCGGAGGATGACGTCGTGGAACGCGAGGTCGGCTTCCACGAAGGCGGGCAGGTTGTCCGAGTCATGGGCCTTGCGCATGGCGGCAACATACCCGTGCAGGACCCTGATTTCGTCTTCGCTGATCCGGCCGGCCGCCAGTTCACAGGCACCCGTTTCCAGCATCCGGCGGAGCTCAATCAGCTGGATGGCGGCAGAGGCATCATTCACGCCCTCTGATGCCGCGCGGAGAACGGCTTCAAGGGACGCCCAGCGGTTGAGCGGGTTGACGAACGTGCCACGGCCCCGCTCCACGCTCAGGATGCGCTGCGCTTCGAGCGTCTTCATGGCTTCCCGCACGGTCATGCGGCTGACTTCGTGCTTCGCGCTCAGTTCCAGTTCGCCGGGGACGCTGGACCCGGGCGGGAACTCGCCGGCAATGATCCGGTCCAGGAGTTCATCGGCCACCACGCCGACCAGTGATTTACGTGCCAATTTTCCCCCGTTCAGCGGTGAGCGACGATTTGTCCGACAAGTCTACTTGCGCGTCCCTGTGCCTTGTGCCACACTAGCATTCAAATGTTAGATGTCTGACATCTTACAATTACCTAACCGCAACAGAGATTTCATACACAACGGAGTGCAAAGTGCCCCTTGAAGCAGACGTACTGGCAGCCTTTCCGGCAGAGGTCCAGATTCCCGCTGAGCTGGTTGCCAACGCTGTCGCGGCGTCCTCGGCAGCCTCCCCCCGAGTGCTGGTAGTGCTCGACGACGACCCCACCGGCACGCAGTCCGTTGCCGACCTGCCGGTCCTCACCCGCTGGGACGTGGCCGATTTCACTTGGGCGTTCACCCATATCCGGGAGAACCAGACCAAGCCAGCCGTCTACGTGCTGACCAACACCCGCAGCCTGGACCCGGCCGAAGCCGCTGCGCGGAACGAAGAAATCGTCCGCAACGCGCTCACCGCAGCAGGGGCCGCCGAAGGCGACGTGCTCCGGCTCGGGTTCGTCAGCCGCAGCGACTCCACGCTCCGCGGACACTACCCGCTCGAACCCGACGTCATCGCCGGCACTGTGGCTGCGGTCAGCGGCGAGGTGACTGACGGCGTCGTCATTGTTCCCGCTTTTCCCGACGCCGGCCGCGTCACCATTGGAGGCGTCCACTACATGCGCGGGGACGCCGGAACGCTGATCCCCGTGGCCGAGACGGAGTTCGCCAAGGACGCCACCTTCGGCTACGCGAACTCCGAAATGGCCAAGTACGTGGAGGAGAAGTCGCAGGGCCGTTTTGCCGCGGATTCGGTGATCGTCCTGGACCTGAACATCATCCGAGCAGCCGGTCCGGACGGCGACCCCATGGTCTCAGCGAAGGCCATCGCCGACGCCATCGAACCCGCCACTGACTCCACGCCCATCGTTGCCGACATCGTCACGGAGAACGACTTCCGTGCCCTGGCGCTGGGCCTTGAGGAAGCGGAACGCCGCGGCAAGAAACTGCTGTACCGCGTGGGTCCTCCGTTCGTCCGTGGCCGCATCGGCCAGGAAATCCGTCCCGCCCTCAGCGGCGAAGAAGCCTACGCGGGCAACACTCCCTCCACGGCCGGCGGCCTGATCGTCGTGGGCTCCCATGTCGGCGTCACCACGCGCCAGCTCAATGACCTCACCAAGCAGCACAGCGCGGCGCGTATCGTCGAGATCGACGTCGAGAAGCTGCTTGCCGCTGAAGACGTTGCGGAGGCCTACATCGGAACGGTGGTGTCCGACGTCGTCGAGGCGCTGCAGGGCGGCGACGTCATCGTCCACACCAGCCGCCTGCTGATCAAAACCGGCGACGCCGCCGAGAGCCTGCGGATAGCGCGCACGGTGTCCGCCGCCGTCGTCGCCGTCGTGAACCGTACGCTCAAGACGTTCCCGCCGCGTTTCGTCATCGCCAAGGGCGGCATTACGTCCTCGGACGTGGCAGCCCACGGCCTGGAAATCCGGCATGCGATTGTCCGCGGGCCCATGCTGCCGGGCATCGTATCCCTCTGGGAGCCGGTGGACGGTCCCGCCAAGGGCATCCCGTACATCGTCTTCGCCGGCAACGTGGGCGACGACGAATCCCTCACCCAGGTGACGCGCAAACTCAGCAACACTTTCTAAACCTCCCCACCGGCACCACCCCTTCAATGGAGAACACCATGACCAGCAACTACACCATCACCGTCCTGGGCCTCGGCGCCATGGGCCTGCCCATGGCCACCCGTTTGGCCAGCCAGCTCACTGTCCACGGCTTCGACATCGCCGAACCGCGGCTGAAGCTCGCCGAAGAAGCCGGGATCCGCACCTTCGCCTCCGCACGCAAGGCCTCCGAAGGCGCCGACGCCCTGCTCCTGGCGGTGCGCAACGGCGAGCAGCTCAACGACGTCCTGTTCGGCGAGAACGGCGTGGCTTCCGTGCTCAAGCCGGGCGCCGTCGTCATCCTCGGCAGCACCGTGGGCACCGAGGCCATCCCGGCCACCGTGGACCGACTGGCCGAATTCGGCGTCGACCTGGTGGACGCACCCCTGTCCGGCGGCCCCAAGCGCGCCGGTGAGGGCGACCTGCTGATCGTGGTGGGCGCATCGCCGGAGGCCCGGGAAAAGGCCCGCCCCGCGCTGGAGCTGCTGGCCTCCACCCTCACCGTCGTGGGCGACAAGCCTGGCGACGGCCAGGCCCTCAAGACCGTCAACCAGCTTCTCTGCGGCGTCCACATCGCCGCCGCTGCCGAGGCCCTCGCCCTGGCCGACGCCCTCGGCCTGGACCAGGAGAAGACCCTCAAGGCGCTCGAAGCCGGTGCCGCCGGTTCGTTTATGCTCTCCAACCGCGGCCCGCGCATCCTCGAGGCCTATACGGAAGAGGGCGCCGAGGTGCTGAGCCGCCTGGACATCTTCGTCAAGGACATGGGCATCGTCGGCAAGGCCACCCGCGCGGCCGGCCTCGCCGCCCCCGTCGCGGCAGCAGCCGAGCAGCTCTACCTGCTGGGCCAGGCGCAGGGCCTCGCCGCGGCAGACGACTCCGCCGTCATCAAGGTTGTCGCCCCCACCAAGCGCACCGCCTAACCACCCGCTCCCTCCGAATAACTCAAGCCCGACGACGGCGGTCCCCCCTCCGCCGTCGTCGTACCACCCGTCCGGCCAGCCGTCCTGGCCTGTCAAAGGAGACACCCAATGAGCGCTCTCGCTCTTCTGGCCATAGCAGTCGCAGGCGTGGCCTTGCTGCTTGTGGCAGTGATCAAGTTCAAGATTCCTGCTTTCCTGGCACTGCTTGTCGTCAGCGTCGGCGTAGCCCTCGTCGCCGGAATCCCCCTTCCGGACATCATCAAAACGGTCACGGAAGGCATGGGTGGAACGCTTGGTTCCGTTGCCATCCTGGTGGGCCTCGGAGCCATGCTCGGAAAGATGATCGAAATCTCCGGCGGAGCGCAGTCGCTGGCCGGAAAGTTCACCCAGCTGCTGGGCCCGCGCCGGGTCATCGCGGCACTCACCGCGGCGGCATTCCTGCTAGCCATCCCGGTGTTCTTCGACGTCGGATTCATCATCCTGATTCCCATCATCTACGGCTTCTCCAAGGCTGCAGGCGTGAACCCGATCAAGATCGGCCTTCCCGTCGGCGCCATCATGCTGGCAATCCACGTAGTGGTTCCGCCGCACCCCGGCGTCGTCGGCGGTGCCGGCATCCTTAAGGCCGATATCGGCTGGACCACGATCTTTGGCCTCCTCATCTGCATCCCCGTCGGTATCCTCGGCTACTTCGTGGCCAAGAAGCTGAACCGCCGCGAATACAGCATGCTGTCCACCACAGCCGAGCAGTTCCGCCTTTTCGGCAGCGGCAAATCGGAAGTCGAGCAGGACTCACCGCAGGGCACGTCGAAGTCGTCCGTGCTCACCGCCGTCAAGACGGCCCCCAGCCCCGTGATGATCATCACGCTGATTGTCCTGCCCATCCTCATGATCATGGTGGGCACGGTGGGTGCGGTCATCCTGCCCAAGGACTCTTTCGGCTCCCAGCTCGCCGCTTTTGTTGGCGCACCCCTCATCGCCTTGCTGACGGCCCTGGGCCTCGCCTACTACTTCCTCGGCATCCGCCGCGGCTGGTCCTCGCAGCACACGGGTGAAGTCATGGACTCCGCGCTCGCTCCCACCGCGATCGTGATCCTGGTGACCGGCGCCGGCGGCGTATTCGGCAAGGTCCTGACAGTTTCCGGCATCGGCAAAGCGCTGGCCGAAGGACTGCAGTCCGCAGGCCTCCCCGTCATCCTGATGGCCTTCATCCTCGCCGCCATCCTGCGCGCTTCGCAGGGCTCTGCCACCGTGGCCATTATTACGACGGCGGGCCTCCTCGCCGCCTCAGTGGCCGACGGCGGCTACTCGCCGGTGCAGACCGCGCTCATCCTTGTTGCCATCGGCTTCGGCGCATTCGGACTCAGCCACGTCAATGACTCGGGCTTCTGGATCGTTACCCGCTACCTCGGCTTGTCCGTGTCCGACGGACTCCGCACCTGGACCGTCCTTACCACCATCCTGGGCCTGGCCGGCTTCGCCCTGACCTTCGTCGCCTGGATCCTGGTGGGAGGCCTGAGCGCCTGATGCGTGCCCGACTCGACCACCTGGTGGTGTCCGCCCTCCAGCAGGGCGCAGCCGTTCCGGCCTTCACCTGCTACGACTTCACCACGGCGCTGGCCGTGGTGGAGGCGGCCGAAGGGGCCGGACGCGGCGCAATCCTGCTGGTGGCCCCCAAGACTGCCGCCACCCCCAACGGGCTGCGGCTCATCACGGCGCTCCGCGGACTGGCGGACGCCGCCAGTGTCCCCATCGCCGTGCAGCTGGACCACGCTTCCGATCTCCGGGTGATTGCCGACGCCGTCGCGGCGGGTGCGGATTCGGTCCTCGCGGACGGTTCCTCCCTGCCCTACGAGGACAACATCGCGCTGGTCCGCGAAGCGCGCGCCGCGCTGGCAGCGCAAGGCCATGCCGACGTCGTGATTGAAGCGGAACTGGGCGGCCTGGCCGGCGACGAGGACCGCGCCTTCGGTGCGGACGCGTCAGGTCCGTTGACGGACGGCACCGCCACGGATGCAGGGTCCGGCACCGCCGGGCTGACCGATTCCGCCCAAGTGGAGGACTTCGTGGCCCGCACCGGCGCGCAGCTGCTGGCCGTCGCCGTGGGCAACGTGCATGGCAAGTACAAGGGGGAGCCGCAGCTGCGGTGGGACGTGCTGCAGGACATCGCGGTAAGGACGCACATCCCGCTGGTGCTGCACGGCGCCTCCGGCATCCCCGCGGAGGAACTGGTCAAGGCCGCCGCCATGAACGTGGGCAAGGTGAACTTCAACACCGAGCTCCGCACCGGCGTCCTGGCCACGCTGGAATCCGAAACCGCTCCGCACCGCGCCGACGGCGAGAACCTCCAGGGACTGCTGGGGAAGTGGAACGCCTCGGCCAGGGACTTCGCCGCCGGAGCCCTGTCCACCCTCACCAAGTAGGAGTTTTTGTCCAGATAACGGGAGTTGGAGGGCCATTAGCTCGCGATAAGTGGACAAAAACTCCCGGCGAGGGGGGCTAGGATCAAGCCATGATCCCGGCCTCCCTCGTTCTTGCGTTCATCGCCGGCCTGCTGCACGTCTACATCTTCACCCTGGAGTCCGTCACGTGGACGCGGCCGGCCACCTGGAAGCGCTTCGGCGTCGCCTCGCAGGCCGACGCCGAGACCACCCGCCCGTTGGCGTACAACCAGGGCTTTTACAACCTGTTCCTGGCCGTCGGCGCGCTGGCCGGGATCGGTGCGGTCCTCCTCGGTCAGCCGGTCATCGGCTGGACCCTCATCTTCGCGTCCTGCGGATCCATGCTGCTCGCCGCCGCCGTCCTGGCGCTGAGCGGGCGGAAGTACCTCCGCGCCGCCGCAACGCAAGGCACGACGCCGTTGCTCGCCGTCGTGCTCGGCCTCCTGGGGCTGCTCACCGCCTGAGCCGGCACGGTTTCTGGTCCTTGACGGACGCCCGGCGGACAATGGACAGTACGCAGAGTATCGTTCGGTGTCCGTAGGGAGCGCAATGGGTGTTCCGCAGCCGCAGCAGCCGGCACGCGATGTCGTGATCGACCTTGCCCGCTTCTTCTGCCTGGCGCTGGTGGTGGTGGGGCACACCATGATGGTCAGCCCCGTGCTCCACCCCGACGGAACCGTGACCACCGAGAACACCCTGGCCCTGCAGGACTGGTTCGAACCGATCATCTGGATTTTCATGGTGATGCCGCTCTTCTTCGTGGCCGGCGGCATCACCGGGCTGCAGTCCTGGCGGCGGCTCAAGGCCCGTGGCGGGACCGGCCTCGAATTCGCCCAGGCGCGGCTGCTGCGCCTCATCCGCCCGGCCGCTGCACTGTTGGCCGTGATGTTCGCCGGGCTGTGGGCGGCCCGCCTGTCCGGCGTGGAACCGCAGGTGGTGGAGCTGATCGTCACCGGCGCCGGAATGCCGCTCTGGTTCCTTGCCGCGTACCTGGCTGCCCAGCTGAACATTCCCCTGCTCGCTGCGCTTCACGACCGTTCCCCCTGGCTTGCCGTGGCCGGCCTCACCACGCTGGTGGTGGCCGTGGACTGCATCCGCGGCGCCCTTCCGCTGCTGGCCTACGCCAACATCCTGTTCCTGTGGTGTGCCGTCCAGCAGTTGGGATTCGTCCTCGCCGACGCTCCGGCGGGGAAGCCCAGCCCCTCCACCCTGATCGCTGTCATCGTGGCGAGCAACCTCCTCCTGGGCCTGGTGACGGGCCTGGGGCTGTACCGGGGCAACATGCTGGTGAACCTGAACCCGCCCAACTTCTGCCTGCTGCTCCTTGGTGCGGCGCAGGCGGCCGCGCTCCAGCTCTCCCGGCCGGCGCTCACCGGAGCGGCCTCGGCCCGTTGGGTGCGGGCCGTGGTGGGCCTGGCCGGACGGCGGGCCATGACCGTCTACCTGTGGCACCTGCCGCTGCTGGCCGCGATGTCCGGCCTGTTGCTGCTCATGGACTTCCCAAAGCCCTCAGCCGGCACCGCCGAATGGTGGTGGTCGCGGCCGCTGGTCCTGCTCGGCATCATCGCCCTCCTGCTGCCCGTGCTCGCCGTTTTCGGGCGGCTCGAGGAACGGCCGACGGCGTCGGCCCGCTCCCGCCGCCGCCCCGCCGCCGCCGTGGTGACCGCCGTTGTGGTGGTGTTCATCCCGGTGGCAGACGCGGCGGTCAACGGACTGACGCTCGCCCTGCTGGGCGGGGGAGCGGTGTGCTTTACCTTGGCCGTGCTCCTGCTGGGCCGGATTCCCGTCGGGGCCGCCGCGCCGGACGGCACGCCGGGCGGCCCGGACGGACCATTGCCACAGGCGCCTTTAAGTGCCAATGTCGAACCATGACGGAGAACACGGTATCCACGGAAGACACCTTCAGTCCGGACGTCACCACCATCCGGAACGATGAGCTCCACCGCTACGAACTGCGGGTGGGCGGGAAGCTGGCAGTGGAGTCGCGTTTCGTGGACAGACCCGGGCACGTGGACTTCATCCACACCGACACGGCGAAGGAATTCGCCGGGCAGGGGCTGGCAAAGGTGCTGGCGCATTTTGCCCTTGACGACGTGGTCTCATCGGGCAAGCGGATCATCCCGCATTGCCCCTTCATCTACGGCTACCTGAAAAAGCACGACGCGTACGGCCAGTTCATCGACTGGCCCGAACAGCCGCCCACGGACGAGGTGACCGCCTCCTAGCGGAGCGGCCTAGGCGTCGAAGTGCGTTGATGGTGTTGTTGATGGTGTTTCGGGCGCGAACGATTCGACGAGCTTTTCCGCCATGACCCGGAGCTTCTGGTTCCGGCCGCTGGACGCCTTGGTGAGGATGGCCATCGCCTCCGCCTGCGAGCAGCGGTTCTGCCCCATGATGATGCCTGCTGCAAGATCGATGACGGTGCGGGATTCCATGGCGGTCCGCAGGTCCGCAGCCAGTTGCTGCTGGACGCCGATCCTGACCGCAAGCCGAAGCGCCCTCTCCGCCTGCGAAGCAAACAGTTCAGCCTTCCGGATCGCGGCGGCGTCGAAAACGTCCGCGGCCGGGGCAAACACGTTCAGTGCAGCGGCGGCGCCTGTGTCCAGGGTGAGCGGGACGCCCAGCACGCTCAGGCGCCCCAGCGATGCAACGGCAAGGCCATAGTCCGGCCAGCGAGGGTCGGCGCGTGTATCCGGGACCAGCACCGTGGTGCCCGTGGACATCGCATGGAGGCAGGGACCCTCGCCGTAGTTGTGCTGGATCTCGTCGAAGAGACGGGCCTCCGGGTCGCTCCAGGCAGCCGTAGTGGTGCGGTGGTGGCGGCTCAGCGTAACGGCGCACGAAACCTCCTGCCCGAGGCTGCGCGACAGGGAGCTGGCGGATAGCTCGCACAGTTCCGCGAGGAATCCGTTGACGTCCTGGCTGCTGATGACCAGATCCTGCAGCTGTTCGGCCACGGATGTGCCCAGCGTGATCTCGTCCATCTCTTAAGTCTAGTTGTGGCCAGCGGCTAATGACCCGGTGCGTTCAGGCCAGCTTGTGGCGGGGGCAACTAAATCGTATGGTTTAGGTGAGTTATGAAGCTGGCTCTTGGATGTCTCATTGGGAGAAGCCTTGAACCATAAGCTACGTGTGCTGGTCCGTGTGGATGTCGACCCCGGACGTGTGACCCTCGAAGTCGCCGGCTGCCTGACCCAGGCCAACTACCCCGTGCTGCTGCACATCATGCGCCGCGGGCGCCGGCTCGCACCGAAGCAGGACATTACGGTGGACCTCCAGGGCGCGTCCCATCTTGACCCGGAAGTCCTGATGTACCTGCGCCACATCGCCGAACGCGAGGCCGCCGAGGGCGGGCCGGGCACCGAATCCCGCGGGAGCGCCGTCGAAGCGTTCCGGCTCACGCTCGCCGAACCTGCGGAACTGCCGATCTGCCTTGAGCATGCCGGACTGGCAGGCGGGGAAGAAGCCACCCTGGACGGCAAGATCAACGCCCTCCTCGACGCTGATGCCGCCTCCGGTTTCGACATTGACGCCGTTCCGGCAACAGTCGGGGAGCAGCGCACCATTGATGGCCTGGAGCTGTCCGAGTACCTCGAGGGGAACCTGGATCCCGCCTCGACGGTCCGTGCGTTGTCTGACGACGCCCTCGGTAAATTGGCCGATGCCCTCTACCGGCACCTGGACACCCGCAGCCCGTCCTTCGGGGCGCACACCTGGTATGAACTGGCGGCTGAGGAACTCCACCAGAGGCACCTGACGGAGCCCGACGGTCCGTCCCAGGAGGAGATCGCCGCCAGTTGACGCCGGCGCGCGAGGTCCAGGCCACGTCACCAGCGGCGTCGTGGCCCGACTGCCGCGTCTGCGGATAGGGTTGGACTGACTCAGGTCAGCCAGCCGGTCCTGCTCCATTGGTCTCACTTCGGAGCGGATCCTCAACGGGCGGCTGACTGCACCGACGAGGACCCAGGGGGACATCCGGGCCATGACACCACGGCAGCTGATTATCAGGCTGATCGTTCTGGCCACCGCCATACTGGGCCTGAATTACATCATTTGGCGCTGGATGGTTTCTATCAACTGGGAAGCCTGGTGGATCGCGGTCCCGCTGGTCCTGGCCGAAACGTACTCCCTGGTGGACTCCCTGTTGTTCGGAGTCACCATGTGGCGCTACCGGCAGCGGGGCACGCCGCCCCTGCCGCCGCCCGGCCTGACGGTGGACGTGTTCATCACCACCTACAACGAGCCGCTGGACCTCGTGATGGGGACGGCGCGGGCCGCCAGGAACATTGAATATCCGCACAAGACCTGGATCCTCGACGACGGCAACCGGGCCGAACTGCGTGCCATTGCCGAAGCGGAAGGCATCGGCTGGATCACCCGTTCCGAGGACTGGGCCGACCGTCCCCGCCACGCCAAGGCAGGCAACCTCAACAACGCGCTGCTCGCCACGGACGGCGAGTTCATGCTCATCCTGGATGCCGACCAGATCCCGGACCCCAGGATCCTCGACCATACGCTGGGTTATTTCAACGACCGCAGGATGGCCCTGGTCCAGACGCCCCAGGTGTTCGTCAATGTGCCGCCCAATGATCCGCTGGGCAGCCAGGCGCCGCTGTTCTACGGCCCCATCCAGCAGGGCAAGGACGGCTGGAACGCCGCCTTCTTCTGCGGTTCCAACGCGATCATCCGCCGGGAAGCGCTGATGCAGCTGGGTGTCATGCGGTACGTCTCGGAAACGGAACTGGCCCTGAACAAGGCGCTTCGGACGGCGGACAAGGTGGTGGCCAAGGCCCGACGCCAGCTTGGACCCGGCCAGGAGCGCCTGGCAGCCGCACTGTCCACCGTGGCCACAGACCTGCAGCAGGTCCGGCGTGAGCTGAACGACGGGCAGGCCATTGCCGATGTTACGTACCGGTTCCAGGAGCGCGTGGGCGCTGTGGCCAGGAACCTGGTGGCGGAAGACTTCGCGGCGCTGCATGCGGAGCTGAACTCCATCGAGGGGCTGTCCCGGACCATCGACGTCGACGGTTCGCTCGCCGTCGTCGACGACGTTGCGCTGGACAGGCTTTCGCAACGCGACTGGTCCCCGCTGGGAGCCGTGGAAACCGTCCGCGTGCTGATCGAGTCGGTCAACGCCGAGAAGGCCGGCGAGGCGCAGGCACTCATGCCGCTGGCCACCATTTCGGTCACCGAAGACATGGCCACGTGCATGCGGCTGCATTCCCTCGGCTGGGAATCCGCCTACCACCACGAAAAGCTGGCCGACGGACTGGCCCCCGAGGACCTCGATTCGATGCTGACGCAGCGGCTCCGGTGGGCCCAAGGCACCATGCAGGTCATGTTCCGGGAGAACCCGCTCCTGCAGAAGGGGCTAAGCCTGGCCCAGCGGCTGATGTACCTGGCCACCATGTGGAGCTACCTCGCCGGGTTCGCCGCAGTGGTCTATATCGCTGCCCCGGTCATTTACCTCACTCTGGGAATCCTGCCGGTGCAGTCCTTGAGCAACGAGTTCTTCCTCCGGCTCATCCCCTTCCTGGTGGTCAACCAGATCCTGTTCTGGGTGGTGGGGCGGGGCGTGAAGACGTGGCGCGGCCAGCAGTACTCCCTGGCCCTTTTCCCCACCTGGATCAAGTCCGTCACCTCCGCGTTCGGGAACGTGTTCCTGGGCCGGGACCTGGACTTCCGCGTGACACCCAAGACGCTGCAGGCACGCAACCGTCTGCCGTGGCACCTGGTCCGGCCGCAGCTGATCGCCATGGCCGTCCTGGTCCTGGCGGCACTGGTGGGCGTCATCCGGCTGCTGCTGGGCCAGGGGGACTTCCTGGGCAGCTCGGTGAATTTTGTGTGGATTGCCTTTGACCTGCTGATCTTCAGCGTGGTCATCGAGGCCGTCCGCTACCCCGGCTACGACGCATGGCTGGACAACAAGTCGCTGGACAACAAGAAGAAAGAGGAACTTCCGTGATCGAATTCAACAATGAAACCCTGGCCAACGGCGTGGGCGTGATCCGTCCCGTAGGCCGGCTGAATATGGTGTCCGCCCCGCACCTGGGAGCCAGGATCGATGCGCTCATCGGCGACGGAACGGTGCGGCTGGTGGTTGACCTGGCCGGCACTGATTTCATCGACTCGTCCGGCCTGGGCGCCTTGATTACCGGGCTGAAGAAGACGCGGCAGGCCGGCGGCGACCTTCGGCTGGCCAACCCCACAGCGCAGATCACGGCGGTCCTGGAAATGACCAACCTGAACAAGGTGCTGCAGCCGGTCGCTTCGGTGGACGGGGCCTATTGATGAGCCGCCGGTTCGGCCTGCGCGCCGCCGCCGTTCCCGAAAGCCTGGAGCTGATCCATGGGCTGCTGGCGGAAGTCTGGGCCGGTGAACCCGGGATTGAATCCATGGACCGTATCCGGTTCGAGACGGCGCTCATCGAGGTGGCGTCCAACATCATTGAGCACTCCCAGCCTGCCGGCACCGACCCCGTACGGTTCGTTCTGGCCGTGGAATGCGAACCGGAACGGCTCTATGCAGAATTCACGGACAACGCCAAGCCGGCCGGAATCGACCTCGCGGCGGCCGAACTGCCGGATGACATGTCCGGAAGCGGGCGCGGGCTTGCCCTTGCCAAGGTGGCGCTGGACCAGTTTTCCTACGCCAAGGAGGACGCCGGAAACCGGTGGACCCTGCTCTGCCGGCGCAGATCGACAGCCACCGCCGCGCACTAAGCCCCGCACTAAGCCCCGCACCAAGGGCGAATTCTGCCGCAACAGCGCCTCCAGCGACAGTCAATGACGCTCCGTTGAGCTTCGAAAACCCCGAGAATCCGCCAATTCAATAATTAGCTCACAAAAGTTTGACTAAAAGGTTCACCTAAGTAAGGCTTGCCTTGCTACGTTAGCGCGCCTCCAAACGCCTACCAAAGGAAAACCTTGTGACGCTGTTGCCCCGTGTGGACGAGAAACCCCTGGACCTGCCTGCCCCGACCGGCGGGCACGATTTCGGCTCCCGGGTGGAGCTCGCCCTCGCCGCCACCAACCACCTCTTCAACTCCCGCAATGCGCCCCGCTACGTGGCGCAGGTGCTCCAGGGGGTCAATGCCGTGGCTACCAAACTGGAGCGGACCACCCGGCCCTTTACCGGCGTCGGGCCCCAGGAACTCAAGGCGCGCGTCGGCGCCGTCAACCTGGACTCCCCGCTGCCGGACACCGCCGCCGCGCTGGCGGAACTTGAAGAGGTGTACCTGCAGGACGCCGTGTACTTCCACGATGCCAAGTACGCCGCCCACCTGAACTGCCCCGTAGTCATCCCGGCGCTGGTGGGGGAGAGCATCCTCTCGGCCGTGAATTCCTCCATGGACACCTGGGACCAGAGCGCAGGCGCCACCATGATCGAGCGCCGGCTGATCGACTGGACCGCGGGGCGGCTGTCCCTGGGCGCCGGGGCGGACGGCGTGTTCACCTCCGGCGGGAGCCAGTCCAACTTCCAGGCCCTGCTCATCGCCCGCAACCATGCCGTGGCCGGACTGCGGACGCTGCCCGGAAACGCATCCCTCCGGCTGCCGGGCCTGCTGGACAAGCTGCGGGTCTTTACATCCGAGGACAGCCACTTCAGCATCCGGAAGTCCGCATCGATGCTGGGACTCGGGTACGACGCCGTCGTACCCGTGGCGTACGGGGCGGACCACCGGATGGACCCCGCCGCGCTGGCAACCGCCCTGGCGCAGGCAGCCGACGCCGGGCTGGTACCGATGGCCGTGGTGGGAACCGCCGGGACCACGGACTTCGGAGCGGTGGATCCGCTCCCGGAACTGGCGGCCCTGGCCAAGGCCTACGGCGCGTGGTTCCACGTGGATGCCGCCTACGGCGGCGGCCTGATGCTCTCCGGCCGCTACGGCCACCGGCTGGACGGAATCGGCCTGGCTGACTCGGTCACCGTGGATTTCCACAAGACCTTCTTCCAGCCCGTCAGCTCCAGCGCCCTGCTGGTACGGGACCGGGCCATGCTGCGGCACGTGACCTACTACGCGGACTACCTCAACCCGGAAAGCGCGGCCCTGGCGGAGATCCCCAACCAGGTGGACAAGAGCATCCAGACCACGCGCCGTTTCGACGCCCTGAAGCTCTGGCTCACGCTCCGGATCATGGGGGCCGATGCCGTGGGCGCCCTGCTGGACGAGGCGATCGACCTTGCCGCCCGCACCGGCCGGGTCCTGGACACGGACCCCGACTTCGAGCTGGCCGCCGCGCCGCAGCTGAGCACGCTCGTGTTCCGCTACCGCCCGGTCCTGGCTGACGGCACCCGCCTGGCTGAAGACGCTGCGGACACCCTCAACCCGGCAATCCGGGCTGCGATATTTGCCTCGGGCGAGGCGGTAGTGGCCGGAACCAAGGTGGCCGGCAGGCACTACCTGAAGTTCACGCTGCTCAACGCTGAAGCCACTCCGGAAGACATCAACGCGATCATCGGGCTGCTCCGCAGTACCGGCGAAGCGCTGCTTGCCGGGCAGGAGGCGGCGGCGTGAGCGGCGCACACATCTACGACGTCGCAGGTATCGGCGTCGGACCCTTCAACCTGGGGCTCGCCGCGCTCGCCGAGCCCGTGGACGGACTGGATGCGGTGTTCCTGGAACGCCGCGACTCGTTCGACTGGCACCCGGGCATGATGCTGGAACCGGCCCACCTGCAGGTCCCGTTCATGGCGGACCTGGTGACGCTCGCCGACCCCACGTCGCCTTACTCGTTCCTGAACTTCCTCAAGCAGACGGGCCGGCTGTACCGCTTCTACATCCGGGAAAACTTCTACCCGCTGCGCGCCGAATACAACCAGTACTGCCAGTGGGTGGCCGGGCAGCTCGGTTCCGTGCGGTTCGGCACGGACGTCCGGGAGGTCACGTACGACGACGGCGTGTACACGCTCATCGTGGACGGTCCCGCGGGGCCGGAGGTGCTGCGTGCACGGCGGCTGGTGCTGGGCACCGGAACGTCACCGTACGTGCCGGCGGCCTGTGGCGGCATAGTGGACGCGGCGGCCAACGGCGGCGGGGGACTGGTCCTCCACAACGCCGACTACCTGTTGAGGAAGAGTGAACTGCAGCGGCAGCGGAGCATCACCATCGTGGGCAGCGGCCAGAGTGCGGCGGAAATCTACTACGAGCTGCTGCAGGAGATCGACGTCCACGGGTACCAGCTCAACTGGGTCACCCGGTCCGGCCGGTTCTTCCCGCTGGAATACACCAAGCTGACCTTGGAGATGACCTCGCCCGAATACGTGGACTACTTCCACGGGCTCCCGCAGGAACAGCGGGACGGACTCATCAAAAGCCAGAAGAACCTGTACAAGGGCATCAACTCCGAGCTCATCGACGCCATCTACGACCTCCTGTACACCAAGAGCCTCTCCGGGCTGGTGGACACGCGGCTGCTGACGCACTCGGCGCTGACCGGCGCGTCGTGGGACCCGGCCGCCGGTTCGCACACCCTCCGGTTGCGGCACGGGGAGCAGGGGGCGGACTACTCGCTGGACACCGAAGCCGTGGTCCTTGCCACCGGCTACGGCTACCGCGAGCCGGAGTTCCTGGCCGGGGTGCAGAGCCGCATTGCAAGGGACACCAGCGGAAGGTTCGCCGTGGAGCGCAACTACAGCACCGGCGTCGAACCCGGCGAAATCTTCGTCCAGAACGCCGAACTCCACACCCACGGCTTCGTCACACCGGACCTGGGCATGGCGGCCTACCGCAACTCCTGCATCCTGCGCGAGATCTGCGGCCGCGAGGTCTATCCCGTGGAACGAAGCATCGCCTTCCAGCAGTTCGGGGCGCCGGCGATGGCAGAGCCAGTCATGGCCGGGGCGGCAGGAGTACGCGCATGAGCTTCACGTTCCGCTGCTTCGACCCCGACGCCGACGCCCAACTCCTCCACAGCTGGGTCACCCGGCCCTATGCCTCCTTCTGGGGGATGCAGTCCGCCACCGTGGCGGACGTTGTGGCGGAATACTCGAAGATCCAGTCCAGCGGGCACCATCATGCGCTGCTGGGGCTCGACGACGGCGTCCCCGCCTTCCTGATGGAGGAGTACCTCCCGGTCCGCTCACCGCTGGCAGGACTCTACGCCGTGCAGCCGGGCGACATCGGCATGCACCTGCTGGTGGCCCCGCCGGCCGGCCCGCCGCGCACCGGCTACACCGCAGCGGTGATGGAAGCGGTCCTGGACCGGCTCTTCGCCAAGGACAGGGTGGAGCGCGTTGTGGTGGAACCGGACGCCCGGAACCATAAAATCCACGTCCTCAACGAGCGGCTGGGCTTCCAGCCTGCCGGAGAGGTGGTCCTGCCGGACAAGCGGGCCCTGCTCAGCTTCTGCACGCGGGAGGCCTTCCACACCGCCCGCGCAGCCCTCCATTCACCCCCGGGGCACCAGTCCCCGATCCACCAGTCCCCGATCCGCCAGGGAGTATCACTATGACCACCGCTGACCTTGAATCCGTCCTCGCCGCAGGAAACGCCGCAACCCACCTCACTCCGGAGCGCTGGGACGCGGCCAACCGGCACCTCGTCCGCAAAGCGCTCGCCGAGTTCTCCCACGAACGCATCCTCAGCCCGGAGCGGACCAGCGCCGGCGACACCGCCGGGCCCGCCGCCGGGGACCGTGCCGGATCCGCGTCACAGCCCCACGCCTACCGGGTGCTGAGTGACGACGCATCCGTCGAATACCGGTTCTCCGCCAGGATCCTGCACCTTGAGCACTGGTCGGTCGACGCCTCCTCCATCACCTGCAGCCGCGACGGGCAGGACGCACCCCTGGATGCGCTCCGGTTCATCACTGAATTCCGCAACACCCTGGGGATCCGGCAGGAGATGCTCCCGGTCTACCTCGAGGAGGTCAGTAGCACCCTTTCGAGCCATGCCTACAAGCAGTGGGCCGGGCAGCCGTCGTCCGCCGAACTGGCGGCCGGTGTGACCCGCGGGGCGGACGCCGCCACGGACTTCCAGGCCATTGAACGGAGCATGACCGAGGGCCACCCCTGCTTCGTGGCCAACAACGGCCGGCTGGGCTTCGGCATCAGCGATTACCGTGCCTTTGCTCCGGAAGCCGGCGCCCCGGTGCAGCTGGAGTGGATTGCGGTGCACCGGAGCAAGGCAGTGTTCACGTCCAGCGCCGGACTGGACTATGCCGCCCACCTTGAGGCCGAACTCGGGGCCGACGCCCTGGCCTTCTTCGACGCCGAGCTCGGCGCCCTTGGCCTGGACCCGGCCGGGTATTTCTTCATGCCCGTGCACCCGTGGCAGTGGGAAAACAAACTGACTGTGACCTTCGCGGCCGACATCGCCCGGCAGCACATCGTCCACCTCGGGATCGGCGCAGACAGCTACCAGGCCCAGCAGTCCATCCGGACCTTCTTCAACACCGCCGCGCCGGAAAAAACGTACGTCAAAACGGCCATGTCCGTCCTGAACATGGGCTTCATGCGGGGGCTGTCGCCGCAGTACATGAAGGCCACACCGGCCATCAATGACTGGCTCCAGGAGCTGATCCGAAGTGACGCTGCCCTCCAGGACCGCGGGCTGGCATTGATCCGGGAGGTGGCCGCCATCGGATACCACAACGAATACTACGAGGCGGCCGCGGCCAAGGAATCGCCCTACCGGAAAATGCTGTCCGCACTGTGGCGGGAAAGCCCCCTGCCGCAGCTGGCAGACGGACAGCAGCTGGCCACCATGGCCTCGCTCCTGCACGTCGATGCGGCCGGCAAGCCCATGGTGTCCGCGCTGATCAAGCAGTCCGGACTGGAGCCCGGGGAATGGCTCCGGCGGTACTTCGAGGCGTACCTTGTTCCGCTGGTCCACTGCCTGTACCGCTACGAACTGGCGTTCATGCCGCACGGCGAGAACGTGATCCTGGTGCTCCAGGACGGTGTGCCGGTGCGGGCCGTCATGAAGGACATCGCCGAGGAAATCGTGGTGATGGGTGACCGGCTCGAGCTGCCGGAAGCCGTGTCCCGGATCAAGGTGGACATTCCCGACGGCGAGAAGGTCCTTGCCATTTTCACCGATGTGTTCGACTGCATCTTCCGGTTCCTCGGCGCCCTCCTCGAGGAAGACGGCGTCCTCAGCGGCGGGGAGTTCTGGCGCATCGCGGCAGAAGCAATCCGCGAGTACCAGTCCGGGCACCCGGAACTCGCGGACCAGTTTGCCCGCCACGACCTGTTCGCGGCGGACTTCCAGTTCTCCTGCCTCAACCGGCTGCAGCTGCGCAACAACCAGCAGATGCTGGACCTCACGGATCCGTCCGGGGGCCTGCAGATGGCGGGCAGGCTGGCGAACCCGCTGGCGGCGTTCGCCTAGGGTGCTCCGGCCGGGCGGCCGGCGAGTCCCGCCGTCGAGATGGCATGTCACGGCAGTCCCAGGCTTCACCCCTGCCGCGACCTGCCATCTCGGCGCGCGCGCCACTAGGCTTCTGCCATGACCGCACAAGTTCCCGGAACCACTGCCCTGATCACCGGCGCCACGGCGGGCATCGGCGCCGAGTTCGCCCGCCAGCTCGCAGAGCAGGGCCACCACGTGGTGCTGGTGGCCCGGGACTCGGAGCGGCTGCGGGCCGCCGCGCACGAGCTGGAGAACAACTACAGCATCACCGCCGAGGTGCTTAGCGCGGACCTGACGGACGACGCCGGAGTGGCCGCCGTCGTCGAACGCCTTTCCGACCCGTCCCGCCCGGTGGACATCCTGGTCAACAACGCGGGGACCGGGTTGCTGAAGCCCTTCGACCAGAACAGCCTGGACGAGGAACGCAGGCATCTGCGGCTTCACGTCCAGGCGCCGCTGGAACTGTGCCACGCCGCCCTTCAGGGGATGCTGGCGCGCGGGTCGGGCCGGATCATCAACGTGGCCAGCGTTGCGGCGTTTGCCAACCGGGGGAGTTACTCGGCAGCGAAGGCCTGGCAGGTGACGTTCAGCCGGTGGGCCAACCTGGCCTACGCCGGCAACGGGGTGAAGGTGACGGCGGTGTGCCCGGGCTTTACCCACACCGAATTCCACGACCGCATGGGCATGGACAAGACCGTGGCCCCGCGCTGGTTGTGGCTGCACGCCGACCGGGTGGTCCGGGAAGGACTGGCGGACAACGAACGCGGCCGCGCGGTGTCCATTCCCACCAAGCGGTACAAGCTGGTTGCGGCGGTGTCCCGCGCGGTGCCGGCACGGTTCACGTCGGGCCCGCCGCGGCGGCCTGTGAACGAGGGCTCCGCCGGCGGCGGATCAGCACAATAATTGCAATTCCGATGACCGCCCCCACCACGGTTTCCACGGCACGTTCCATGATGAGAATACGGGGGTCAGCGGGGGCGGCGAGCTGCGTCATGAGCAGGATCACGGGGGTGAAGGACACCATGGCCAGGCCGTAGTGGCGGGTCATGAAAAGCTCGGTGGTGAACTGGAACACGATGACCAGCACCGCCAGCACGGCCGCTTCCGCTCCGGCAAACAACCTCAGCGGGGCCCAGGGGCCCGGGAGAAGCACGACGGCGACCAGCACCAGCCCGAGGAAGGTCCCCATCATGCGGTGGAGACCGCGGTGCACGCTGCTGGGCAGGTCGGCTCCGGCGAGCGGAACGGCTGCGGCGGCCATGGCCCAGTGCGGGTGGCCGCTGCCGCTGAGGACGCCTATGGTGCCTGCGGAACCTACCGCCATGACGTAGCGGGCCGCATGGATCATTGCGGCCTGCCCGCGCGGTCCGCTGAGGGGTGCTGCAGCCCGGACCGCGCCGGGCTGCCACGTCCGACCGCGGACCCAGCCGCCAAAGCCGATCACGATGGAAAAGGCCGCGGATGCGGCGGCGATGAGAAGCGCTGCGAACCAGGGCACCGTGGTGGGGACGGAAGCGCAGGCACCCAGCGCAAGGATGCCGAAGAACGGGCCGTTGGGCTTCAGGTTCACCCGGTCGGAGAACACCGAGCCGACGCCGGCCAGAACGGCCTCCACGCCCACCAGCCACCACGAGTGCAAGTGGTTGACGGAGAGGAAGACGCCCACGCCCACGCCACCGAGCAGGACCAGGGCGGCCTGGGCCTGGTGGACGAGGCGCAGCTGGTGCGGCTCAGAGCGGCCATACATTCCGGTGAGGGCGCCGAAGACGGCGTAAATCATCAGGTCCGGGCGTCCGAGGAACAGGAGGACGAGCGACGGCACGGCCACGCTCACGCCGACACGGAGCGCTGACAGGCGATCGTTGTTGGCGGGGCCGAGGCTGTGCAGGGTGCGCAGGTGCCGGAGGAGGGCTTCGTTCACAGGTCCCTCCGATCTTCCGTGCTGTCGTTGTGCGTTCTTCCGCCAAAAAGTCTGCCAGACGCGCGGGAGGCCTGCTTTGCACGCTGTCACAAACGAACATCGTGCAAAGCAGGCCTCATCGGGCGGGGCTCCGGACTACAAGGTCAGGCCTTCGCAGGAACCTTTTCGGTTTCCCTCAGGTCGTCCTCAAACGGCATTTCGTCGAGGTTGATCAGCGGGTTCTCGTCCTGGGTAGCCACGAGCTCCTGGGCCTCAGCCTTGGTGTCCACGCTGGGCATGGAACCCGGCAGGGGCCGGTTGGCCGATTCCTTCAGGAAATAGATGGCCACCGCACCGATGGCCGAGGTGGCCATGAGGTAGTACGCAGGCATCATGTCGTTGCCGGTGGCGGTGATCAGCGCCGCCACGATGAACGGCGTGGTGCCGCCGAAGATCGCCACGGAGAAGTTGTACGCGATGCCCATGGCGCTGTAACGGCTGGCCGTGGGGAACTGGGCAGGCAGGGCCGAGGCCAGGTTGGCCACATAGAACGTGACCGGGAAGGCGATCAGTGCAAGGCCTGCCAGAGTCGACCAGATGTCGCCGACGCCGATCAGCAGGAAGGCCGGTGCTGCCAGCACGATGGTGCTTAGGGCGCCGATCCACAGGACCGGTCGGCGTCCGATGCGGTCGGAAAGCTTGCCGGTCAGCGGAATGCACAGGCTCATGACCACCAGCACGGGGATGGTCAGCAGTGTGCCGTGGACGGGATCATAGCCCTTGGACTCCGTGAGGTAGGTCGGCATGTAGGAGGTGAGTGCGTACCCGGCGGTGTTGGCCGCGGCCACAAGGATCATGGCAACAATGATCGGGCGCCAGTTGGCCTTCACAACACCCACGGGGCCCTTGGCGGCAACATCCGAGGACTTGGCTGCTTCCTTGCCGAGCTCTTCCTGTGCGTCCAGGGTTGCCTGGAACTGCGGGGATTCCTCAATCTTGCTGCGGAAGTACACCGCGATGAGGCCCAGCGGGCCGGCGAGCAGGAACGGAATACGCCAGCCCCACTCCTCCATGGCAGCCTGGCCCATGGTCAACTGGAGGGCTGACACGAGGGCGGCACCCATGGCAAAGCCGAGGTAGCTTCCCAGGTCAAGGAAGCTGGCGAAGAAGCCGCGGCGCTTGTCCGGGGCGTACTCGCTCACGAAGGTGGTGGCTCCGGCGTACTCGCCGCCGGTGGAGAAGCCCTGCACGATCTTCAGCAGCACCAGCAGGGCAGCCGCCCACAGTCCGATCTGCGCGTAGCCGGGGAGGAGGCCGATGGCGAACGTACTTGCTGCCATCAGCATCAGGGTTGCTGCCAGGACCTTCTGCCGGCCCACCTTGTCACCGAACCAGCCGAAGATCACACCGCCGAGCGGGCGGGCGATGAAGGTGGCGGCAAACGTGCCCAGCAGGAACAGCGTCTGCGTGGACGGATCGGATTCCGGCAGGAACACCGGGCCCATGGTGGTAATCAGGTAGCCGAACACTCCAACGTCGTACCATTCCATGGTGTTGCCCACGATGGTTCCGCCGAGTGCTTTCTTGAGCATCGGCTTGTTGACGACGTTGACGTCGGAGACTTTGAGTCTGCGGCGAGGCAATAGCCTCGGCTTCTTGGCGCTTTGGGGCGCCGCGCCCGGGGGCACAATATTGTCGGTTCCGCGGGCGTTGTCTACGCCTGCTGAAGAGTCGGTCATGCTTCGGTCTGTGGGCATTTGGGCTTCTCCTGTGGAGGTCATTTGCTTGCGACTTGTAGCTGCCCCGCTCCGGGCAGGCTTTCAATTTTACGCGATTCCCATGGTGTTTCCGAGTTCGGTGGCGTATGATCCGGGCTTTCCGGTACCTGCCAAGGCCGAAAGCGGAAATTCTTTTGCGCTGTTTCACCGCGCCAGTACTGGAAATCCGGCGGCTTGTTGCATCGTTACCAAACCTTTTTCTCCGACCGGCCCAAAAAGCGCCCCAAAGCGCCGAAAAAGGGGCTCTGCGGGCGCCGGCAGCACGCGACCGATCAACGCAGGAATCCACCCCGCACGGGGGTTTCCAACGGGCCGGATCACTGTCTAAGGTTGAGCCATGGGAACACTGAACTTTGGATAGGCCCGCGGCCGTCAGCGGTTGTACCTGCTGGCCTGTCCCGCCTGCCGCATCCGCCGGCCCACGCTAGCTGAGGCGAACCTCCGCATTGATCCCCTCCGGCGACCCCCGCCGTCGTCGTTTCTCCATCGCGATCTTCCAGCGTGCGCGTCCGAACCTCATCACCGCCACCCGATTCCGTCCCACAAGGAGAGCTTCCGTGACCGACAAAACCAACAGCAAGAACGCCGAGCCCGCATCAGACCCGAAGACACGGGCGCCGGAGGACGAGGGCGTCAAGTCCAGGCTGACGGACGCCCAGCGGGAAATGCTGGCCAGCAAGTCCCGTGGGGGCGCCGGATCGAAGAGCGTTTCGCACGGCCACAAGCCCACGCATGCAAGCGGCAAGCAAGGCCCTGTCCAGAAAAAAGTCCGCTGGTAGGCCCTGCAGACAAGCAGTTTCTGCAGACCTAGTATTGGTGGACACTTCATTTCAATGCGGAAAGGAAGAGCACAATGGCTGAGAAAAATCCTGGGGGACAGCTCGAGCCGGAACTGGCCAGCCACCTGGCCGAGTCCATGGACGAGGTGCCGGCGCCGGAGCTGACGGCCCCCGCCGGCCCGGTTACAGGCGGCAGGCAGTGGCCGGACGGCAACGGCAAACGCCGCCATCCCAAAGAGCGCGGCACCGCTCACGGACGGATGGGCCATGAGGCAGCGGTCACCGCGGTCCACCGGACCGGCCGGCCGCAGATGCCGCACTCCTCGTAAACGCTCAGCCGGGCGACACCTGTTCCAGGTGTTGCCCGGCTTTTTCGTGTCTTCCGGTGCCCGAGGGCGTGCCCGAATGTCAGGCGGGCCGGGACACAGCGTCAGCCGGATTCCGCCACGATCTCGTCGGCGTTTTTGTCCAGGCGCCAGCCGCGCCATACCGGGTGCCGCAGCTTCCCGCCGCCGGTCCATTCTCCGAATGTCACTTCGCCCACCAGCTCGGGACTGACCCAGTGCGCATCGGAGGCATCGGCGGCCGGGACGTCGGTGAACGGGGAGGTCTTCCGCGCCAAGGTGTCCAACTGCAGCCGCAGTTCCGTCAGCTCCCGGTCGCTGAATCCGCTGCCCACGCGGCCCACATACCGCAGGGTGGCGCCGTCGGGGATGCCCACCAGGAGCGACCCCACGGAGTTTTGCCGTGACCCCTTGCCGGGGCGCCAGCCGCCCACCACCACTTCCTGGGTGCGCTCGAACTTGAGCTTCAGCCACGACCTGCTGCGTTCGCCGCTGACATAGCGGCCGTCAACGCGTTTGGCCATGATCCCCTCAAGGCCCAGTTCCCTGGCGCTTTCCAGGAGGTCCTCCACCTCGTGGTCCAGGACCTCCGACAGGTGCACCGGTCGGCCTTGCGGCCAGTCCAGCTGCTCCAGGCGCGCCCGCCGCTTCCTGAGCGGCGTCCGGCGGAGGTCCTCACCTGCGACGGACAGCAGGTCGAACACCATCAGCTGCACCGGTGTGGCGGCCCGGGTCCTGGCGACGTCGGCCGCTTTGGTCAGTTTCATCCGCGTCTGAAGTAGCCCGAAATCGGGCCGCCCGGAAGGCCCGACGGCGACGATCTCGCCGTCGGCGATGAAGTTTTGCTCCGGCCAGCAGGTGCGGTCCGTCAGCTCCGGGTAGCTTGCGGACACGTCGTTGCCATTGCGGCTGATGAGCCGGATCCTGGTGGCATCGGCAACAATGAGCGCCCGCACGCCGTCCCATTTCAGCTCGAACTGCCAGTCCATGCCACGAAGATCGGCGGTGGTCCCGGCACCAGCCAGCATTGGCGAGATATCAGGTGAAAAGGTCAGTGCGGGATCGGGCGGGGCCTCGGGTGAGGAATCCGGCCGGGCATCAGCCGCCCCGTCCTCCTGCTGTGATGCTGACGGGTTCTTTGATGCTGACGGGGCACGGGGTGCCGGCGGAGCCGCGTGCGGCTTGCGGTCCATCAGATGGATGAGCCACTGGGATTGTTCTGCCCCGTGCTGCTGATCGCTGTCGCGGCTGGTCCTGATCAGCGCGAATTTCTTCGTCCCTCCCAGACCGCCGCCGTCAGCCCCCGTGAGGGTGGCGATGACTTCCTTGCCCGCGATCCATTTGTCGCACTCGTAGTACCCGTGATCCCAGATGCTGACGGTTCCGGCGCCGTACTGGCCTTTGGGGATGGTGCCGGCGAAATCGAGGTAGTCCATGGGGTGGTCCTCGGTCTGGACGGCGAGGTGGTTCTGGGTCCCGCTGGCGGGTACTCCCTTCGGCAGGGCCCAGGACACCAGGACGCCGTCCCGTTCCAGCCGGAAGTCGTAATGCAGCCGGCTGGCGTGGTGCTCCTGGATGACGAAGCGCTCCCTGATGGTGCCCGCGCCGGGATCCGCCCGGTGCCGGTCCGCGCTGAACGGTTCCGGTGTCCCTTCCGGATCCCGCATGGAGCGGTACTTTTCCAACCGCGGGTCGGTGCTGCCGCCGTCGGCCGTTCCATGTCCTGCCTCGCTGCCGGACCGGCCGCCCGGACTGCCGCCGTCAGTATCGCCGCCGGGATGGTCCTGCACATTGCCGCCACCCGCGGAGACCGCCGCGAACGGATCCTTGCCGTCCTTCACGCGCCGCATGACCTCCCGGTAGTCCAGTTGCTTCAGTGCGGGGGAGGCCAGTTCACGCCAGGTCCGCGGCGCGGCCACGGTGGGGCGGAGCCGGCCACGAAGGGAGTAGGGGACAATCGTGGTCTTCGCCGCATTGTTCTGGCTCCAGTCCACCAGGACTTTGCCGGTGCGGAGCGTCTTCTTCATGTCACTGACGGCAAGGTCCGGATGGTCCGCCTCCAGGGCACGGGCAAGTTCGTGGGCGAAGTCGGAGATCTGGTCCGAGCCCTGCGTGCCGTCGAGGCCGGCGTAGAGGTGGATGCCCTTGCTGCCGCTGGTCACCGGCACAGGGTCCATGCCAACGTCCTTCAGGATGGCACGGGCAAGCCGGGCCACCTCGGCGCACTCGGCCAGCCCGGCGCCCTCGCCTGGATCCAGGTCCAGCACCAGCCGGTCCGGGTTCATGGGATTGCCGTGCGGGTCCACGCGCCACTGCGGGACGTGGATTTCCAGCGAGCCCATCTGGGCCAGCCAGATCAGGGTGGCAGCGTCGTTGACCAGCGGGTACTGGTTGGTGCGCTCCTTGTGCCGGATGGAGGCGCGCGGAATCCAGCCGGGTGTGGAGTCCTCCAGGTTCTTCTGGAAGAACATCTCACCCGGCGCCTCCGCGGTGCCCACTCCGTTCACCCAGCGCTTGCGGGTGGCGGGCCGGTTCACCGCGGCGGGGATCAGAACCGGAGCAACGGCGGTGTAGTACGCCAGGACGTCGGCTTTGGTGGTGCCCGTCTCCGGGTACATCACCTTGTCCAGATTGGTGACCACCAGTTCGCGGCCCTGGACCCGGACACGTTCCCTACTGCCGGCCAAAGGTCTTCACCTCCGGGCAACTGTGATGTTCACTTGATCCATGAGAGCCATCTGGAAAGGCGCTATCGCATTTGGACTGGTCAACGTGCCGGTCAAGGTCTACAGCGCCACCGAGGACCACGACATCGGGCTCCACCAGGTCCACAACGCCGACGGCGGGCGAATCCGGTACCAGCGCCGCTGCGAAGTGTGCGGCGAGATCATTGACTATTCGGACATCGACAAGGCCTACGAGGAAGACGGCCGGACCGTGATCCTCACCCGCGACGAACTCAAGTCCATCCCGGCGGAGAGCAGCCACGAGATCGAAGTGGTGCAGTTTGTCCCCTCCGAACAGCTCGATCCCATGATGTTCGAAAAGAGCTACTACCTGGAACCGGATTCGAAGTCCCCGAAGGCGTACGTCCTCCTCCGCCGGGCACTGGAGGACACCGACCGCGTGGCCGTGGTCCAGTTCGCGCTCCGGGAGAAGACCCGGCTCGGCGCTTTGCGGATCAAAGACGACGTTCTGGTGCTGCAGTCGCTGCTGTGGGCGGACGAAGTCAGGGAACCGGCTTTCCCCGCCCTGGAAACCACCGTCCGGATCTCCGCCCAGGAACGCGAAATGTCCGCAGCCCTGGTTGACTCCATGGCCGGGGACTTTGAACCCGGCCAGTTCACGGATGACTACCAGGTTCAGCTCCGCAAACTCATCGACGCCAAGATCGAGCAGGGCGAGTCGCTGGACACGGAGCAGACGTTCGGCGCCGAGGCCGCCGAGGCCGGACAGGGCGAGGTTATCGACCTGATGGAGGCGCTGAAGCGGAGCCTGGAGAAGAAGCGGGGCGGCGCCGCCGCAGCCGCGTCCGGGGACGAGTCGGAGGCGGCGGACAGCGACGCCGACGAGGCTCCGGCCAAGGCGACCCGCGCCAAATCCCCGGCCCGGTCCAAGGCAGGCGCCGCCAAGGCTCCTGCCAAAGCGGCCGCGTCCAAGACGGCACCTGCCAAAACGACGACGTCCAAGACCGCTACGTCCAAGACCGCTACGTCCAGGACCGCTACGTCCAGAACGGCCGGGAAAACGGAGGACGCTGAACCGGCAGCCAAGGAGCCGGCGAAAAGCCGGCGAAAAGGGGCCTGAGTTACAGTCACCCATTGCGGCCGCGGTCAGGAGTTTCTCAGAGCTGAGATGAGCTCACTCTTCTTCTTGGCGGAGTAACCCTTGAGTCCTATTTCCTTGGCTTTGGCCTTGAGCTGAGCCACCGTCCAGTCCTCGTAGTCGCCTGCTTTGCCGCCCTTGCGTCCCACCGCGGAGCGTCCCTTCTTTGCGGCAGCATTGGAAATGCGGGCCGCCTTCTGCTTCGACGCGCCGTCTTCCCGGAGTTCCTCGTACAGCTCAGGGTCCTTGAGGCTGGGGTTCTTTTTCTCAGGCATGATCAGCTCGGATCCGACGGTTCAGCGTCGTCAATGAAGGGGTCCACCCCTGCCGGACGCTGCGGGGAAGGGGTGGGTGTGTGCGGCGGCTGCGCATGTGATGCGTGAGCGGCGGAATCGTGTGCGTGGTGTGCGGGGGCGTTCGCGGCGAAGCCCGCCTCTTCCTCGGTTTCCTCGACTTCTCCGTGGTCCACAGCAGAACGCCAGGCGCCCGTTTCAATGCCGCGTGATTCGATGAACTGTTTGAACCGCTTGAGGTCGGCGCTGATCTGGTGGCTGTCCGCGTGCACCGCGGAGCCGGCTTTCTCCACCAGGCCTTCGGGCTCCCATTCCAGCGCTACGGTGACCCGGGTGTGCTCCGGTCCGAGGGATTCGAAGGAGACCTCCCCGGCGTTGCGGGGCTTGTCCGTGCTCACCCAGGCGATTCGACGGTCCGGTAGTTGTTCGGTGATCTGCGCGTTGTATTCGCGCCTGACGCCGGCGATGTCCGTCCGGAAGTGCAGGGACGTCTCATCGATCTGCTCGACGGACTCCACGCCCCTCATGAACTCCGGGAAGGACTCGAACTGGGTCCATTGGTTATAGGCGGTGGACACGGGAACATCCACCTCGACGGTTTCGTGCAAAGTAGCCACTGTCTCATCCTCTTTCAGCCCGGGGACGTGCCCTCCGAATGGGTCTGTTGAACGGTGTGTCGCCACGTTGTCCACGCTAACGGGGCCGTCAGGCAAAAACAAGGAATGTACTAAGTTTGCTTAGTTCATCCTCCCCGGAGTAAAAACCGGGAGTTAAAAGCAGCGGCCGGCCCGTGCGCCGCCTGCCCTTGGAGGGGAGGTGGCGCAGCGTGCCGGCCGCTGGCTGCAGCTTGCTGCCTGGTGCTGCGGGCGGGCTGTCCTAGCCCGCCGTGCTGCTACTCGGCGTCGTGATCTGTTTCCAGGATCTGGACCAGGTGGTCCAGGGCGGTGTCGGCGCCGTCGCCGTCGGCGCGGAGGACCACGACGTCGCCGTGCGAGGCGCCCAGGCTCATGAGGGACAGGATGCTGGCGGCGTCCATGGCCTCGTCGGCCGGTTCGCCCTGGCGGGCGATCGTGATCTCGTGCGGGTACTCGCCGGCGGCCTCGGCAAAGATGGCGGCGGGGCGGGCGTGCAGGCCCACGCGGCTGGCGATGGTGGCGGTGCGTTCGAACATGTGTGCTCCTTGGATATCAGGTCGAGACAGGTGGTTGGTAAGGCTACCGGACCGGGTCAGACAGTTACTGGAACCGGCTCCACGGTATCAACGGACTTGCGGACGGCCCAGCGCTTGAGGGCGATGACTGTCAGGGCCGTGACGATGGTGCCGGCGAGGATCGAGACAACGAACATCAGGAAGTTGTCGATGGCGAAGAAGACGAAGAAGCCGCCGTGCGGGGCCTTCGAGCCCACCGCTGTGGCCATGGAGAGGGCGCCGGTGACCGCGCCGCCGAGCATGCTGGCGGGGATGACGCGGAGCGGGTCGGCTGCGGCAAACGGGATGGCGCCTTCAGAGATGAAGGATGCACCCAGGAGCCACGCCGCCTTGCCGTTCTCGCGTTCAGCCAGGCTGAAGCGCTTCTTGTCCAGGACAGTGGAGGCGAGGGCCATGGCCAGCGGCGGCACCATGCCTGCGGCCATGACGGCTGCCATGATCTGCCACGGTGCCTGGTTGTCCAGGGTTGCGGCGCCCAGGCCGGCGACGGCGAAGGAGTAAGCAACCTTGTTGACCGGACCGCCGAGGTCGAAGCACATCATGAGTCCCAGGATGACGCCCAGGGCGATGGCGCTGGCACCGGTGAGGCCGGAGAGCCAGTTGTTCAGGCCCACGGTGATGCCGACGATCGGTGCGCCCAGGATCAGGAACATCAGGCCCGAGGCAACGAGGGACGCGACCAGCGGAATGATGACCACGGGCATCAGGCCGCGCAGCCAGCGGGCCACCTGGATCTTGCCGATGGAATGGGCGATGTAACCGGCCAGGAGGCCGCCCACGATACCGCCGAGGAAGCCTGCCCCCATGAACCCTGCGACGGCGCCGGCAACGAAGCCCGGTGCGATGCCGGGCCGGTCGGCAATGCCGTAGGCGATGTAGCCTGCCAGTGCCGGGACCAGGAAGCCGAGCGACAAGGCGCCGATCTTGAAGAGCACGGCACCAAGGTATGCGCCGAGCGGACCCCACGCGTTCTCGGGGTATTCGGTGGGCAGGTTGAAGATGCTGTTCTCCACCACGATGGTGTCCGCGAACTGCGTGATCAGGTAGCCGCCCATCAGGAAGCCCAGCGCGATCAGCAGACCGCCGCCGGCCACGAACGGGATCATGTAGCTGACGCCCGTGAGGAGCGCTTTCTTCAGCTTCTGGCCGATGTGCTCGCCCTTTTCGGTGGCTTCGGCCTCGGCCTGCTCCTCTGCACCGAAGTGCGGCACGCGGCGGGCGTTGGGGTTGTCGGCCGCGGCCAGGGCTTCCTGGACCATCTTGTCCGGTTCGTCGATGCCGCGCTTGACCGGTGCGTTGATGACCGGCTTGCCGGCAAAGCGCTCCTTGCCGCGGACGTCCACGTCCACCGCGAAGATCACGGCGTCGGCGGCTGCGATCACTGCGGGATCCAGCGGCTTGGCGCCGGAGGAACCCTGGGTTTCCACCTGGAGGTCCACTCCGACTTCCTTGGCTGCTGCGACCAGCGAGTCGGCAGCCATGTAGGTGTGGGCGATGCCCGTGGGGCAGGCGGTCACGGCGACGAGCCGCTTGGGCCCGCCGGAGCGGGCGCCCGTGGCGGCACCGGCAGAGGGCGCGGCCGCTGCGGCCGTTGCCATGGCAGGCTCTGCTGCGGCCGCAGGCTTGTCAGCCAGGGCGCCTTCCACCAGTTCCACGATCTCGGCCTGGGTGCTCGCGGCACGCAGCGCGGCCGTGAAGTCCTTTTTGATCAGCGAGCGGGCCAGTTTGGACAGGAGCTTCAGGTGCTCCTGGTCCGCGCCTTCGGGGGCTGCGATGAAGAAGATCAGGTCTGCCGGGCCGTCCTTGGCGCCAAAGTTCACCGGCTGTGAAAGCCGTGCCATGGCCAGGGTGGGCACCGTCACGGCCGTGGAGCGGCAGTGCGGAATGGCGATTCCGCCGGGCACTCCGGTAGCCGTCTTGGACTCACGGGCAAACGCGTCCGTGAAGAGGCCTTCCGCTTCGGTGGCACGTCCGTTGGCGGCGACCCTGCCGGCCAGATGGCGGATCACGTCCTCGGGCGAGTTGCCCAGGTTCTGGTCTAGCTCGACCAGATCAGTAGTAATGAGCTGAGTCACTGTCAGTCCTTCCGGAGGGCCGTGATGGTTACGGCATCAGGGGTGGTTTGGTGGACCGCCGGAACTGTGGAGCCCGGCAGGGAAGCGGCGGCGGCACCGTGTGCCACAGCCTGACGGAGGCAGTCGGCCGGGGCGGCGCCCCGGCTGGAGGCGAGCAGGTAGCCGGCAAGGGAGGAATCTCCCGCACCGACCGTGCTCACGGCTTTGACCGGCGGATGCGTGGCCAGCCACGCGCCGTCGGACGTTACGAGTACTGCACCTTTGGAACCGAGCGTTGCCAGCACGGCACCTACACCGGAACGCACGACGGCGGCGGCGGCTGCCGCGGCAGCCTCCGGATCCGCTTCCAGTTCGTCAGCGGTGGACGCCGTGGCGAAACCGGCTGCGGCAGCCAGTTCAGCCAGTTCTTCGGCGTTGGGCTTGAGGAGGTCCGGCATGCCTGACGCGTCGCCCGAGAGGGCGGCGGCGAGGGGCGCGCCGGACGAGTCGACGGCGATGCGCGGAGCAGCACCGTCATTGGTGGAGCGAAGCCGCCGGGTAACGGTGGCGTAGAAATCGGCCGGAACCCCGGGTGGGAGCGAGCCGGCCAGGACAACCCAGCTGGCACCGCGGGACCGTTCCAGCAACAGCCCGATCAAGGCTTCCTGCTGGTCTTCGCTCAGTACCGGGCCGGGTTCGTTGATCTTGGTGGTGACGCCGTCCGGTTCCGTCAGCGCCACGTTGGTGCGCAGCGGTTCGTGGATGGGGAGGGCGGCAAAAGGTACCCCGCTCTCACGAAGCCCCGCCAGCACGGGATCGGAGTCGCCGCCGGGGAGGACGGCCACTGTTTCGAGTCCGGAGGCCACCAGGGCACGGGAAACGTTGACGCCTTTCCCGCCGGACTCCTGGCTGACGGAGACGGCGCGCTGCACTTCGCCGCGCAACAGGGGTGAGGGGAGGGCTACGGTGCGGTCGAGGCTCGGGTTCGCGGTGAGGGTGACAATCATGCGATCACCACGTCCACGCCGGCGTCAGCAAGCGCCGCTGCGAGTTCCGGGCTGGGGTCACTGTCTGTAATCAAGGTGTCCAGATCTTTCAACGAGGCGAACTGGACCAGCGTTTCCGCATCCAGCTTGGACGAATCGGCCAGCACCACAATGCGGCGTGCCGATTGGACGAAGGCAGCCTTGACGGCGGCTTCTTCAGGATCGGGCGTGCTCAGCCCGAAGGCCGAGTGGATTCCGTTGGCGCCGATGAAGGCGATGTCCGGACGAATCTTGTGGGCCGCTTCCACGGTGGACTGACCCACCGCCGCCTGGGTGAGGCCGCGGACCCGGCCGCCCAGGAGGTGGAGGGCAATGCCTGGCTCGCCGGCGAGTTTCGCGGCGATGGGAATTGCATGGGTGATGACCACCAGTTCGTTCTCCGGATCGGAGGACGAACTGGTGGAGGGGTCGGCCAGGCGCAGGGCGATCAGGTCCGCCAGGGCCTCCGTGGTTGAGCCGGCGTCCACCAGGATGCTGCCGGCGGGGTTCTGCGGGATAAAAGCCAACGCGGCCTCGGCGATCCGCAGCTTCTCCGGCTGCCGCTGGATGGTCCGTTCAAGGATGCTTTCCTCGGTGGTGCTGACCCGGTCCGGTGCGACGGCGCCGCCATGGACCCGGCGCACAGTGCCGGCCGATTCCAGCGCAGCCAGGTCGCGGCGGACGGTTTCGGTGGTGATGTTGAAGCGCTCGGCAAGGGCAGTGACGCTGGCGCGGCCGCTTTCGGCGACCAGTCCCGCGATCAGCTGTTGGCGCTCCTCGGCGAACACTTACCCTCCATTGCGTAAAGACTGCTGGCAGTTCAGTAACGGCTTCAGTGACTGCCATCACATGATGTTGAATTGCTTGACTTTATCTTTGTTCTTGTGGGTTTGTCAATGAAAACAACACGAACGCAGATCCCGGTCTTGGAGTTTTTGTCCACATCGAGGGAGTTAAAAGCCTTCGAAGTCGCGATAAGTGGACAAAAAACTCGGGCGGACGACGGAAGCCGGGCCCGACCGTGATGGTCTGGCCCGGCTTCCGGGTGTGATTGAAGGTGGTTCACCATTGTCCGTGGACGACTTCCCCTGGACAACGGCGGCCGGAGGAGCATGGCTAGATGCCGCCGTCCCGGCTCTCGTTGCGGACAATGCGCTCACCCGTATTGGGGTCCACTACGGACCGGGTTTCACTCACCCGGCGCGTGCGCCCCGGCGAGGCCAGCACCAGTGAGGCGATCAGCCCGATCACGCCGACAGCCATCAGGATGTACCCGATCAGGGTCTGGTCCACATACGGGATCAGGCCGGGCGTGATGGCCCAGGCCAGGATGGCACCGAGGGCGATAAGGAAAATGGAGGAACCGATTCTCATGACTTGCTCCTAGCTGTCCGGGGGACGTGCGGGCAAAAACTTGATCAGCATGCTGTCTAGCGACAGGCTACAGGCCGCCCCGTGCCGTTTCAATGAACGGGACGGCGCGCGTTGGAGTCGTGTCACAGTCGTTATTTGCCGGGATATTGCCGGCGGTGGCGGAGTAACACCGGCGGCCGGGGGTGCGCCCCGCGTACTGTGGGTTGCGTCCGCGGCAATCAGGGCCAGCGACATCAGATCCCAGGAGCAGTGTTAACAATGTCTGAACAAATCCCCGCGGTAGTCGTCACCGGCCTGGGGGCAGTGACTCCCGTCGGCTCAACCGCCGGAGAAACATGGGATGCACTCCTGGCCGGCCGCTCCGGAATTGTGCCGCTCGCCGACGAATGGGCCGGCGGGCTCCCCGTGCGCATCGCGGGACGCGTCACCGCTGACGTCCCGTCGTTGCTGTCCACCCTGGAATACAAAAGGATGGACCGCTGCGGCCACCTGGCGCTCATCGCCGCCCGCGAGGCCTGGACACAGGCAGGCGGTCCGGAAACCGACCCGGAACGGCTCGCCGTGGTCATCGGGTCCGGCTACGGCGGCCTGGACACCACCCTGGAGCAGGCGCGCACTTTGGACTCCAAAGGCCCCCGCCGGGTCTCCCCGCACACCCTCACCCGGATCATGGTGAACGGCCCGGCGGCGTGGGTGTCCATCGATGTGGGAGCCCGCGGCGGGGCGCGGACCCCCGTCAGTGCCTGCGCCTCCGGGGCCGAAGCGATCTCGCAGGCCGCCGACATGATCCGGAGCGGGGCTGCCGACGTGGTGATCGCCGGCGGCGTGGATTCGTGCATCAACGGCCTCACGATCAGCGGGTTTGCGCAGATCAGGGCGCTGTCCACCCGCAACGACCGTCCCCTGGCCGCCTCGCGCCCCTTCGACCGGGACCGGGACGGCTTCGTGATGGGTGAGGGCGCCGGGATCGTGGTGCTGGAACGCGAAGACCACGCCCGCGCCCGCGGGGCCGAGGTGCTCGGGGTCATCGCCGGCAGTGCCGTCACTTCCGACGCCGTGGATATCGTGGCGGCCGATCCCGCCATGCAGCGCCGCGTCCTGCAGAAAGCCATCGCCGACGCCGGGCTCACCGGAGGCGACATCGGCTTCGTCCACGCCCACGCCACCTCCACGCCGGTGGGGGACCGGCTCGAAGCGGAAGCCATCGGCGCCGTCGTCGGACATTCCGTTCCGGTGACGTCCACTAAAAGCCTCACCGGGCACCTGCTGGGCGGGGCCGGAGCGCTGGGCGCCATCGTCACTATCCAGGCGCTGCGCACGGGCGCCATTCCGGGGACCCTCAACCTCGACAACCAGGACCCGGACATCCACCTCAACATCGTGCCGGAGACTGCCCGGGGGCTCGCGGCAACGGCAGGCATCTCCAATGCCTTCGGGTTCGGCGGCCACAGCGCCTCGCTGGTGATCACTGCAGGCTGAGTCCCGCCACGAGGTGTTCGCCGGGGAAAGTTAGGCTGTTGCGATGGAGACAGTCGTATGGTCCAGGCCGGAGGACCAGCGCGCCGGCACGCCGCTGCTGGTGATGATGCACGGCTACGGAACCGATGAGGTGCGCATGTCCGACCTCTTCGACCAGTTGCCGCCGCAGTTCACCTGCGCCGCCCTGCGCGCGCCCAAGGTGATCGGGGACGACTACGGCTGGTTCCTGCTGGACTACTTCCTGACGCACGACTTCGCCGACGTGGTGTCCGTCAGCAACGCGGTGTTCGACTGGATCAATTCGGTCAAAGCGCGGCACAGCAGCGTGAGCCTGCTGGGATTCTCGCAGGGCATGGCCATGGCCAGCACGCTGCTGCGGCTGCGGCCGCACGACTTCCGGGCCGTGGTGGGGCTGTCCGGATTCGTGCTGGACAACGAACTGCTGGCCATGAGCGAATCGTTCGACACCAAACCGCCGTTTTTCTGGGGCCGGGACAAGGCGGACCTGGTGATCAACGACGCCGCAGTGGAGCACACCGCCGAATGGCTGAGCCGGAACACGCAGCTGACGGCACGGACCTATCCCGGAATGGGCCACACCATTTCCAAGGCCGAGATGGTGGATGTGAGCGCCTTCCTGCGCCACTACGTGCTGCGCTGAGGCGCCGGACCCCACGCTCCCTCGGCAGGAAATTCCGTAAGAATCCGCACCGGCGGGGTAAAACCAGTTGCGCGCTAAATTTGTAAGCGCTTACACTCTTCTTCGGCCACGTACCGGGCCCAGGACTCCAGAGGAAGAAAGGGCTGAGCCCGTGTCGCATGGCTAAAGCACCGCGCGTGACCATCCAGGACGTAGCCGCATTGTCGGGGCTGTCCATCTGCACCGTTTCCCGTGCCCTGCGCGGCCTGCCCAACGTCTCCGAATCGGCCCACCGGAAGGTGGCGGACGCCGCCACCAAGCTCGGTTACAAGGCATCCTCCGCGGCATCGCGCCTCGCCGGCGGAACCACGGGATCCGTCGCCATCATCGCGCCCACCGCCACGGCATGGTTCTTCGCCCAGGCCGTGGAAGCGGCCGAGGAAGTCTTCGCGGACAGCGGCTTCGACACCGTACTCATCAGCCTCCGCAACACACCCAGCATCCACCGCAAGGTCTTCAGCGACCTTGACGCCCTGGCGCAGCGCGTGGACGGCGTCCTGCTGCTCAACATCGCGCTCAGTTCCGGCGAAATCCAGGCACTGGCCTCTTCCGGACTGGCCGTTGCGAGCGTTGGCATGCAGAACGTCCCCTGGGACAACGTGGGCATCGACAACGAGGACGCGGCCTACCAGGCCACCAGCCACCTGCTGGGGCTGGGACACTGGGACCTTGCCATCCTTTCCGGCCGCGAACCGGGAGAGGGCTCGGTGGCCACAGCCACGGACCGCCTCAACGGGTTTCGGCGGGCGCTGGCGGAACACCACTTGACGGCGGATCCGGACCTGGTGATGGACGCCGGTTCAAGCATCGAAGGCGGCCGCCGGGCCATGACCGAGCTCATCGAAAACCGCAGGATGCCCTCCGCAATCTTCGCCGGCTGTGACGAAACTGCCTTCGGAGCGCTTATGGCCCTGCGGGAGCTCGGTTTGTCAGCACCGAAAAACGTGTCCATCATAGGAATAGACGATCATCAGATGAGTTGGTTCCTGGGCCTGAGCACCATGGCGCAGCCGGTAGCCGACCAGGGCGCCTTCGCAGCCAACCTGCTCATCGAAGGACTCCAACGTCCGGGGCCGCTGAGTGCCCCCGCCAGCCACCTGCTGGATACCAAGCTGATTGAACGCAAGAGCACGCGCAGAAAACGCTGACGCGCACACTGATCCGGGGCGCCGACGCCCCCACCGAACCGGCCACTGGCCGCGCACCTGCACGAACGCACCTGCCCCAAACGGTTCACACCGCACCACAAACCTGCACTATCCACGCACGTCCACTGCCGCCGTCTGAAAGGACACCGAGTACCCCATGACTGAACTTTCCAGCAGCACCACCGGTAGCAGCACCACCGGCAGCACCCACGGCTGGACCGGCGCGTCCGCCATCCTCTTCGACCTCGACGGCGTGCTCACGCCCACGGCGATCGTGCACGAGCGCGCGTGGCAGGAACTTTTCGACGGCTTCCTGCAGGACGTTCCGGAGGCAGCGGGCTACCGCGAGAGCGACTACTTCGACCATATCGACGGCAAGCCGCGTTTCGACGGCGTCCGTGACTTCCTCGCCTCACGCAGCATCGTGCTGCCCGAAGGCCCGCTCGACGACGATCCCGCCAACGACACCGTGCACGGCCTCGGCAACCGCAAGAACAAGGTCTTCAACGACATCGTCTCTTCCGGCGTGGCCCCCTACGAGGGCTCGGTGCGCTTCCTGAAAGCCGCCCTGGCGCGGGGACTCAAGGTCGCCGTCGTCTCTTCCTCCCGGAACGCACCGGCGGTGCTGAACGCGGCGGGACTGGCGCACCATTTCCCGGTGGTGGTGGACGGCGTCGTGGCCGCTGCCGCGGGCCTGCCCGGCAAGCCCAGCCCGGCCACCTACGACTACGCAGCACAACTGCTGGACCTCCCCAGCGAGGAATGCGTGGTGGTTGAGGACGCCGTGTCCGGCGTCCAGGCCGGGAACGCCGGCACCTTCCATTCGGTGATCGGCGTGGACCGCGGAGCCGGCCGGCAGACGCTGCTGGACGCCGGCGCCACGCTGGTGGTGGAGGACCTGAACGAACTCCTCTAGCCCGGCCCGAACTCCCCCAACCTGCACAACGCCAAAAGGAACCCCAACAGCCATGGCACTCATCACCTCTGACCGCGCTCGTTTCCCGAACGATCCCTGGCAGCTCGTGGAGACCGTCCACCTTCCCGGAAACGCCGGAACCCTGGAAACCCTCTTCAGCCTGGGCAACGGCCATCTGGGCATCCGCGGCGCCCACTGGGCCTCCGCGGACGCCGACCTTCCCGGCAGCTTCATCAACGGCTTCCACGAAACCTGGGACATCAAGCACGCAGAAAATGCCTTCGGCTTCGCCCGCACGGGCCAGCGGATCCTGTACATCCCGGACGTGAACAACTTCACGGTGATCATCGACGGCGAAACACTGACCCTCAGCGAATCAACGGTGCTCGACTACCGCCGGTCCGTTGACTTCGCCACCGGGATCTACGAATGCCGGATCACGTGGCAGTGCCGTTCCGGTGCCACCGTAACCACCACGGAGCGCCGGGCGGTGGGCTACCAGTCCCGCGGCACCCTGGGCGTCAGCCTCGAAGTCGCCGCGGACCGGGACATCTACGCGGACGTCACATCCTCCGTCATCAACCGCCAGGACCAGCCCGTGGAGGACCACTCCACCCACGATCCGCGCCGGGCCGGACGGCACGCCGGCCGCGTCCTGCTGCCGGTACGGCTCGACGGCGGCGACGGCTCCCTGCGCCTCTCGTGGGAAGCCGCCGACTCCCGGCAGCGCGTCGGCCTGGCCGTGGACCACTGGACGTCGGCCGACGTGCAGCCGTTCGAGACCCTGGTGGACCAGGACGACAGCAGCGTCCGGTACGTCCTCGCAGTGGGCGCAGACCAGCCCTTCCGCCTCGAGAAGAGCGCCAGCTACGCCGTGGCGCGGGCCTTCCGCGAAGGAGCCGTGGACGGCGGCTCCGCGCAGGACCCGTCCGAAGCAGCGGAGGGCGCCCTTCAGCCCGTCAGCGCGATCTTCGCCGAGAGCGAGGCTCACTTCCGGGATTACTGGGCCACCACGGACATTGTGGTGGGCGGCCAGCCCGAGCTGCAGCAGGCCATCCGGTGGAACCTCTTCCAGCTGGCCCAGGCCACTGCCCGCGCGGACGTCGCCGGCATCCCGGCCAAGGGTGTCAGCGGGTCCGGCTACGAGGGACACTACTTCTGGGACCAGGAGGTGTACCTGCTGCCGTACCTGACGTACACCAGCCCGGACAACGCCCGCCAGGTGCTGGAGTTCCGGCATGAGATGCTGCCCGACGCCAAGGTCCGTGCCAAGGAACTGAGCGTGGACGGCGCACTGTTCCCGTGGCGCACCATCAACGGGCTCGAGGCAAGCGCCTACTACGCCGCCGGCACCGCGCAGTTCCACATCGCTGCCGCCGTCGCGTTCGCCACCAACAGATACATCTGGGCCAGCGGCGATGCGGACTTCAAACACGGCATGGGCTCGGAGCTGCTGATCGAAACGGCCCGCATGTGGGTGTCCCTCGGGTTCTTCGGCAAGGACGGGCTGTTCCACATCCACGGCGTCACAGGCCCGGATGAGTACACGGCCGTGGTGAACGACAACCTCTACACAAACGTCATGGCCCGGTTCAACCTGCGCACCGCGGCAGCGCTGGACCACCCGGAAATCGACGAGGCTGAACGCGAACTCTGGGAGCAGGCTGCCATCCGGATGCAGCTGCCCTACGACGAAGACCTCGAGGTGTATTCGCAGGACAATGACTTCATGACCCTGGAGCCGTGGGACTGGAGCACGCCCCGCTCCAAGTACCCGCTGCTGCTGAACTTCCACCCACTGGTGATCTACCGCCACCAGGTGCTCAAGCAGGCGGACACCGTGCTGGCGATGTTCCTGCAGTGGCAGGACTTCACGGCCGAGGAAAAGCGGCGGGCGTTCGACTTCTACGATCCGATCACCACCGGCGACTCCACCCTGTCCGCCTGCGTGCAGGGAATCATGGCCGCCGAGGTGGGCTACGGGAAGGCCGCGCTGGACCACTTCACCCACGCGCTGTACATCGACCTCGACGACACCCACGGCAACACCATCGACGGCGTGCACATCGCCTCCACCGGCGGCGTCTGGAGTTCGCTGGTCAGCGGCTTTGCGGGCCTCCGTGACCAGGGCGCCGTTCCGTTCTTCGACCCGAGGCTGCCGGGCGAGTGGGACAGCCTGGCCTTCCACCTCAAGGTGCAGGGCCGCCTGCTCTACGTGGAGCTGGAGCAGGGATCCATCGGCCTCAGCGTCAGGGAGGGCGAACCGCTGGAGGTCAACGTCCGCGGCGAGCTGCTCACCGTGGGCCACGAGGTGGCCCGGGTGCCGCTGGCTCCGGTCGGCGTCCCGGAGCCGACCATCTTCCCGAGCGGACTTCCGACGGCGTCCATCCCGATCGTGCGCGCCAGCAGCTAAGTAGTCCCAACAGACGGGCGGGATCAACCGAACGGTTGATCCCGCCGTCGTGCTTCGTGGACAGACTGGAGGAGTGAAAAAACTCTTCCATGCCTCGTTCGCCTATGCCGTCGCCGGAGTCCTCTCCGGCCTCTACTACCGGGAACTTACCAAGCTCAATGGCTTCGCCGGCGAGTCCCAGCTGGGTCTGGTGCATACGCACTGGCTGGTGCTGGGTTTCATCGTGCTGCTGCTGGTGCTGATGCTGGAGAAGTCCTTCGGGATGTCCGCGGCGGCGCCAAGGCTTTCCGCCTGGTTCTTCTGGATCTGGAATGCCGGCGTGGTGGTCACCGGTGGAATGATGCTGGTGAAGGGGACGTTGGTGGTCGCCGGTGCCGATGCCGGTTCAAAAGCCCTTGCCGGCATTGCCGGCACCGGGCACATGCTCCTCACCGCCGGCCTGGTGCTGCTCTTCCTGGCCCTGCGGAAAGCCCTCGCCGCGGCGCCGCAGAAGGCTGCTCCGCTGCCGGCAGCCCCCGGTCACCTGCCCGCAGGCACCAACGCCTAGCTGCCTAGGGGCTGTCCGCCGGTTCCCGGTCCCCGGAACTGCGGTCCAGGGGGTGGGCCAGCTCGTCGGCCGGCATTCGGGCCACCACCATGGCCACCACGGCCATCACCGGGCACACGCCGCCGGCCACCAGGAAGATCACCCACGTGGGCACGACTTCCGCCGCAGGTCCCGCCAGTGCCATGGAGACGGGCATCAGGGCGAGCGATACGAAGAAGTCCAGGCTGGACACGCGGCCCAGCAGGTGCGGAGGGACGCGGCGTTGCAGGAGCGTCCCCCAGATGACCATGCCGGCGCCGCCGGTGGCACCGAAAATGAACAGCGCCGCGGCAAGCATCCAGAAGCTGTCCATGATGCCGACTGCCGCGAGGGGAAGGCTGCCGGCACCCCACGAAACCATCATCACCGTGAGGTAGCGGCGCGGCAGGGCAAAGGACGCCGTGGCCAGGGAAGCGGCCGCCCCGCCCGCGCCCATCACGGCCAGCAGGAAGCCGAACATGCGTGAATCGCCGCCCAGCTGGTCGCGGACCACGAACGGCAGCAGCACCTCGATGGGTCCGATCAGGAACAGCACCGAGATGCAGGCCCAGACCAGCGTCCACAACAGCCACGGCGTCCGGACCGTGTAGCTGACACCTTCACGGAGATCGTGGAGGAGGGACGTCCCGGCCCGTTCGACGGCCGGTCCGCCGCCGGCTGGCCGGCTGTCGGCACCGGGAGCCTCAAGCGCGTGCCGGCCCAGGAAGTTGAGGATGATGAACGCGAGGAGGTGGCACGCCGCCACGCCCGTGACGGCATGCGAGGGGGACAATGCGGCCACCAGGATGCCGGCGACGGCGGGACCGGCCGCCTGCTGCAGGATGGGCCGCATGGTCCCCTCCATGCCGTTAGCCGCCAGCAGGTCCTCAGGCGGCAGGATCCTGGGCAGGATGGCCGAATAGGCCGGAAAGAAGAAGGCCGCCCCCACGCCCAGGACAAAAGCGCCCACGGCAAGGTGCCACAGCTGCAGCCACCCGGCCAGGGCAAGTCCGCTGATGGCGGCGATCACGGCGAGGTTGGTGCCCTCCACAGCGATGATCAGGAGCCGCTGGGGCACCCGGTCGGCTGCGATCCCGCCGGCCAGGACGAACGCCACCAGTCCCACGCTGCCCGCGGCGGCAACGAGGGACAGCTCAAGCGGGCCGCCGCCCAGGTGGATCACCTGGTAGACCATCGCCACAGCCCACATCCCGGAGCCGAAAATCGAGATGGCCAGGGCCGCAATCAGGACCCGGTATTCCCGGTGCGCAAAGGGCCTGAGGGCTTTGGGGGTGGGCATATGGATAGTCTAGGCCCGGGTATCCGGCCGCGCCGCTGCGGCGCCCACCGCAGCTGACCTGCCCTCCTTGCGTACTAGGCTCAGCACATGGGGAACAGTCCGGCAGGCGCGTCGCGCCGCAGCATGGCATTCATCGGCAGCAATTCGGGGCTGGCGCTGCACCCGGTGAACCGCGACGGCGTCCACGTCCCCGGCGAACCCGCCAGCTGCTTCGCCTCCTTCTGGGTGGCCGACTGGTCCAGGTGGGGGAGCGGAGACGCCCTGCTGGTGGCCACCCGGCAAGGCTGGCGCAGCTACGGTTCCAACGGCTATTTCGCGGAGACCCTGGCCAAAGAGCTGGCCTGCTATTTTCCGGAGGCGGCCCGGTTTCCGCTGGCTGGACTCGTCCACACCCAGGACGAGTTCGACGTCGAACTGGACATGGAGCGCGGCTTCCGTGCCGCGGGCCGCAAGGCCGAACTGGAGATCAGCGGGGTCCTGGACCGCCGCCAGTTTTCGGCGCCCGACTTCCAGCTCGGCGGGGACAGTGCCGCCCTGGCGAATGTCTACCTTCCGTGCAGCACCGGACGCCTGTCCGAATTCGGCGTGGAATGGCCGGGCTCAGCCACGGTGTATCCCGGACCGCGCGGACCGTCGTCGTCCGCTTATATTGCGGTGGCCGAATCCTGGGTGATGTAGCAAGGTGGCTTAGTGTTAAGGATGAGGGGCAGCCGTGTGCTGCCCCGCCGGAGTAACTACAGTTGCGCCGGCGGCTTGTTCCCGTTCCACGAAAGGTGACGATGGCCATGCGGAAGAACCCGGCAATGAGACTTGCACAAAAAACGGCACACAAGGCGGTGTTCGACTCCCAAGGCAAACCAAAGCCCGGATTGCACGGCATGCTGCTGCGGGCCGTCGAAATCCAGCGCCCCCTGGTGCTCGCCAACCTGCGGCGGCTACAGCGCAGGCACCCGCGGGCCACTGCGGCGCAGCTGGCTGACAAACTTGAACGCGACTACCTGCTGGCCGTGACCGGCGGCGGTGCACTCGTGGGCGGCTCCGCCGTCATCCCGGGCGTCGGCACCGTGGCCGCCCTGGGCCTCTCCGCCGCGGCCACTGTCGGTTTCCTTGAAGCCACCGCGCTGTACGCAACGTCCCTGGCCGAGCTCCACGGCATCCGCATGGTGGATCCCGAAAAGGCCGGCACGCTGGTCATGGCCATCATGCTGGGCGAGGAAGGGACCGCGCTCCTCGGAAGCCTCTCCGGCCAGGCCGCGGGCCGCAGCAAGGGCCCCACGGACGCCTGGGGCTCCGCCTTCGCCCGCAAGACCTCCTTCCCGGGCTTCGGCTCGGTGCGGGACCGGATCCAGCGGGCGTTCCTCCGCAACCTGCTGCAGCGGCAGGGGACGGCGCTGTTGGGCCGGGCGCTCCCGTTCGGCGTCGGCGCCGTGGTGGGCGGCGTGGGCAACCGTGTGATGGGGCGCGCCGTCGTCGCCAGCGCCAGGGAAGCATTCGGCCCCATGCCGGACACGATTCCCGGCGAACTGACGCCCGGCAGCGACGCATCCGGCAGCGACGCTGCCGGTGATGCTGCCAGCGGCAACGCCTCCGGCAGCAACACTGCGGGCACCCCCGGTCCAGGCAGCGCCGCCGGAGACTCAAACGTGAAAGGCGGATTCATTGGATCTGAACGCTGACCTGGGGGAGTCCTTCGGCTCCTGGACCATGGGGGACGACTCCGCCATGTTCCCGCTGATCACCAGCGCCAGCGTGGCCTGCGGCCTGCACGCCGGGGACCCCGTCACCATGCTGGACACCTGCCGGGCGGCCTTCGAGCTGGACGTCCGGGTGGGTGCCCACGTGGGGTACCCGGACCTGCCGGGCTTCGGCCTGCGGTCCATCGACATGACCTTCGACGACCTCTTCGGGGCCGTGCTCTACCAGCTCGGTGCGCTCGACGGCGTGGCGCACGCCGTCGGGGCGTCCGTGGACTTCGTCAAAGTGCACGGGGCCCTGTACGAACGCACCATGCACGACGCCGAGCAGGCCTCCGCCGTGGTGGCCGCCATCCAGGCCTACGATCCCGGCCTGCCCATCCTCGGCCTGCAGGGGTCCGCGCTCCTGTCCATCGCCGCGGAAGCCGGCCACCCCGTGTTCCATGAGGCATTTGCGGACCGCGGCTACCTGCCGGACGGGTCCCTCCTGCCGCGCACCGCGGACGGCGCGTTGCTCGAGGACCCCCGGGAGATCGCCGAGCGCGCGGTCCGCCTGGCCGTCCACGGTGAAGTGGAGGCGGTCGATGGCACCGTGGTCCGGCTGCAGCCCCATTCGATTTGCGTCCACGGCGACACTCCGGGCTCGGTGGAAACGGCCGCCGCCATCCGCAAGGCCCTGGAAGCGGCAGGCGTGGAGCTCGAACCCTTCGCGTAGTTCCCAGGTCCGCCTCCTCAAGCGCGAACGGACACGTGCGGCCCTTCCTTGACGCGTCCCACAGGTGCTCAACTGTCCGTTCGCGCTTCTGTCGCGCGGAGCCAGTGCCGTTCGGCCCTAGCCGGGGCTTCACGCAGCAACCTAGCTTGAGGGCATGGCTGCCGGACCCCATGCGGGGTTAGATGGACCCGCATCAGATGCAATGTTGAAGCTGGGCCGTTTCTTCACCAAATGGGACCAGACCGACGACGGCCGGGCGGTGTTCCGGGAAGGCGGCCGCAAGGGCGACATCTTCTACCGCGACCGCTGGAGCCACGACAAGGTGGTCCGTTCCACGCACGGGGTGAACTGCACCGGCTCCTGCTCCTGGAAGGTGTACGTCAAGGACGGCATCATCACCTGGGAGTCGCAGCAGACCGACTACCCCTCAGTGGGCCCGGACAGTCCGGAATACGAACCGAGAGGCTGTCCGCGCGGGGCGGCCTTTTCCTGGTACACCTACTCGCCGACGCGGGTCCGCTTCCCGTATGCCCGCGGCGTCCTCGTCGAAATGTACCGCGAAGCGAAGGCCCGCCTCGGCGACCCGGTGCTCGCTTTCGCAGAAATAGCCGGTGATCCGGAAAAGCGTCGCCGCTACCAGCAGGCCCGCGGCAAGGGCGGCCTGGTGCGCGTCTCCTGGCAGGAGGCGGTCGAGATCGCAGCGGCCGCTCACGTGAACACCATCAAAACCTACGGCCCGGACCGCTGCGCCGGCTTCTCGCCCATCCCCGCGATGTCCATGGTGTCGCACGCCGTGGGGACCCGCTTCATCCAGCTGATCGGCGGGGTGATGACGTCCTTCTACGACTGGTACGCGGACCTCCCCGTGGCCAGCCCCCAGGTCTTCGGTGACCAGACGGACGTGCCGGAATCCGGCGACTGGTGGGACGCGCGCTACCTCATGATGTGGGGCTCCAACGTCCCGGTCACCCGGACGCCTGACGCGCACTGGATGGCCGAGGTGCGCTACCGCGGCACCAAGGTGGTCACCGTCAGCCCGGACTACGCGGACAACACCAAGTTCGCCGACGAATGGCTCCCCGCCCAGGCCGGAACGGACGCCGCGCTGGCCATGGCCATGGGGCACGTCATGCTCAAGGAATTCTTCGTGGACCGGGATGTGCCGTTCTTCTCCGATTACGTCCGGCGGTACACGGACCTGCCGTTCCTGGTCCGGCTGGTAAGGAACGACGACGGCGCGCTAACGCCGTCGAAATTCCTCACCGCCCGGGACCTTCCCGCCGAAGCCGGGGCCGAGGACGCGGCGTTCCGCACCGTGCTGTTCGACAAAAAGACCGGGCGGACCGCCGTCCCCAACGGCTCCATGGGGTTCCGTTATTCCGGCACCGGCGAGGGCAAGTGGAACCTCGACCTCGAAGGGATCGAGCCCGCGTTGTCCCTGCGCGAGGTGTCCGGGGAAAGCGCCGAAATCCTGCTCCCGTGCTTCGAGGACGCCGGCGGGGAAGGGAGCGTGCTCCGGCGCGGCGTTCCCGTCATCGACGTGGAAGGCCAGCTGGTCACCACCGTGTTCGACCTGATGCTGGCCCAGTACGGCGTGGGCCGGGACGGCCTGCCGGGGGAGTGGGCCGCCGGCTATGACGACGCGTCCACGCCCTACACCCCGGCCTGGCAGGAGGAAATCACCAGCGTTCCCGCGCAGGCGTGCATCCGGGTGGCGCGGGAGTTCGCCCGCAACGCCGAGCAGTCCAAGGGTCGGTCCATGATCATCATGGGCGCCGGGATCTGCCAGTGGTTCCACGGCGACACCACCTACCGGGCCGTGCTGGCGCTGGTGATGCTGACCGGCTGCATGGGCCGCAACGGCGGCGGCTGGGCACACTATGTGGGGCAGGAGAAGACCCGCCCGGTCACCGGCTGGCTCTCGCTGGCCAACGCATTGGACTGGTCACGCCCGCCGCGGACCATGATCGGCACAGGCTACTGGTACATGCACACCGACCAGTGGCGGCAGGACGGCTACTCCGCGGATGCGCTGAAGTCCCCGCTGTCCACCGGAGCCCTGGACGGCATGCACACCGCGGACGCGCTGGCCCAGTCCGCCCGCCTCGGCTGGATGCCGTTCTACCCGCAGTTCGACCGCAACCCGCTGGACCTCGCGGACGAGGCGGAGGCCGCCGTCGCCGCCGGGACCGCGCCGGATACGCCCGGCTATATCGCGGACGCGCTCAAGAACCGCACCCTGAACCCCGCGATCGAGGACGTGGACGCCCCGGAGAACTGGCCCCGGACCCTGGTGCTGTGGCGCTCCAACCTGTTCGGCTCCTCGGCCAAGGGCAACGAGTACTTCCTGCGGAACCTGCTGGGCACGCACAACAACGTCCTGGGCCAGGACCACGCCGAGGGTCTCATGCCCAGGGACGTGAAGTGGCATGAGCAGGCGCCGGAGGGGAAGCTGGACCTGCTGGTCTCCGCTGATTTCCGGATGACCTCCACCACGCTGCTGTCCGACGTCGTGTTCCCGGCCGCCACCTGGTACGAGAAACACGACCTGTCCTCCACGGACATGCACCCGTTCGTGCACGCCTTCAGTCCGGCGATCGACCCGCCGTGGGAGACCAAGACCGACTTCGACACCTTCCACCTGCTGGCCAGGGAGTTCTCCCGGCAGGCCAGGACCCACTTGGGCGTCCGCCGCGACCTGGTCAGCGTGCCGTTGCAGCACGACACCCCCGGCCAGCTGGCCCAGCCCGGCGGGATCGTGCGGGACTGGCGGGAGACGGACATCCCCGCCGTCCCGGGGCAGAACATGCCCGTCTTCTCCGTGGTGGAGCGGGACTACACGGCCATCGCGGACAAGCTGGCCGCCGTCGGGCCCCTGGCCGACAAGCTCGGCTTCACGGTCAAGAACGTCACTTACAAACTGGCAGGGCCGTTGGAGCGGCTCAGCCGCTCCAACGGCGTGATGCTCGGCGGCGCCGCGGACGGCAGGCCGGCCATGGACACAGACGCGAAAATGGCCGAGGCCATCCTGGCGTTCTCCGGCACCACCAACGGCGCGCTGTCCGTGCAGGGTTTCAAGGACCTGGAAGTCCGCACCGGCCGGAAACTCGCCGACCTCTCCGAGGGCTCGGAGGAAAAATTCATCACCTTCGCCCAGACCCAGGCCGGGCCGGTCCCGGTGATCACTTCTCCGGAATGGTCCGGCTCCGAAACGGGCGGCCGCCGCTACGCGCCGTTCACCATCAACATCGAACGGCTCAAGCCCTTCCACACCCTGACCGGCCGGATGCACTTTTTCCTCGACCATGACTGGATGATCGACATCGGCGAGGCCCTGCCGATCTACCGTCCGCCGCTGGACATGCACCGGCTCTTCGGTGAACCAAAACTCGGCCGGGACGGTGCCATGGAGGTGGTGGTCAGGTACCTCACCCCGCACTCCAAGTGGTCCATCCACTCCGAGTACCAGGACAACCTGCTGATGCTCTCGCTGTCCCGCGGCGGCCCCACGGTGTGGATGAGCCCCGCCGACGCCGAGGCCATCGAGGTTAAGGACAACGACTGGGTGGAATGCTTGAACATCAACGGCGTCCTGGTGGCCCGGGCCATCGTCAGCCACCGGATGCCGGCCGGCGTGGTCTACGTCCACCACGCGCAGGAACGCACCATCGACGTCCCGAAGTCCGAGGCCACGGGACGCCGCGGCGGCATCCACAACTCGGTGACCCGGCTGCTGGTCAAACCCTCGCACCTGATCGGCGGCTACGCCCAGCAGGCCTACGCGTTCAACTACCTCGGCCCCACCGGAAACCAGCGCGACATGGTGGCCACCGTCCGCCGTCGTTCCCAGGAGGTGCAGTACTGATGCGTGTCATGGCTCAAATGGGCATGGTCATGAACCTGGACAAGTGCATCGGCTGCCACACCTGTTCCGTGACCTGCAAGCAGGCCTGGACGAACCGTGCGGGCACCGAATACGTCTGGTTCAACAACGTGGAGACCAGGCCCGGCCAGGGCTACCCGCGCCGCTACGAGGACCAGGAAAGATGGCACGGCGGCTGGGTGCTGAACAAGCGCGGCAAGCTGGTGCTGAAGGCCGGCGGCCGGGTGAAGAAGCTCCTGGGAATCTTCGCCAGCCCCGTCCAGCCCGAGCTCAAGGACTACTACGAGCCGTGGACCTACGACTACAAGACCCTCGTGGACGCGCCGCTGGGCGACGACTTCCCGGTGGCCCGGCCCAAGTCCCTGATCACCGGCAAGGACACCAAAATCACCTGGTCCGCGAACTGGGATGACGACCTGGGCGGCTCCTCCGAGAACGGCCACCTGGACCCGATCGTGGAGAAGGTCAGGCGCGAGTCCGAGGACAAGATCAAGTTCGCCTATGAGCAGACCTTCATGTTCTACCTGCCGCGGATCTGCGAGCACTGCCTGAACCCGTCCTGCATGGCCTCCTGTCCCTCCGGCGCGATCTACAAGCGCGTGGAGGACGGAATCGTGCTGGTGGACCAGGACAAATGCCGCGGCTGGCGGCAGTGCGTCACCGGCTGTCCGTACAAGAAGATCTACTTCAACCACAAAACGGGCAAGGCCGAGAAGTGCACCTTCTGCTACCCGCGGGTGGAGGTGGGGCTGCCCACGGTCTGCTCGGAGACCTGTGTGGGCAGGCTGCGGTACCTGGGGCTGTTCCTGTACGACGCCGACGCCGTCACCGCAGCGGCCGCCGTCACGGACCCCCGGGAACTCTACGACGCCCAGATGGACGTGCTGCTGGACCCGAACGACCCCGCCGTCCAGGCCGCAGCCCGCGCCCAGGACATTCCGGAGGACTGGATCGATGCCGCCCGGCGCTCACCGGTGTATGCCCTCGCCAAGGTCTACAAGGTGGCGCTGCCGCTGCACCCGGAATACCGGACCATGCCCATGGTCTGGTACGTGCCGCCGCTCTCACCCGTGGTGGACCTGCTGCGGGATCAAGGGCACGACGGCGAGGATCACGGCAACCTTTTCGGCGCCATTGAGGCGCTGCGCATCCCGGTGGAATACCTCGCGGAACTGTTCACGGCCGGGGACGCGGAGCGGGTCACCGCCGTCTTGAAGAAGCTTGCGGCGATGCGCTCCTACATGCGCGGCATCAGCCTGGGCAACGACCCGGACGATTCCATCCCGGAAGCGGTGGGCATGGACGGCCAGACGATGTACGAGATGTACCGGCTGATGGCGATCGCGAAGTACGACGAGCGCTACGTCATCCCCAAGGCCCACGTGGAACAGGCCCATGACCTCGAGGAGATGGGCTGCTCGCTGGACTTCGAGGGCGGCCCGGGCATGCAGGATACCGCCCACTTCGGCGAGGCCAGCGGCCGCCCGGTCCCCGTGGCGGTGGAAACCTTCAACGCCCTCCGCGACCGGCAGACCTCCGAGTCTGCGCCCGGGGAAACCAGTTTGCGCGGCAGGGTGAACCTCCTGAACTGGGACGGCACGGGGGCGCCTCCGGGGCTTTTCCCGGACAAAGGGTTGCTTCCGGAGAAGCATTCCCCGGGGGAGCAGCCATGAGCCGGCGCGAACAGGTGGTCTACCTCGCGGCGGCCTGGTGCCTGTCCTACCCGGATGAGGAACTGATCAGCAGGGTCCCCCTCATGCGGGCCGCGCTGGGCGAGTTCCCGGGCGCGTTGCCGGACTTCGCCGGGGTGCTGGACCTGCTGGAATCCACGCCGCCCATGGAGGTGCAGGCTCACTATGTGCGCGAATTCGACCTCGGCAAGCGCCACGCCCTGCACCTCAGCTACTGGACGGACGGGGACACCCGGCGCCGCGGCGAGGTGCTGGGCAACTTCAAGAAAACGTACCGGCAAAGCGACATCCTGGTGGACACCCACGGTGAACTCCCGGACTACCTGCCGATGGTCCTCGAATACGCCGCGGTGGTGGATCTGGCGGCCGGGCGGGATCTGCTCACCCGCTTCCGGGCGAGCCTGGAAATGCTGCGTTTCGGGCTGCTGCGGGACGAGCTGCCGCACGCGCGGATCCTGCAGGCCGTCTGCGCCACCCTGCCCGGGAAATCGCCCGCGGACGAGCAGGCGGTGATGCGGATGGCCGGCTACGGCCCGCCCACCGAAGCCGTGGGCCTGGATCCCTACGATCCCCGACTGTTGCCCGTGAAGGGGGCCTGACCATGCCGGCATTCGAAGCCGAGCCCGGATCCGCCGTTGAAATTTCAGCACTGGACACCGTGCTCTGGGGCGTCCTGCCGTACGTCATGGTGGTGGTGCTGGTGGGCGGCCTGGTGTGGCGCTACAAGTACGACCAGTTCGGCTGGACCACCAGGTCCTCCCAGCTGTACGAATCGAAGCTGCTCCGGATCGCCTCGCCGCTGTTCCATTTCGGCCTGCTGGCAGTGATCGCCGGGCACTTCTTCGGCCTGGTGATTCCGATGGCGTGGACCCAGGCCGTGGGCATGAGCCAGGACTTCTACCACTTCAATGCCCTCTTCGTGGGCGGCATTGCGGGGGTGGGGACCCTCGGCGGGATCATCCTGCTGATCTACCGCCGCCGCACCACCGGGCCGGTGTTCATGGCCACCACCACGAACGACAAGACCATGTACGTGGTGCTCACCGCCGCCATCGTGTTCGGGCTCTGGACCACGCTGGCCAGCGTTTTCGAAGGCGAACACGGGCACAATTACCGCGAGACGGTGGCCCCGTGGTTCCGCTCGCTGTTTGTCCTCCAACCTGACGTGGCCGCCATGGCGGCGGCGCCGTTCTCCTTCCACCTGCACACCCTGGTGGGCATGGCCCTCTTTGTCATCTGGCCGTTCACCCGGCTGGTCCATGCCTTCACGGCTCCGCTGCACTACCTCTTCCGGCCCTACATCGTCTACCGCTCGCGGGACGCCGTCACCCGGCGCGGCTGGGCGCCGGTGGGAACCCGGGACAGGGACACCCGTAACCGTTGAACTGACCGGCTGAGACCAAGGCCCGCTGAAACCGGAGCCTGCTGAAACCAAAGGAGCGCACAGTGGCTGGAACCGCACCATCCCCGACGTCCGCCTCCACAGGCCGGACCAGGAACCTGGTACTGGCCACCGCAGCGTCCGTGGCGGGCTTCTGGGCATGGAATTCCGTGGCCACGCTCGGCGCCTTCTACACCCAGAACCTGCAGCTGAACCCGGCCACCACGGGCGTCCTGGTGGCCATGCCGGTGTTCGTCGGCTCGCTGGGGCGGATCGTCGTCGGTACCCTGACGGACCGGTACGGCGGCCGGGCCATGTTTACGTTCGTGCTGCTCGCCTCCATCCTGCCCATTCTGCTGGTGTCCGTCGGCGGCCTCCTCAGTTCCTTCCCGCTGGTGCTGGGCGCCGGCCTGCTGCTCGGCGTCGCCGGAACCGTCTTCGCCGTCGGAATCCCGTTTGTCAGCGCCTGGTACGAGCCCTCCCGGCGGGGCTTCGCCACCGGTGTCTTTGGCGCCGGCATGGGCGGCACGGCGCTGGCCGCCTTCCTGAATCCCCGGCTCGTCGCCGCGATCGGGTACTTCCCCACGCACCTGCTGATCGCCGGTGTCCTTGCCGTGATGGCTGCCATGGTCTGGTTCCTGATGAGGGAATCCCCGGGCTGGACCCGCAACAACGCTCCCGTGCTGCCCAAGCTCCTGGACGCCGCCAGGACGCCGGTGACGTGGAAGATGTGCTTCCTCTACGCCGTCGTCTTCGGCGGGTTCGTCTCCTTTGCCACCTACCTGCCCACGTACCTGCGGGACGTGTACAGCTTCGATCCGAGCGGCGCCGGCGCCCGCACGGCCGGGTTTGCGCTCGCCGCAGTGCTGGCACGGCCGGTGGGCGGCGTGCTCGCGGACAAGTTCGGGCCCAAGCCGGTGGTGATCGTTTCGCTGTCCGCCGTCGCCGTCCTGGCGTGGGTGGTGAACCTGCAGCCCGACGGCGAGGTCCCGGCGGGCCTGACCTTCGTCGCCATGGCGGCGGCCCTCGGACTGGGCACGGGCGGGGTGTTCGCCTGGGTGGGTGTGCTGGCACCGCAGGGAAAAGTGGGCAGCATCAGCGGTGTGGTCAGCGCTGCGGGCGGCCTCGGCGGCTACTTTCCGCCGCTGGTGATGGGGGCAACGTACGACGCCGCCACCCACAGCTACTCGATCGGGCTGCTCCTGCTGGTGGTTACGGCGCTTGTGGCACTCGTGTTCACGGTTTTCGCAGTCCAGGGTCGGGCCAAGGCAAAGGCGGTACCGGCATAGCGCGGGTTCAGAGCGCGCGAACGGACACTTGCGGCCCTTCGAAGGGGTGCTTAAGTGTCCGCTCGCGCTTGGGGGGTCAGCCGAAGGCCAGGTGCGCCGCCGTGAAAATGGCCAGGCCGGCCAGGGCGCCCACCACGGTGCCGTTGATCCGGATGAACTGCAGGTCCTTGCCCACCTGCAGCTCGATCTTCCGTGAGGTCTCCTCGGCATCCCAGCGCGCCACGGTCTCCGTGATCACCCCCGCGATGTCGGAGCGGTAGGTCTTCACCAGGTAGCCCGCGGCGTCTCCGATCCACGCGTTCACCTTCCCGGCCAGCTCGGGGTCAACCACGAGCCGGGTGCCGAAGTCGTGCACGGCGGCCTTGAACTTCACGGTCAGTTCGCTGTGCGGATCGTCGACGGCGCTGAGCAGCGCAGCCTTGATAGTGCCCCACGTGCGGGATGCCAGTTCGCGGACCTCGGGGTCGCCCAGCACCTGCGCCTTGATCCCTTCGGCACGGGCGATCATCACGGGGTCGTGCTGCAGGTCCTGCGCGAGCGAGGTGAGGTAGGTGTCGATGGACTGCCGGACCTGGTGCTGCGGGTCGGACTGCACAGCCTTGGTGAACTTCAGGATTTCCACATAGACCTTGTCTCCCACGAGCCCGTCCACGAACTGCGGAACCCACTGCGGGGACCGGTCCGACACCAGCCTGCTGACGGTCTCGTGGTTGTCCCGGACCCAGTCCACGGTCCGGTCCACCAGCAGGTCCACCAGTGTGTGGTGGTGCCCGTCGGCGAAGATCCGCTCGGCGAGCCTGCCCACCGGAGGGCCCCACGGCGGAGTGAGCAGGTGCTTTCGGACCATCGACTCGATCACGGCCTGGACGTCGTCGTCGTTCAGTACCTTGAACGCACCGCGGATGACGGCGGCACCCTCCTTGGCCACGCGCTCGGCGCCGCCGGGACCGGACAGCCACGCGCCGGCCTTCCGCGCGATGTCCACGGAGGCGAGCTTCTCCTGGACCACCTGTTCGGAGAGGAAATTGGTCTCCACGAACTCACCCAGCGAGGCGCCGATCTGGTCCTTGCGGCGCGGAATGATGGCGGTGTGCGGGATCTTGATCCCCATGGGGTACTTGAACAGCGCCGTCACGGCGAACCAGTCCGCGAGGGCGCCCACCATCCCGCCCTCCGCCGCGGCACGCACGTATTCCAGCCAGGGGTACTGCTTCTGCAGTGCGAAGGCAAAGACGAAAATCACCGCCATGACAATCAGCAGGCTCAGCGCCAGCAGCTTCATCTTCCGCAGGGCGGCCGCCTTTTCGGCGTCACCGCCCAGGCCACGGTCGACGACGGCGGCACCGGCACCGGCGCCGGAACCGGCACCTGGCGTGCCGGCATGCGGGGGTCGGGTTGCAGCGGGACGGGTGGTTTGTTCACTGTTCACCTGCATGTGCCCAGCCTAGTCCCGCATCCGCCGCGGGCGTCCGCTAACGTGTCACCATGACTACCGACGAGTCCGCCTTCACCCGGCCGCTGGTCTACGCCCACCGGGGATCCAGCGCCGCCTTCGCCGAGCACACCCGGGCCGCCTACCTGCAGGCGATTGCGGACGGCGCCGACGGCGTGGAATGCGACGTCCACCTCACCCGGGACCAGCATGTAGTCCTGCTGCATGACGCCAACCTGGACCGCACCTCGGACGGCACCGGACCTGTGGCGGACCGGACCCTCGAGGAACTGCGGCTGCTGGACTTTTCCTCGTGGAAGGGCGCCCGCATCCCGCTTGAATACGGAGGGAAGTTCGACCAGTTGCTGACGCTGCCGGAACTGCTGGACGTCCTCCGGAAGGCGGGACGGGAGATCGGACTCGCCATTGAGCTCAAGCATCCCAGCCCCTACCTGCTGCAGCTGGAGGACCGCGTGCTGGAGGTGCTGGAAGCGGAAGGGTGGGATCCCCTTACCTCCCGGGTGGACAACATCAGCGTCTCCTTCATGAGCTTCAGCCCGGACGCCGTCAAGCACCTGCTCAAGACCGTGCCCGCCGAGTTCGTCTGCCAGTTGGTGGACGACATCAACGCGGAGGAAATCCGTGAGGAACTGGGCCTGGGACTCATCACAGGCGGGGCCGTGGCGAACGTCATGCGGGCCGCCCAGGTGGAAGGCGAACGGATCCTGAATGACTGCGAAGTGAGGCTGGCCGGACCGGGCATCAACTACGTCCGGGAGCACGCCCGCACCGTGAAGCGCTGGCTGGATTCCGGCCGGAGGTTCAGGGTGTGGACTGTCGATTCGGACCGGGACGTGGCGCTGTGCCAGGAGCTGGGCATCCACGAAATCACCACCAACCGGCCGGCGCAGGTGCTGGCCCGGCTCGCCGAGAGCAGCCATCCCGTCGGCTGAACAGCCGGTTCGGCCGCGGGGACTGCCCTGGTCAGCGCAGCTCACGCTTCATCAGCGCAGCTCACGCCTCATCAAGCGCAGCTCATGCCTCAAGGTCGCGGCGCCGCCAGCCGGCGTAGCCCAGCGCGCCAAGGACTGCCGCGGCTACCGTGAGGGCAACCAGCGCCGGAACTGACTCGGCATCCACCGGAAGCAGCGGGGTATGCCGGAACGGCGAGAGGTCCATCAGCCATTCCGGAGCGTTCCAGAGCACTCCGAATTCACCCAGCGCGATGAGCCCCAGCAGGAGCACCCAGACGGCTCCGGCCAGGCGAGGTGCCCAGCCGAACACCGCCAGTGCGGCGCTGGTGAGAACCCAGGCAGCCGGAATCTGGGCCAGCGCCGCCACGGTGGACCGGGCAACAAGGTCCACGTCATTGACGGCGGCGGCAGCCCCGATGCCGATGGAGACGCCGGTCAGCAGTTGCAGCAGCGCAACGCCGGCCAGTGCCACGCTGTAGTGGCTGCTGGCCCAGCGGATGCGGGTGGTGGCAGTGCCCAGCAGGGCCTCGGTGTGCCCGGCAGCCTCCTCGCTGCGGAGGTGGTTGGCCGCGGAGATGCCATACGCGGCCGCGATGACGCCCATGATGCTGATCTCGGCAGCGAGGAACGCATCCGTCAGGGCCTGCGGACCGCCCAGCGCCCGCATCAGGTCCTGGGCGCCGGGGGAACTCAGGAAGTCCGCCACATTGCCGACCAGCGAGCCGATCACCACGCCAAAAAGCACGAACGCCACGCACCACGCCACCAGGACGCGGTACTGCAGCCGCACGGCGAGGCCCAGCACGCCCGACAGGTGTCCGCGTGCGGGGCCCGGCCGCTCATCGCGAAGGCCGGCGCCGAGGTCGCGCCGGGACCGCAGGAAGAACGCGACGGGCACCAGCGCAGCGCAGAGCGCCAAGGGTAGCGAAAGCACCCACCAGTGGTCACCGGCGTAGGCACGGATCTGCTGGTTCCACCCGATGGGTGACAGCCAGGACCATACCGACGGGCCGGGCTCGGCGAGGTCGCCCACCGCCCGCAGCCCGTAGGTCACGGCGATGACTCCGATGCTGAACCCGGTGGCGGCGCGGGCGCTGGCCGTGAGCTGGGCCGCCAGGGCCGCCACCGCGCTGTACGCCATCCCCGTGGCTGCCCAGCCCAGACCGAAGGCGAGTGACCCGTTCCCGGGCAAACCGCCGACGGCGAGGGCAGCCGCAGAAAACAGCCCGGTCAGGATGCTGGCGGCAAAGCTGATGGCCAGTGCGGACACCAGCGGCGCGTCGCGTCCCAGCCGGCCCCCACCCAGCAGTTCCAGCCGTCCGCTCTCCTCGTCCCCCCGCGTGTGCCGGATGGTGAGGATGACCATGAGGACCGCAAGGATGGCCGTCATAAAGGCGGTGTATTTGATGAGGGAAAGGGCGCCGAGCGAGGCGGGGTCGTAGATCCGGCCAAAGAGCGCCACCATGGATGCCGTGGCATTCAGCGCGGTGGAGGCCTCCACCCGGCTGGCCGCGTCCGGGTACAGCTCGGCGCCGGCCACTGCTGTCGAGTAAGCAACCAGAGCGAATCCCGCTATCCAGAGCGGCAGCAGCCAGCGGTCCCGCCGCAGGCCAAGCCGGACCAGGACACCGGTTCCGGCCAGCGTGCCGGTCACGGACCCGGACGGCGTGGTGGCGGGCGTCCGGGCTTTGGTTCCGGGCGTGGTGCCGGTCATCGCCGGGCCGCTTCGAACGATCCTGCCGGGCCGTAGTGGCGCAGGAACAAATCCTCCAGGGTGGGCGGCTGGCTGGTCAGCGACTGCAGACCGGCAGCCGTCAGGGCCTGCAGGAACGGCCCCAGCCCAGCGGGGTCCACCTGGGCGGTGACACGGTGGTTCGTCACCACAACGTCGTGGACGCCGGGAAGGAGGTCCAGGCCAAGGGGCACGCGGACGACGTCGGCCGTGACCGACGTGCGCGTCAGGTGCCGCAGCTGCTCCAGGGGCCCGGACTCCACCACCTTGCCGGCGCGAATGATGCTGACCCGGTCCGAGAGGGCCTCGGCCTCGCTCAGGATGTGGCTGCTCAGCAGGACTGTGCGGCCCTGCCCGCGCAGCTCACGGACGCAGCCCCGGAAGGCATCTTCCATCAACGGGTCCAGGCCGCTGGTGGGCTCGTCCAGCAGGAAGAGCTCGGCGTCCGTGGCCAGGGCCGCCACCAGCGCAACCTTTTGCCGGTTGCCCTTGGAATAGGTGCGTGACTTCTTGGTGGGGTCAAGGTCGAAAGTCTGCAGCAGGGCGTCCCGCCGGGCACGGTCCTGTCCGCCTTGGAGCCGGCCCAGCAGGTCGATCACCTCCCCGCCGGTCAGGTTAGGCCAGAGGGCAACGTCCCCTGGCACGTAGGCCAGCCGGCGGTGCAGGGTGGCAACGTCGTGCCAGGGATCCAGGCCCAGCACCCGGATTGACCCGGAGTTGGCCCGGAGCATGCCCAGGAGCAGCCGCAACGTAGTGGACTTGCCGGATCCGTTGGGACCCAGGAAGCCGTGCACTTCGCCCGCCGCCACACTGAAGTCGAGGCCGTCGAGGGCAGTGACGCTTCCGAAACGCTTCACGACGCCGGCCATTTCCACCACGCTGCTCATAATCACAAAGCTACGCCCGGTTGCCTGTCCCTGACCCGGGCGAAAGGTCCTGTTCCTGCGTGACGCCCGCAGTTACCCGGCGCGTCTGCGGCTGTGGTTGCATGGATCCATGCCATTCACCTGGTCCGGCCGGGCCACCCAGACTCTCTCAGCGGCTGCGATGGGCGCACTGCTGCTGACCAGCGCCATGAAGCACTTCCGCGACCCTGCGTTCTTCCACCAGGTGGTTCCCGATGTCCTGTGCCGTGACGATACCGGCGAACGGCCAAACGGTGCGTTTGCCGTGATGACCAGGGATGAATGGGTGGCGTTCAGCGGACTGCTCGAGGCGGGCGCCGCCGTCGGGCTCCTGATCCCGGCAACCCGCCCGGCCGCCGCGTGGGGCGTTACCGCAATGTTTACGGCGTTCCTTGCCGGGCACGCCGATGCACTGCGCCGCGCGTACGGCCCGGCCGGAACTGCGGCGCAGCGGAAAGTGCATACCGCGCGGCTGCCATTGCAGCTGCCGCTGATCGCCTGGGCCTGGAGCCTGCGCAAACCGGGCCAGGCCGCCCGGCGCCAGCAGTGAAGCTCCTGCAGTCTCCGGCCGTGCGGGTGGGTCTGTCCATCAGCATCGCCACCGGGCTGTACGGGATTTCGTTCGGGGCACTCGGCGTCACGTCCGGGCTGGATTTCTGGCAGACCATGGCTCTGAGCCTGCTGCTGTTCAGCGGCGGTTCGCAGTTCGCATTCATCGGCGTGGTGGCGGGCGGCGGATCAGGAGTGGCTGCCATGGGGGCGGCCACGCTCCTGGGAATGCGCAACGGCATTTACGGCATGCAGCTCAACGCGCTGCTGCAGCCGCGCGGGTGGCGCAAGTTCGCCGCGGCCCACGTCACTATCGACGAATCAACAGCCACCAGCACCGGGCAAACGGACCCGGCCGAGCAAAAGCGGGGATTCTGGACCGCGGGCATCGGCATCTTTGTGCTCTGGAACGTGTTCACTGCCGTGGGGGCACTGGCCGGAAGCGCACTGGGTGACCCCAAACAATGGGGGCTCGACGGCGCCGCGGTGGCGGCTTTCCTCGGCCTGCTCTGGCCGCGGCTCAAGGGCCGCGAGCCGGTGGCCATCGCCGTGGTGTGCGCCCTGGCCACGGTACTGGCCGTGCCCTTCGTGCCTGCGGGAATTCCCATCCTGATCGCGGCCTTCGTGGCGGCCGCGATCGGCTGGTTCAGCCACGGCCGCAGCAACGAGGGACTGGAGCCGGATGTGGACCCCTATGCCGAGCACCGGCACGACGAGCACCAGCACGAGCACCAGCACGGGCACCAGCACGGGCACCCGAACCCCCGCAGGCTTCCGCGTTCGGGAGGTGGACAATGAACCTTTGGCTGTGGCTGCTGCTTGCCTGCCTCCTTGGCTACGCCTGGAAACTGGTGGGCTACCTGGTTCCTGCCAGCCTGCTGCGCAACCCGCGGACGTCCCGGATTGCGGGCACCATGACCATCGGACTGCTGGCCTCGCTCACCATGGTGAACGCTGTGGCGTCGGGCCAGTCGCTGGCACTCGATGCCCGGCTGGGCGCTTTGGCTGCGGCCGGAATCGCCCTGTGGTTCCGGGCTCCGTTCCTGGTGGTGGTCCTGGCCGGTGCCGGCGCGGCCGCCGGGCTCCGGCTGCTTGGCTGGAACTGACCACGGCCAGTAGGCCCTAGTGACGAAGCACGTGGTGTGGCAGGATTCGAATATGAGCGAAGAACAAGCGCCCGCCGTTCCTGCTGCCGAAAAAGACTCCAAGTCGAGGCCCTATGTGCCCTCGCCGGGGTCCGAATCCACCCGTGAAATGCGTGAGATGTCCCGCCGCCGCAGGGACGCCGAAGAGAAGCTCCAGCAGCATCTGCAGGAAGCGGACCACCTGCACGAGGAACACATGAAAGCCCACCAGCGGGAGACGCGAGCTGCCCATGAGGACGGGCAGAATGAGGGCGGGGAGCCCGCAAGCGGGGCCGCTCCGGAGGGTGCTGCCACGGAAAGGGAGACTCCGGACAAGGGCGGGTCCGGCCACAATCCGGCCGAGTGACCCGGCCGGGCCAGTACGTTGCGTAACGACTGCAGGACGTGCTGCATACGTTCGACATGACGCCGGGAGCCGCCCGTTTCCACGGCCGGGGACGTACCCATGGCTATGCTTTAAACAGTTCTAGTCAGACGCGCGAAGGGCGGCAAGCAGTGGAACGTGTCCGGCCATGGCGGTGAAGCTGCCCCTCGCCGATGAGCTGGCGGCGGTCTTTGCCCGTGCAACCGAGCTCCTGCTGACAGAGGAGACGGTCTCCCGGGCCCTTGAGCTGATCACCGCCGCCGCGGAAGCTGCAGTTCCCGGTGCCGCTGGTGCCGGCGTCACGCTGATAGACGCGGACGGCCGGAAACACACGGCGAGTGCCTCCAATTCACTGGTGCAGGCGGCCGACGCGCGCCAGTACGATCTGGGCCAAGGGCCCTGCCTCCTGGCGTGGGCCAGCGGCGAACCGGTGCTGGTCCATGATGCCCGGAGTGATGGGCGCTGGCCCGAATGGGCCGACGCAGCGGCAGGATTGGGGCTCCGGTCCTCCGTCAGTACACCGTTGATCGCCGGCGAGTCCGCCCTGGGCGCCGTCAAGCTCTACGCCCGCCAGGAGGACAGCTTCAATCACGCCACCGTTCGCCTCTTGGAACTCTTCGCAGCGCAGGCCACCATTTTCCTGGTCAATGCCCGGCACGGACTGGACGAGGACACGGCCATGCAGGACCTCCTGATGGAGTCACGGCGGTCGAAAAGGTCGCTGCGTGACGTGTCCGCCGAGCTGGTGTCCTCTACCCGGCCGGCCCGGTGAGCGGGGGTGCGCTTTGGCCCTGGGCAAGGACGAAGATGAGCAAAGACTTCGCTTTGAGGAGTTGCTCCGGAACACTGACATGCGCATTGAAGACCTGTGGCTGAGGTATTTCAGCATTGGCGGCATTGCGGGACAGTTTGAAATTGAGGCCTACATCCATGGCGCCATCGCGCTGCCCGCGTTGCAGCGCGACATCCTGGGCCACGCCCTGAACGAACGCCTGGACGAGATTAAAGCCACCGACGGCAGGGCGCCTTACAGCCGCGGGTCCGAGGATGCCGGCCGGCTGCAGGAAGACCGGCCGCACGAAGACAGGGACCGGCCGGAGGACGAATCAGGGCAGGATGATTGAATCGAAGGCCGTGCCCGGCAGGGGCAACTGGGGCGGCAGCGGCCGGCGGGGGCGTTCCGTGCGGATGGCGTCCTCCACCAGCGCCACGGGGCGCCGCCAGGCGTCGGATCCGGCTTCCATGGTGTCCACAACACCGATCAGCATCGCCAGCAGGCGGATGACGTCGGTCATGGAGATGTCGGTGCGCAGGGTTCCCTGAGCCTGGCCGCGGCCCAGCAGGACGGCCACGGACTCAAAGAGGCTGCCGGTAATTCCGGTCAGCAGGCCGCGGCGTCCGGCAACGGCGCCGAGCAGGTTGGCATCCTCGCTGGCCGCTGCCATCAGCGCATCGATCACGCGGAACAGCCCGTCGGCGGCATCAGGTCCGGCCAGGGCGTCGTCGATCACCGGGTCCACCATCAGGCGGAGCTGGCGGTTGAGGGCGGCCAGGACCAGCTGTTCCTTGTCCGCGAAGTTCCGGAAGAGGGTTGCTGGTCCCACGCCGGCCGTGACGGCGATGGTCTGCAAGGGCACGTCCGGGCCATATTCACGGAAGCACTTGCGGGCGGCGGTAATGATCTTGTCCACATTGCGCGCAGCATCCGCACGGAGGGGCTTGCGTTCCACTGCGAGGTTCATTTTTCAAGGTTAGCAACGCTGGGGCTGAGGGCCCGGGTTACTGATTGGTAGCGGCGAATGTACCCGTATATGACGAATATATCGAGGAATTTCCATGTGGCAGACTGGGTCCATGTTGCTCGCATTCTCCGTTGCGCCGTCCGGCCAGCCGCCCCGTCCGGCCGGCGATTCCGGCGCCGTCTCCGCTGTCGCACCCACCGCCGAATCCGCTTCAGCATCCGCTGATGCCTCAGTCCACGACGCCGTCGCTGCCGCCGTTAAGATTGTCCGGGACTCCGGGCTGCCCAACCATACGGATTCCATGTTCACCACCATCGAAGGTGAGTGGGATGAGGTGTTCGCCGTGGTCAAGGCGGCCACGGAGGCCGTGGGCCGGTTCGGCAGCCGCGTGTCGCTGGTGATCAAGGCGGACATCCGCCCCGGGTATTCGGGCGAGCTGACCGGCAAAGTGGAGCGGCTGGAAAACGCCATCGCCGACGCCGGCTGATTTCCGCTTCACCTTTTCTGCGTCGCTTTCCTTCCCACGGAGCAGCGCCAACTGCGAGACTGTGCCCATGATTGAGCACCGGCCCGAACCCCAGTGGGTGTCCGTGGAGACGTTCCTGACCGACGTCGTGGTCCGTCCCGACAGTCCGCTCACGCGGGCGGTCACCTCCGCCGCCGACGCCGGCATGCCGCCCATAGAGGTGGCGCCGAACGCCGGGAAGCTCCTCAAGCTGCTGGTGCAGCTTTCGGGCGCCCGGCGCGTGCTGGAGATCGGTACGCTGGCGGGCTTCAGCACCATCTGGATGGCGCAGGGACTGCCCGACGACGGCGACCTCGTCACGTGCGAATACCTCCCCAAACATGCCCGCGTGGCGCGCCGGAACGTGGACGCCGCGGGCGTCGGGCACAAAGTGGACATCCGTGTGGGGGCCGCGCTGGACACCCTTCCGGGGCTGCAGGGTGACGGCCGCGGACCCTTCGATTTCGTCTTCATCGACGCTGACAAGGAAAACAACCCGCACTATCTGGAATGGGCCATCCGGCTGGGCCGGCCGGGCACTGTGATCGTGATGGACAACGTGGTGTGGGAGGGCGCATTGCTCGATCCGTCCATGGACGAGATCAACGCACCGGGAATCATCACCGCCCTGGAAATGATGGGCGCGGACCCTCGGCTGGACGGAACGGTCATGCAGACCGTGGGGTCGAAGGGCTGGGACGGCTTCGCGCTGGCGCTGGTCAAGTGACGTCCTCCGGCAAGATGCTAAGTATGCTTAGAATAAGCTAGAGCCGGACGAACCCGTCCGCATCGCACGGAGTGGAGGAAGAAATGAAGGCTTCACCGACCCTTGCCAGCAATCTCCAAATGGTCCTCACGGACCTGATCGAACTTCACGTGCAGGGCAAGCAGGCCCACTGGAACATCGTGGGGACCAACTTCCGCGACCTCCACCTGCAGCTCGATGAAATCGTCACCAGCGTCCGGCTGTTCGCGGATGAAACGGCCGAACGCATGCGCGCCCTCCATGCCCTGCCCGACGGCCGGAGCACCACGGTATCCGGTGAGACCCGGCTGGAGCAGTTCCCGGAAGGACTCACCTCCACGAAGGACGCCGTCAAACTGATCACCGCCCGTCTGGAGCGCACCGTGAAGACCATGCGGGACGTCCATGACGAGGTGGACGAGGAAGATCCCACCAGCGCCGACCTGCTCCACGCCGGGATCTCGCGGCTGGAGCAACTGGCCTGGATGGTCAACGCCGAGACCATGACCGCGGCGGCCTCCGTCACCGTGCCGGACGAGAACTGAACGCAGCGGCAGGCGGAATGGATCCCGATAGGCATGGTTCGAACCAGCGTGTGACGAACCGAAGTTCGTTTCAGCCGCAACCCCAGCAACAGCACGAGCCACCACCCCGGGCGGTGCGGATCAGTGCCGGCCCGGACGCCCTGGACAGCTCGGACGCCGTCGATAGCCCGGACGTCCCGGCTCCGTTGCTGGCGGCGGTGCGTGACGCGGTGGGAGACGTGCCGGCGCTGCTGTCACTGGCGCGGGACATCGGACGGACGGCGCCGCGGCCGGGAGAAGGCAACACGGCCGGGCTGTGGGAACTGCTGGCGTCCGTAACCGCCGTGGACGTGGCCGCCGGCCGGGTGCTCGAACCGCACCTTGACGCCGTCGCCATCCTTGCGCAGGCCGGCGAAGAACCTGGTGACGGAGCCACGGACCGGACCACCGACGGAGCATGGGGCGTGTTCGCCGCGGAGGGGCCGGGCATGCGGCTCGAGGCCACGGCGGACGGCTCCGGGAAGTACATCCTGAACGGTTCCAAGCCATGGTGTTCGCTGGCGTCCCAGCTGGACGGCGCCGTGCTGACCGCCCACCTGGCGGCCGGAGACCCGGCATCCGGCGAAACCGGGTCCGGAGGGCCGTCCGGCGGCAGGGCAGCCTTTGCCGTCGACCTGCACGCGCCCGGGGTCTCCTGCGAGACGCCGCAGTGGACCAGCCGGGGCCTGCGCGAAATCCCCAGCGGCACCGTTCACTTCGACGGCGTCAGCGCCGTGCCCGTGGGCGGGACGGGATGGTACTTCCAGCGCCCGGGCTTCGCATGGGGCGGCATGGGCGTTGCGGCCTGCTGGTTCGGCGGAGCCGTTGCCGTAGCCCGTGACTTCAGCTCCATGCTGGCCGCCGCCGCGGACAACGGGCGGGAACCGGACCAGATCGCACTGGCCCACCTGGGCGAAACGGACCGGATCATCACTGCTGTGGCCGGGTACCTGGCGAAAACGGCGGAACGGATCGACGCCGGCGAACTGTCCGGCTCCGGTGCGTGGAGCGAGGCGCTGCGCGTCCGTGGCACCGTCGCGGCCGCCGTCGAACGCATCCAGGAAGTGGTTGCCCGGAACCTGGGCCCCGGCCCCCTTGCCTTTAACGAAACGTATGGAAAGCGCATGGCGGACCTCTCGCTGTACATCCGGCAGCACCACGCCATGCGGGACGACGCCCAGTTGGGCGCACTGACCCTGAAGGGGGACCGCTCGTGGTGACTTTCTCACACGCGGACACCGGCACTGCCGAGTCCGAATGGGAGGCCAGCGGACTGGCTGTCCTTCCGGAACTTCCGCTGGATCCTGCCGAACTCGCGGCCATGACCTTCGTTGTGCTGGCTGCCCATCCCGATGATGAGACCCTGGGCGCCGGAGGGCTCCTGGCCCGGCTGAACGCCGCCGGGGCCGCCATCGAGGTGCTGCTTTGCACGGCGGGGGAGGCCTCGCACCCGGAGTCTCCGACGACGTCGCCGGACCAGCTTGCCGCCGTCCGGCTCAACGAGTTCAGGGCGGCTGTGTCCGGGCTGGCCCCCGGAGCCACCCGGCAGTTCCTGCACTTCCGGGACGGCCACCTGGCGGCCGACCGGGACCGCATCGCCGCCGCCGTCAAGGAATCGATCGCGGCGGCGGGCCGCCCGGCGGAACAGGTGGTTATCGTGGCGCCCTACCGCTCCGACGGCCACACCGACCACGACGTCCTGGGCGCCGTGGCAGCCGAGATGGCGGCGCAGGACGGCCACGGGCTGCTGGAATACCCTGTCTGGTACTGGTTGTGGGCGTCGCCGGCTGATCCCGCCTGGCAGTCGTGGGTCCGCGTGCAGCTGACGCCGGACGAGCAGCGCGCCAAGGCGGCGGCCCTCCTGGCGCACTCCTCCCAGACGCAGCCGCTGTCCGACCAGCCCGGCGATGAGGCGCTTCTCGCGGGCAGCTTCATCGAGCACTTTTCCCGCCCCTGGGAGACGTTCGCCTGGCACGGTCCCGCCGGCGGACGCAACAGCGCGGAGGACGCCGAACGGATCTTCGATGCCGTGCACGGCGGCGATGCCGACCCGTGGAGCTACACCACCAGCTGGTACGAACGGCGCAAACGCGCGCTCACCCTGGCCGTCCTGCCGGAGGCCGCGTACGGTTCCGGCCTGGAAATCGGCTGTTCCATCGGCACGCTGAGCGTGGAACTCGCCGCCCGCTGTCAGGAATTCGTGGCGGTTGACGCCAGCAGCACCGCCCTGGCCCAGGCTGCCGAGCGGCTCTCCGGCCATCCTGCCGCCCGGACCCTGCACCTCACCGTTCCGCAGCAATGGCCCGAGGGCAGCTTCGACCTCGTGGTGGTCTCCGAGACGGGGTACTACCTGACACCGGAGGAGCTGGCCGGACTGTTCACGCGGGTGAAAGCCTCGCTGAATCCGGGCGGGACCCTGGTGCTCTGCCACTGGCGGCACCCGGTATCCGGTTGGGAACTCGACGGGGACACCGTCCATGCCATGGCCCGTCAGCAGCTCCGCTGGCCCACCGAAGGGCTGTACCGCGAAAAGGACTTCGTCCTGGAAGTCTTCACTGCCCCGGCCGGAATCCAGCAGTGACATGACCGGCGAGATGACGGAGCTGGCAGCGCAGTGCCCTGCCGGGGCGGCGGCCGGCTCTTCGGCCGGCTCTTCGGCCGGGGCCCTGTTCGGGGCTGCGGCGGCCGGGCAGCGCATCGACCGGGTGGAGGTTGTGGTGCCCGCCCACAACGAGGACCTGCACCTTGACCGCGCACTGGCTGCGCTCCGTTCCGCCGCCGACGCGCTGCAGGAGGCACGGCCCGACGTGCAGACGGGCATCACCGTGGTGCTGGACAGCTGCACCGACGGCTCCGCGGACATCGCCGCCGGCTATGTTGCCGCGGACCGGCGGTTTTCGGCCCTGCCTGTACTGCTGGGCAGCACCGGAGCCAGCCGCGCGGCCGGGGCCCGGGCCGCCGGAGTCACCATGGGGGAACCGGGCCCCGCCGTCCTGGCCGCTGCCGAGCTGTGGGCGGGCCGCGTCTGGCTGGCCAACACCGATGCGGACTCCGCCGTTCCGCTGAATTGGCTGCTGCGCCAGGTCGAACTGGCCGACGCCGGGGCGGACGCCGTCCTGGGATCCGTGGAACCGGATCCCGCGGGCACGGATCCTGCGATCCTGCGCCGGTGGCTGGCGCGCCACCCTTTCACGGAGGACCACCCGCACATCTACGGCGCGAACTTCGGCGTACGGGCCTCTGCCTACCTTGCGGCCGGAGGATTTCCCCGGATGCGCGTCCACGAGGACCGGATCCTCGTGGAGAACCTGCGCCGGCACGCGTACACGGTATTGGCCACCGACACCATCCGGGTGCTGACCTCGGGCCGCACGCATGCCCGCGCCCCGCAGGGGTTCGGCGCCTACCTCAGGGCGCTGGCGCCGGACCTGCCGGTACCAGACCCCCGCAGTGGTGACCTTTGACCCTAGGACGCTGACTTTCCAGACCGCATCCTCGATCCATGGGGTTACCCCTCAGGGCCGTGGTTTCGTGTGTCCGGCGCTGCCCGTGAACAACGGGCCGCAGCCGTGATCCCTGGCGCCACATCCCTGCCGGAAACTGCCGGCCTCAGCTCAGAGGAGGCCGCCCTCAGGCTGCGGAAGGTCGGGCCCAACCGCCTGCCGCAAGCCCATCCGGTGCCGCACTGGCGCAAGCTGCTGGCCGAACTGACCCACTTCTTCGCCATCATGCTCTGGGTGGCGGCCGTGCTCGCGTACGTGGCCGGCATGCCGCAGCTGGCCGTCGCGATCGTTGTGGTGATCCTGGTCAACGGCCTTTTTGCCTACATCCAGCAGGAACGTGCCCAGCGGGCCGCCGCGAGGCTCCGCGAGCTGCTCCCCGCCATCGTGTCTGTCCGCAGGGACAACCGGATCCTCAAGGTCCACACCACTGAGCTCGTGCCCGACGACGCGGTGATCCTGGTTGCCGGCGACAGGATCCCGGCCGACCTTCGGCTGGCCATCGCGGCCAGCTGCTCCGTGGACGAGTCCATGCTGACCGGCGAAAGCGAGCCGGTGGACAAAATCCGGGGCGACACCGTGTACGGCGGGACCTTCGTGGTGAACGGCCAGGCAGAGGGCCTGGTCACCGTGACGGGCGCCGGGACCCGGCTGGCGGAGATCGCGGCCCTGACCGGCAAGGTGGAGGCGCCGCCCAGTCCGCTGGCACTGGAACTGCGCAGGATTGTCCGGGTCATTGCGGCGGTGGCCCTGGGGATCGGCGCGCTGTTCTTTGTGCTTTCGCTGCTCGTGGGTATTTCCTGGCGGGATGCCTTCCTCTTCGCCATCGGAGTGGCGGTGGCACTGGTGCCCGAAGGGCTGCTGCCCACCGTCACGCTTTCCCTTGCAGTCGGGGCGCAGCGGATGGCGCAGCGCAACGCCCTGGTCCGGAACCTGGAAGCAGTGGAAACCCTGGGTTCCACCACCTTCATCTGCACGGACAAAACCGGCACCCTCACGCAGAACCGGATGAACGCCGTCGAGGTCTGGACCCCGGCCGGCCTGCTCAGCGTCACCGGTGCGGGCTACGGGCCGGAGGCCGAGGTCACCGGGTCGGGTGCCGGGCAGGCCCGGCACCTCAGCACCGCCGCGCTGGCCGCCTCCGACGGGCGGGCCGTGCTCCACGAAGGGCAGTGGATTGCTGAAGGCGACCCGATGGAGGCTGCCATTGATGCGCTCTTCGTCCGGCTGGCCGGCCCCGGGCAACGGCCCGCGGACCCCGAGGTGTCGCACCGTTTCGCGTTCGACCCCCGCCGGCTGCGCGAATCCGCGATCGTGGGCACCACCCTGTTCGTCAAAGGCGCCCCGGAGTCGGTGGTTCCGCTGTGCGTGGGGAACCACGGCACGGCCGCCCTGGGGATGGTGGACGAAATGGCCTCCCGCGGGCTGCGGGTACTTGCCGTGGCCGAGCGCAGCCTGCCTGGCCTGCCGGGTGCCAGCTTCAGGCTCGAGGAGGTGGAGACCGGGCTGACGCTGCTTGGCCTGATCGGCCTCCACGATCCGCCCCGGGCCGAGGTCCGCTTTGCACTGGAGGCGGCCCGCGAGGCGGGGATCAAGGTGGCCATGGTCACCGGCGACCACGCCTTCACCGCGGCCGCCATCGCCCGTGAAACCGGGCTGATCGGCTCACCGGAGCTGGTGCTGGAGGGACACTCCCTGCCGGAGGACGACGCCGTCCTGACAGCCCTGCTGGACCGCGACGGCGTAGTGGTCAGCCGGGTCACCCCGGAGCAGAAACTCCGGGTGGCCCGCCTGCTGCAGCGCCGCGGCCACGTGGTGGCCATGACCGGGGACGGCGTCAACGACGGCCCCGCCCTCCAGCAGGCCGACATCGGCATAGCCATGGGGTTGAGCGGCACGGACGTGGCCCGCGAGGCTGCGGACCTCGTGCTGCTGGATGACGACTTCGCCACCATCATCGCCGCAGTGGAGCAGGGCCGGGCCACGTACGCCAACATCCGGCGGTTCCTGACCTACCACCTGACGGACAACGTGGCCGAGCTCACCCCCTTCGTGATCTGGGCAATCTCCGGCGGCCGCTTCCCGCTGGCGCTGAGCGTGCTGCAGATCCTGGCCCTCGACATCGGCACGGACTTGCTCCCGGCCCTGGCGCTGGGCAGCGAAGCCCCCAGCAAAGGGACGCTGAAACGGCCGCCGGAGCGCAGGCACCTGATGGACCGGGCCCTGATGGTCCGGGTGTTCGGGCTGCTGGGGCCGGTGGAAGCATTCTTCGAAATGACCGCGTACACCGCCGTGCTCCTCGGTGCGGGCTGGCGCCCGGGCGCCGAACTGCCGGCGTCGGACGTCCTGATGGCCGCCTCCGGGGCGGCCTTCACCACGGTGGTGCTGGGGCAGCTGGCCAACGCCTTCGCCTGCCGCAGTGCCAGCACCCCGCCGTGGCGGCTGGGATGGGCGACCAACCGGCTGCTGGTCTGGGCGGTGCTGGCGGAACTCGGGCTCCTGCTCGTGTTCCTGTTCGTCAGCCCGATCGCCACGCTGCTGGGCCACGCGCCGCCGTCGCCCGGGGGCCTTGCGGTGGCGCTCGCCGCCATTCCCGCCGTCATCGTGGCGGACTGGCTCTACAAGGTGGTCCGGCACCGCCGGACCGGTGCCGTAGCGCCGGCGGTGCCAGCCGTACAGTATTCCGCGCCGCAGCAGCAGTTGAGGTCCAAAGCCTCTGACCCGCGGAAACCCGGCACACGAGGATCAATCCATGGAGGACCAAGCAATGGGAGCAGCCGTGACTGAAAGCCATGTGGTGTGGTTCGACGAAATCGGGATGGAGGACGTGCCCCAGGTGGGCGGCAAGAACGCGTCGCTGGGGGAGATGACGCGTTCGCTCAAGTCCCGCGGAGTGCGGGTGCCGGACGGCTTCGCCACCACGGCGGCCGCCTACCGCACGTTCATCGCAGCCAACGGCATCGACGCCGCCATGCGGGCCCGGATCGGGGAATACCGGGCCGGCGAGACGTCCCTGCGGTCCACGGGCGAGGCCATCCGGGAGCTGTTCCTGGACAGTGAATTCCCCGAGGACATCGCCGAATCCATCCGCAGCCACTACCGTACGCTCGCCGGCCGGGCCGGACTGGACCGGCTGTCCGTTGCCGTCCGCAGCAGCGCCACCGCGGAGGACCTTCCGGATGCCAGCTTCGCCGGGCAGCAGGAGACATTCCTGAACATCTCGGGGGAGCGCGAACTCCTGGACGCCTGCCGGCGCTGCTACGCCTCGCTGTTTACGGACCGGGCCATCAGCTACCGCGAAGTTAAGGGATTCGACCACCTGGAGGTGGCACTTTCCATTGGCGTGCAGCGGATGGTGAGGTCCGACGTCGGCGCGTCCGGTGTGATGTTTTCCATCGACACCGATTCGGGGTTCCCCCGCGCGGCGGTGATCAGCGCGGCCTGGGGCCTGGGCGAAACAGTGGTCCAGGGCAGCATCAACCCGGACAAGTACGTGGTGTTCAAGCCGCTGCTGGCGGACCCGGGCCTGTCCCCGATCATCGAGAAGACCCTCGGCTCCAAAGCCCGCAAGATGGTCTACAGCCGGGGCGGCCATGCGCGCACCAGGATGGTGGATACGTCCGCGGAGGAGCGGAGCTCGTTCGTGCTGGCCGACACCGAAATCCTGGACCTTGCCCGCTGGGCGGTGACGGTGGAGGAGCACTACGGCCGCCCCATGGACATGGAATGGGCCCGGGACGGCGCCACCGGTGAGCTGTTCATGGTGCAGGCGCGGCCTGAAACCGTCCAGGCGCTCAAGAGCGGGACGCGCTTCACCATCCACCACCTCCGCGGCACGGGCAACGTCCTGGCCACCGGCGCGGCGATCGGGGATTCCGTCGCGCAGGGCACGGCGTGCGTCATCCGGAGCACCCGGGACATCGACACCTTCCGCGACGGCGCCATCCTGGTGACCGAGATGACGGATCCCGACTGGGTGCCGGTCATGAAACGGGCCTCGGGGATCGTCACGGACCACGGCGGGACCACCAGCCACGCGGCCATTGTGAGCCGGGAACTGGGCGTCCCCGCCGTCGTCGGCACCGGCAACGGGACCAGCGTCCTGGGCGAAGGCCTGGCCGTGACGCTGAGCTGCGCGGAAGGTGACACGGGCCGGGTATATGAGGGCACGGTGCCGTTCGACACCGAGGACGTGGACCTCGGCGCCCTGCCCGCCACCCGCACCGCCATGATGGTGAACATCGCCAGCCCGGGAGCCGCCTTCCAGTGGTGGCGGCTCCCCGCGGCCGGGGTGGGCCTGGCCCGGATGGAATTCATCATCAGCAACCTGATCCGGGTCCACCCCATGGCGCTGGTCCATCCTGAGCGGGTCACGGACGCGGACGAAGCCCGGCAGGTCAAGGAGCTGACCAGCGGCTACGCGGATCCCCGGGAGTACTTTGTGGAGGCGCTGGCGCTGGGCATTGCCAAGATCGCCGCGCCGTACCACCCGCACCCGGTGATCGTCCGGCTCAGCGATTTCAAGACCAACGAGTACGCGCACCTCATTGGCGGCGGCTCCTTCGAACAACCCGAAGAGAACCCCATGCTGGGCTTCCGCGGCGCGTCCCGGTACTACGACGAGCGCTACCGGGAGGGTTTCGCGCTGGAGTGTGCCGCGTTGAAACGTGTGCGGGAAACCATCGGCTTCAGCAACGTCATTGTGATGATCCCGTTCTGCCGCACCCCCGACGAAGCGGACCGCGTGCTGGCGGTCATGGCTGAGAACGGCCTGGTGCGGGGCGAGAACGGGTTGCAGGTGTACATGATGTGCGAGATCCCCTCCAACGTGGTCCTGGCCGAGAAGTTTGCGCCCAAGTTTGACGGCTTCTCCATCGGCTCCAACGACCTCACGCAGCTTGTCCTCGGCGTGGACCGGGATTCGGAGCAGCTGGCCGCCTTGTTCGACGAACGCGACGAGGCTGTCACGGCGATGATCAGCGAAGCCATCCGGAAGGCCCACGCGGCGGGAATCAAGATCGGAATCTGCGGCCAGGGGCCCAGCAACCACCCGGACTTTGCGGCCTTCCTGGTGCGCGAAGGCATCGATTCCATTTCGCTGAACCCGGACAGCTACCTCAAAACGGTCCGGGTGATCGCGGACGTGGAGGGCTCCGCCTGACCTGCGGGCGGTGGCGCCTTGCGGCCAGGGCTCAGCGCACGCAGCGCATTGAGGATGGTGGCGAGGTCCACCAGCTCCTGGGACAGGGCGCCGGCGATGGCCGGCACATAGCCCGCGGCCGCCGCCACCATGAGCCCCACGCTCAGCACAATGCCGATCCAGATGCTTTCCATCGCCACCCGGACGGTCCGCTGCCCGACGCGCACCGCATGCGCGGCCTTGGACAGATCGTCCAGGATGATCACGACGTCGGCAGACTCGCCCGCCGCGGTGGAACCGCGGGCACCCATGGCGATTCCGACGTCGGCCACGGCCAGGACGGGGGCGTCGTTGACGCCGTCGCCCACCATCATCACGGGACGGCGCTTCAGGGACTTTACCGCTTCCACTTTGTCCGGCGGCAGGCACTCGGCACGGACGTCCGTGAGCCCCACCTCGGCCGCGATGTGCCTGGCGGTGGCCAGGGCGTCGCCGGTCAGCATCACCGTTTCGGTGACACCGAGCGCGGACAGCTCAGCCAGCGTCCGGCGGGCCTCGGCGCGCAGGGGGTCGCTCATGACCAGGGCGCCGACGTACACCCCGGCAACTCCCACGTAGATGGCCAGCTGGCCGCTGTGCAGGTCCGTCTCCACCACGCCTGGCGCATATTCGGCCACGAAGGAGGGCTTGCCCACCACCACTTCCCGCCCGTCGAACACGGCGCGCACCCCGTGGGTGGCATGTTCCAGCGCCTCGCTGGCCGTCTCGAAGCGCAGGTCGCGGGCGGTGGCGGCCTCCATCACGGAGGCGGCCAGGACATGGGAGGAGTACTGCTCCGCGGAACCCGCCAGCCGGAGCAGCTCGTCCTGGCCCATGGAGTCTGCCGTCACCACCGCCACCAGCGAAGGCCGGCCGTAGGTGAGCGTCCCCGTCTTGTCGAAGGCTGCAGTGCGCACCTTCCCAAGCTGCTCCAGGACCCCCGCGTACTTGACGATGATCCCTGATTTGGCCGCCTGGCTCATGCCTCCCAGGAAAGCCACCGGCGCCGCGATGAGCAACGGGCAGGGCGTAGCTACCACCAGGACTTCCGCGAATCGGGTGGGGCTGCCGCTGACGATCCAGGCGACGGCACCCAGCGCGTAGGCGAACGCGGTGAAGGGGATGGCGTAGCGGTCGGCCAGGCGCACCATCGGTGCCCGGCTCTCCGAAGCCTCCTTCACGAGCGCCACGATCCGGCTGTACTGGGAGTCCTCCATGACGGCCGTGACGCGCATGCGGATGGCTGCCTCGCCGTTGACGGAGCCGCTCATGATGCCCTCGCCCGCGGTGCGTTCCACTGGCATACTTTCGCCCGTGAGGGACGATTCGTCGAAGGTGCCGGCGTCGGAGAGCAGTACGCCGTCCAGCGGTACCACCTCGCCCGGTTTGACCAGCAGGATGTCTCCCACGCGGACGTCGGTTGCCGCGACGTCTTCGTGGGCGCCGTTTTCCGCTGTGCCGGCCTGGGTGCCGTTAGCGGCGGTGCTGGCGGCCTCGGTGCCATTAGCTTCGGTGCCGTTAGCTTGGGTGCCGTGGCCGGCCGTGTTGTTATTTGCGGTGCCGGTGCGCTCCCGGTGGGCGGTCTGCGGTACCCGCGCCAGCAGGGCGCTGAGTTCGCCTTTTGCCCGGCCGGCCGCGAAGTCTTCGAGGGCGGTGCCGCCGGCCAGCATAAGCACGATGATCATGGACGCAATGAACTCGCCCACCAGCACCGTGCTGACGATGGCGGTCACGGCAAGAATGTCGATACCCCAGTGCCCGCTCCGCAGCCTTCGGATCATGCCGACGGACAGGTACGCCGCCACGGCGAGGGCGTAACCGCTCGCCGCCAGTTGGGCGATCGCCGGCTGGCCGGACATCAGCAGCAGGACGACAGCCGCGAGGGCCAGTACCGTGCCCGTCACGAGCGGATACCGGAGTACTAGCTTCACGGGCAGACCCCCTCCTTCTGGTTAGCTGGCTCGCTGGTGGCCGATTCGCTGGTTGGCTGATACACAGGGCACACGGGATGGGCCCCTGGCTAACACTCCATTCAACTCCGGCTGCGAAGCTAGGGGAATAGGTCCCTGATGGTCCTCCGGCGGGGATGGTCCGCCGGCGCGCGGGGAGGCCCACTGGCAGGGAGGCCGCCGACGGGCCTTTCAGCCCTAGCAGCGGTGCTGCCGCTGCTGTCATGGTTGAACATGGCAGAGCCCTCGGGTAGTTCGGACAATCGGGATCCACGGGCCCGCCGCCGGATGGCGGCACTTGCCCTCGTGGCCGTGGCTGCCATCGCCATGGTTGTCCTCGCGGTGATCCTGGCTGGCCAGCCGTGGAATGCGGACCCGCAGACAGGCCCGCCGTCGGAAAGCCAGGCATCCTCCACCTCGCCGCCTTCGACGCCGGCCAGCCCCGCCCCGTCAGATACCCTGCCGTCGGAGCCCCAGCCGTCTGAGCCCGGACCGTCAGGGCCTCCCGAAACTGCGGGCGGGCCGACCCTCCCGGGCCCTGTTGCCCCGGGCCCCACGCCGCCGCCGCCGGAAACGTTGCCCGCTCCGCAGGACCCGCCGCCCGCCGCTCCGTTCCCCCTTGCCCTGGCCGGCACGGATGTAGAGGTGGTCCCCGGAGCAGGACCGTCGGTGGCTTTGACGTTCGATGCCGGGGCCAACTCTGCTGCCCTCCCCTCGATCCTGCAGACCCTGGCGGGCGCCGGAATCCGCGGGACGTTCTTCCTGACCGGTGCGTGGGCGGCGGCCAATCCTGCCGGAGTGGCCGCCATCGTGGCCGGCGGACACCGCGTGGGCAACCACTCGCAGAGCCACCCGGATTTCACCGGCCTGCCGGACGCCGTGATCGGGGATGAGGTGCGTGCGGCGGAGCAGGCCATCATGGCTGCCGGAGCGGATCCCCGTCCGCTGTTCCGGTTCCCGTTCGGTGCCCGTGACGCGCGCACCATTGCCGCCGTGAACAACCTGGGCTACGTCCCGGTGCGCTGGTCAGTGGACACGCTCGGCTGGAAAGGAACCAGCGGCGGCATTACCGCACAGCAGGTTGCGGACCGTGCGCTGTCTGCCCTGCAGCCCGGCGAAATCGTGCTGATGCACATCGGCTCCAACCCGGACGACGGCTCAACCCTGGACGCTGACGCCCTGCCACAGATGATCGACAGGATGCGCCAGGCGGGCTACGGCTTCGTCACGCTGGACATTCTGCTCGCAGGATAGCCAGCAGGACAGCCAGTAGCCCGCGGCAAGACGGGTCCAATGTCACTGGGCAGGCCGGTGCATGGCTGGTAGGACTGAGCCATGACTGAGTCGCCAACCGTAGCCGCCGCGCTGGCCCCGGTTGACGCCGTGGTGTTCGATCTTGACGGTGTGGTCACGGACACCGCCGAGCTTCACGCCGCCGCCTGGAAGCAACTGTTCGACGCCGTCCTGCAGGACCCGCGGATTCCGCGGGCCGCACGGCGGGATCCCTTCACGGACGCCGACTACCTGCGCTACGTGGACGGCCGCACGAGGGAGGACGGCGTGGCCGCGTTCCTCAGCTCCCGCGGGGTCGCAGTGCCGGCAGGCGCACCCGGGGACGGCCCTGCGGAGTGGACCGCGGTGGGGCTGGGGGCACGTAAGAACGGGATCTTCGAAAAGCTGCTGGGGCTCCGGCCCGTCCCCGTATTCCCCGGGACGCTGGCCCTGCTCGAAAGGCTCCGGGCCGGGAAGGTCCCCGTAGCGCTGGCGACGGCGAGCCGGAACGCCCGTGCGGTCCTCGCGTCCGCGGGCCTCCAGGATGCGTTCGACGTCGTGGTGGACGGGAACACCGCAGCGCGGGTGGGGTTGCCCGGCAAACCGGATCCTGCCCTGTTCCTCCACGCTGCCTCGGAACTCGGGGTGGAGCCTGATCGGGCGGTGGTCATCGAGGATGCCGTAGCAGGAGTGGCGGCCGGCCACCGCGGCGGCTTCGGCCTGGTGGTGGGGATTGACCGCACCGGGCAACGCGCCGAGCTGGAAGCCGCGGGCGCCGACGTCGTCCTTGAAGACGTCAGTGAACTGGACCTGGGCCTGGTCATCGCGGACCCCTGGCAGCTGGTGTACGAGGGGTTCGACCCCGCGCACGAAGGCCACCGGGAGGCCCTGACCACCCTGGGCAACGGCTACATGGCAACGCGCGGGGCGGCCCCCGAGCACCGCAAGGACGGCGTGCACTATCCGGGGACCTACCTGGCCGGCGTCTACAACAGGCTCACCAGCGTGATCCAGGGGCAGGAGACCGAAGACGAGCACATGGTCAACATGCCGGACTGGTTGCCGCTGGATCTCTGCGTGGAGGACGGCCCGTGGTGGTCCGACGGAGGGCTGCGGCTCCGCAGCGAGCGGCGCACCCTGGACCTGAAGCGCGCCCTGCTGACGCGGGAAGCGGTGTTGGAAGACGGCGCCGGGCGGAAGCTCAATGTGGTGCAGCGCCGGCTGGTTTCCATGGCGGAACCGCACCTCGCCGCGCTCGAGATGACGCTGACCGCCGTCGGGTGGGACGGCCGGGTCAGCATCCGCAGCGGCTGTGACACGGACATCACCAACTCGAACGTCCCGGTCGAAGCCCTGCTGTCCAACCGGCACCTGACCGGAGTCACGGTTTCCGGGGCCGACGACGGGCCCGGAGCCGCCACGCAGGTGGTCCTTGCCAGGACGAGCCAGAGCCGGATAGGCATCGCTGTGGCGGTGAGGACAGAAGTGCCCGCCAGCCTGCACCCGGCCCGGCCCGAAGAGCTGGGCGGTCTGTTCGTGCACCGCTTTGACGTGGCGCTGCGTGACGGCGAACCGGCAACCGTCACCAAAACCGTGGCGGTGGTGACCTCGCGCGACCACGCCATATCCTCGCCCCGGACCGCGGCCCTCAACGTCCTGAACCGCGCCAGGGGCGGGTTCGGGGGGCTGCTGGCCAGCCACGAAGCGGCCTGGGCGGGGCTGCTCACGCCCTTCATCATCGAGTTCGACGCCTCTACCCAGGCCGAGCTGATCATGAACCTGCACGTCTTTCACCTGCTCCAGACCATTTCCGCCCACACCGCTGAGCTGGACGCCGGTGTCCCCGCCCGCGGCCTCCATGGCGAGGGCTATCGTGGCCATATTTTCTGGGATGAACTTTTCGTCCTGCCCCTCCTGACCTCCCGGCTGCCCGCCGTGACGCGGGCGCTTCTGGACTACCGGTGGCGCAGGCTGGGGACCGCCCGGGATGCGGCCCGGGACGCCGGGCTCAAGGGGGCCCTCATTCCGTGGCAAAGCGGTAGTGACGGCCGGGAGGAGACCCCCAAACTGCTGTTCAATTCCCGCTCCGGCCGCTGGGTCCCGGACTACTCCCACCTGCAACGCCACTCGGGCCTCACGGTGGCGTACAACGCCTGGCAGTACTTTGAGGCCACCCAGGACCGGGCGTGGCTGACGCACCACGGTGCGGAAATCATCGTCGAAGTGGCCCGGCTGTTCGCGTCGATGGCCGAGCACGATCCTGCCGAGGACAGGTTCCATATCCGGGCGGTGGTGGGTCCCGACGAGTACCACACCGGCTACCCGGACAACCCCGGCGGCGGCCTGGACGACAATGCCTACACCAACGTCATGGCGGCCTGGGTGTGCGACCAGGCGGCGTGGATCATGGGCTCCGTGCGCGGCTTCGACATGGACGATTTCCGGAAACGGCTCAGCGTCACGGACACCGAAATCGACGGCTGGGTGCGGCTGGCGCGCAGGGTGTTTGTGCCCTTCCACGCCGACGGCATTATCAGCCAGTTCGCCGGCTATGAGAACCTCCAGGAGCTGGACTGGGAGCACTACCGCCGCACGTACCGGGATGTGCAGCGCCTGGACCTCATCCTTGAAGCGGAGGGCAGCAGCACCAACCACTACCAGCTGGCCAAGCAGGCGGACGTCCTCATGTTGCTCTACGTTCTGGGCGAGGACCAGCTCCTTGCCTTCCTGGACCGGCTCGGATACGCCGTGACAGCCGGGCAGATCGCCAGGACCGTCGATTTCTACCTGGCCCGGACCGCGCACGGTTCCACTTTGAGCAGGGTGGCACACGCGTCGGTGCTGGCCCAGACCGATCCGGAACGGGCGTGGGAGACGTTCCGCGAAGCACTCGATGCTGACCTGGACGACACCCAGGGCGGCACCACCAGCGCGGGCATCCACCTGGGCGCCATGGCGGGATCCATCGACGTTGTCCAGCGCAGCTTTGCCGGTCTGCGCATCACGAGGGACGCCCTAGTTTTCGCGCCCCGCCTTCCCCGGGAACTCCGCCGGGTCACGTTCAATGTGCGGTACCGGGACCAGCTGCTGGCGGTGTTCCTGGAAAAGGGACGGCTCCGGGTTTCCGCGACGCCGGGGGACGCCTCGCCGGTGATGGTGCGGCTCGGGCAACGACAGGTCCTGCTGCACGCCGGGCAGGAGCACGAATTCCCGCTCGGCACCGGAGCTTAGGCCTCAACCCGGGAGCGTATGGGCCTACGCCATATGCAGGACGGCCGCCCCGGTGATGCGGTCCTCGGCGAGGTCCTGCAGGGCATGGCCGGCAGCCTCCATCCGGTAGGGGACTGTGGTGGGGCGCAGCGGAATGTCCGCCGCGACGCGAAGGAACTCTTCGCCGTCGGACCTGGTATTGGCGGTGACGCTGCGCAGCTGCCGTTCCTGGAACAGCTCGGACCCGTAGTGCAGCGGCGGGATGTCGCTCAGGTGGATGCCCGCCACCGCCAGCGTGCCTCCACGGTCCAGGGCGCGCAGCGCCTGGGGAACGAGCCAGCCCGCCGGGGCGAAAAGGATGGCCGCGTCGAGCGGCACAGGTGGTTCGTCGTCGACGTCCCCGGCGAACGCCGCCCCGAGCTCCAAGGCGAGGCGCCGGGCTTCCTCGGAGCGGGTCATGACGTACACACTGGCTCCGCGGTGCATGGCCACCTGGGCGGCCAGGTGGGCAGAGCCGCCGAAGCCGTAGATTCCGAGGCGGCCGCCGTCGGGAACCTGGGCCCGCCCCAGGGCGCGGTAGCCGATGATGCCCGCGCAGAGCAGGGGTGCTGCCTGCTCGTCCGAAAAGACCTCCGGTATCCGGTAGGCAAAGTCCTCATGGACCGTCACACGGTCCGCGTAGCCGCCGTCCCGGTCCCAGCCGGTGAAGGTGGGGGAGAGGCAGAGGTTCTCCTGCGAGCGGAGGCAGAAACGGCAGTGCCCGCACGTGCTGCCCAGCCAGGCCACCCCCACGCGTTCGCCCATCCGGAACCTGCCGGCGCCTTCACCGAGTGCTACCACTTCGCCCACCACTTCGTGGCCCGGAATAACGCCGGGCCGCCGGGGTGGAAGGTCGCCTTCGGCCAGATGGAGGTCCGTGCGGCACACTCCGCACACACGGACGGCAAGCAGGACCTCACCCGGCCCGGGGCTGGGATCGGGGCGTTCGCCGAACACCAGCGGATGCCCCGCCACGGGACCCGGCTTGCCAACCCACCAAGCACGCATGGCACACTTCCTGTTCTGTTAATCCGGAACGGGCGCCACCCTCATCCGGAGCGGGCCTCAGCGCACGATCAGCACGTTGCACAGCGCCCGCTCCAGCGCCGAGGAGACGGTGCCGCCCGGATGGCCCTCCCGGTGATGGGCGCCCAGGACCAGAACATCGGCCTGCGCGGCGGCCGTCAGGAGGTCCTTGGGCGCGGGGTGGCGCTCCAGGAGGATTCCCTCCACCGGAACGGCGGGGGCGAGGTTCCGGGCCAGCTCCACGGCCTGGTCCAGCAGTTCCTTGCCGTGGAGCGGTGCATGGCGGCCGTGTGGCGCGTGCTGCTGGTCTTCGGTCATGTGGATCAGCTGCAGCGGCACGTTGAGTGCGGCCGCCATGCGGGCAGCCTCGGCTATAACTTGCTCACGCCGCGGTTTCTCGTCTATTCCCGCCGCTATGGGCTGGCCGGGCCGCCCCGGGTAGCGGACCACCATGAAGGGGCACGGCGCATGGACGGCGAGGTCGAGGCAAGCCGAACCCACGAGCTGGCCCAGGAAGCGGCCCATGCCGCGGTGGCCCACGGCGAGTACGCTCGCGCCCTCCGCTGCAGTGCGCAGAACCCGGGCCGGAAGCCCGGGCTCGATCACGCCGTCAATACTCAGCCCGGCGGCCGGCCCGCTTTTCAGCCCGGCCGCGAGCCCGGCTTCCCGGCCGTCATCACGGGCGGCCTCGAGCTCGGCCGCCACAGAGCGGGCGAGGTCCAGACCCTCCTGAAGCGTGGCCTCGGCGGCGTGGCGCAGGCCGCTGCCCTCAACGCCCTTGACGGGGCCAAGGTTCTTGGTGAAGACGGGCCATACCCATGCATGGATGACTTTCAGCTGCCGTCCCGTGGCGGCGGCGTACCCGACGGCCCAGCGGACGGCCAGCTGTGACGGTTCGGATCCGTCGTAGCCTACCGCTACCGGTCCGTCCGGATGTGGTGTTGCAGCCGGCATGCTGCCTCCCCTCCTGGGCGGTGGCGGCGCAATGTCCACCTAGTAGAGTCCGGAGCGGGAGTTCGCGCTAGGGGCTTTGGTCCCGTTCCCTGTCCCGGCGCGCGCGATCGTGGCGTTCGCGGAGGTCGCGTCCCCGCCGGATGTCCTCTTCTTCCTTGACCTGCAGCTTGTCGCTCTGCTTGGTGTCCCTTGGCGGGAGCTGGATGGTTTCCTCGGCTTCGATGCCTGCTTGAAGCTGGCGGCCACGCTCGGTCTCGGCGTCGAACTCGGCGCCGAAGAGCAGCGACATGTTCAGGATCCACAGCCAGAGCAGCGCGATGATGACTCCACCGATTGCGCCGTACGTCTTGTTGTAACTGTTGAAGTTGGCCACGTAGAAGCCGAACGCCAGGGAAGCCAGCAGGAACGCCACAACAGCGATGGCGGATCCCATGCTCATCCAGCGGAACTTGGGCTGTTTAACGTTGGGGGTGGCGTAGTAAAGGATGGCGATCGCCGCGATGACCAGCACCAGCATCACCGGCCACTTGGCGATATTCCAGACAGCCAGGAATGCACCGCCCAAGCCGATGACGTTGCCGACGGACTCTGCCACCGGTCCGCTGAGTACGAGCATCGCGGCCAGCACGACGACGATCAGCAAATTGACGACGGTGACGCCGAGCATTGTCCCCCGGAGCTTGAGGAAGGGCCTGCCCTCATCGACCTCGTAGACCCGGTTCATGGCCCGGCCGAAGGCTCCCACGTAGCCAGAGGCGGACCAGAGTGCCGTGAGGAGGCCGAGGACCAGGGTGAAGCCGGCAGCCGAGGAGCTTGCCAGATCTTCAACCACCGGGCGCATCGTGTTTACCGTGTCGCCCGGCGCGATGCCCTGGACGATGTCGAGCAGTGCGGCGGTGGTTTTCTGGGCGTCTCCGAAAATGCCAAGGAGGGACACGAGCGCCAGCAGCGCCGGGAAGATTGAAAGCACCGAGTAGTAGGTCAGGGCGGCGGCGAGGTCCGGGCACTGGTCTTTGGTGAATTCCCGGAACGTCTTCTTCGCGATGTACTTCCACGATGGCTTGGTCACATCCGTGGGGCTGTCAGGTTTGCGGGAGTCGTCCGGTGCTGGCGCCGTGCGGGCTTTGGCGGTGCTGCTCTCGTCCGTTTCAGCATCGGCGCGGGACGCGGTGCCGTTGTCGGTGGCGGGGTTCTTGGCCATGGGAAATATCCTCAAATCTGCCGGGGCCGGGCCGCCCTGCCGTATGGCGGGGCGGCCCGGCCAGGATCCGGTGTCGTTACACCTGCCGGACGTTGTCCTTGGCGTCTGCGGTGCGGTACTTCACGTCGTCGACGGCGCCCTGGCCTTCGGCCTTAACGTGGTCGCTGGCTTCGGCGGCCGTGGCCTTGACGTTTTCCATGGCGTCCTGCGCGGGGGCCTTCAGGCCTTCGGCGACGTCCTTGGCGGCTTCAGTCAGCTCCGTGGTGAGCGGCTCGGCCTTGGCCTTGAGTGCATCGGCGGCCTCACGCTCCTTCTCACTCGCCGGGATCAGGGACGAGAACAGCATTCCGGCACCGAAGGCGATCAGCCCTGCGGCGAGCGGATTACCCTGCGTCTTGGTGCGGACCTGGCGGGGCGTGTCCCCGATGGCCGACCCTGCGTCCGACAGGTGGGCCCCTGCACTGCCGGTGCCGGAATGCACCCGGTCGGTGGTGTGCTCCGCTGCTCCCATGACTTTCTCCTTCACTCCGAACACGGCGTCCTTAACCTTGTCCGTCTGGCGGTGGACGATGTTCGACGGGGTAACCTTGTCCGCCACGGCGTCGACATTGGTGCCGAGCCGCGCGCGGGTTGCTTCGATGTCGGCGCGGATTGCGTCCGGGTTTTCACTCATCGTGTGTACCTCGAGCTCTCTTTGTACCTGGGTCTAGTGACTGGGTTTGAGGGTGGGGGGTATTTCCTGGAGCGTCTCCGCGGTCTGCGGCATGCCCTTGATCGCGTTGAGCTGCTTGCGGCCAACGGCTGCCAGGACGGCGGCGATGATGCCCCAGAGAACGGCGAGGACGACGGCGGACCAGCCGAGTCCGATGACCGTTCCCAGTGCCCACCAGAGGGCCAGGGAGAGGAACAGCAGGACGAAGTGGCCGGCCACGCCGGCCCCGGCCAGCATCCCGGTGCCTTTTCCGGCACGGCTGGCCGACTGCTTCAGCTCGGCCTTGGCAAGGTCCACCTCCTGGCGCATCAGCGTGGAGATGTCCCGGGTTACGTCGCCCAGCAAATCACCGAGGGACGTGTTATCAGCTTTCGCGTGGGCCGCCGTCGGGGGCGTTTCGGGATACTGGCTGCTCATCGCTGCCCTCCGCGCAGGGGATCGTCACGGTACGGATCGTCGGCGAGGGGGTCCGTGGCCAGAGGATCCTTGGCCAGCGGATCTGCCGCCCACTGGTCCGTCTCGTCACGGCGCGTTCCGTCGTCGTTCAAGGGGTTGGGCGGGTAGGTGTCCGCCTGGTAACCGCCGGTGGTCCTAGCGTCGTCATAAGCCCCAGTGCCTGCATAGGCACCAGCGCCGGCTCCGGCGGCTGACAGGCCCGCAGTGGTTGCGTCGGGGGCCGGCATCTGCACCGGCGGCGGCGGAACCGCAGTTCCGGTGTCGGGAACATAGCCGGGAACGCTGGAGATCGGCGCCGGCGCCGTTCGGGCAGCGGTTGCTGAGCCGCCGGTTGCAGAGCCAAGGGCGGAGTCCGGCGCTCCCGCGGCGAGGCTGCGGGTCAGCCGACCGGCCAGTATTCCTGCTCCTGCTGCCAGCATCAGGAAGGTACCCGGGCGCTGCCGGGCGAAGGACTTCACTTCGTTGAGCAGCGAGCCGGGATCCCGGCCTTCCAGCCAGGACGCCACGGAGGCGGACCGGTCCGCTGCCTGGCGGATCAGGTCTGTGGCCACGCCGGGCTGGTCGGAGGCATCAGCCATGGTGCGCAGTTCCCCGGAAATGGAGTGGAGGCCCTGGGCCACCTTTTGCTGCTGGGCACCTGCCTGGTCCGTGAGGTCTGTCCGTGCCTGGTAGAGCAGGTCCTTGGCGTTTGCCTTGACCTCGCCGGCGACGTTGGCTGCCTCGGCTTTGGCGGTCTGCGCCACATGCTGGGCGGAGTCGGTTGCCTGGTGGGCGATGTCCCCGGCCTCGTGTTTGGCCGCCTCGGTCTTCGACGGTGTGCCTTGCGTTGCCGGATAGGCGGCATCGGTTCCCAGCGTCGCCGGTGCGGTCGGCTGCTCTGCGACCCCAGGGGTGCCGTAGCTACCGTCCTGAGGCCATCGGTTCTCTGTCATCTTCGCGCTCTCTTTCTAAGAAGGTCGGCTGCTGATCAAGAACCAGCAATAACTGGCCCTTAGATAGTAAGCATGATTACTATCAAATAGTAAGCACCCTTGGTGTTTTATTTTTTGGACCCGGACTTCTTCGGCGTTTTTCCGAGGCTTTTGGTTTTTCGATCCGGCTCGCGGATCAGGCCCTCGGGTGCAGCGGCGGAGATCCTGCCGTCCCGCGCCCGGCTCCCATCCCCGCCAGCACCTCCCGGAAGGCGTCAGCAGAGGACATGCGCGGCTCCCATCCGAGCAGCTCCCGCGCGCGGCTGGTATCCATCACGGGGGCACCTTGGGCCATGGCAATCCAGCCGGCGTCCGTTGGCTGCGCGCGAAGCCGCCAGCTGAGGTCCACGGCCGCCCGGATCAGCCCGAAGGAGACGGGCAGCCACCGCCTCGCATGAAGAATCCGCGCCAGTTCCGTCCCTGTGATGACCGGTTCGGCGGCAATGTTGAACGCACCGGCGGCGCGGCGGTCAAGGACGCGCCAGTATGCGTCCGCGACGTCGTCGGCGTGCACCGCCTGAAAGGCCAGTCCGGGGGGAAGCGGAATGATCGGCAGCCTGAGGTTCGCCGGGAGGAGCCGGGGGATCAGCGGGCCGAGGAAATATCTGCCGATCTCGCTGCCCGCCTCCGCCTGGAACGTGAGCGCCGGACGCAGCCGTGAGACGGTGATGGCCGGATTTTCGGCTGCGAAACGGTCCAGGAGGGCTTCCTGCTCGGCTTTGTGCCGGCTGTAGTGCGAGTCCTGGATGCCGCCGGCCGGCCAGTCCTCCGCCCTGCGCGTTTCCTTGCTCGAGCGGCTGTATGCGCCTACGGAAGAGGCGCATACCACGTGTCCCACGCCGGCTTCCTTGGCGGCGCGGAGTACGTTGGCCGTTCCCGTCACGTTGGTCCGGTGGAGGGCAGCCAGGTCGTGGTTCGGCTGGAGGATCCACGCGAGGTGCACCACGGCGTCCGCTCCCGCGAGCGCCGCGCGCAACAGTCCGCCGTCGTCGTCCGCAATGTCCACGGCATGCCATTCCACGCCGGCGTACGGCGCGGCCGTCTGGTTGGGCGGCCGCCGGCCGATGCCCACGAGTTCCAGGTTGTTCGGGCTTGCCGTGTCGGGGTCTTCTGCACCAGAGCGTGGCGCCGGCTGTTGCTGGAGGCGCCGCAGCAGGGCCGTGCCCACATTTCCGCTGGCGCCAGTGATCGCAATCCGCATGTCCATCCGCCCTTCCGAGGGGCTGGAAAGCACCCGACCAACCTTTCCGGTCGGAGCCGGCCAGCGCGTTTGGTTAGGTTTTAAGGCTACCGGCCGTTGTTTAATAAGCAACCTTATGGTTTTCTACTGGTCTAAGTCTTGCCACAGGCTTTCGGTCGCTCCACGGGCAAAGGAACGAGCCAACATGGCGGAATCCCAGCACGCGTTACAGATCCGGCAACTGGACCAGCAGAACAACCACCACGGCCGGATCCGGCAAACTTTCGAAAACCAACTGGTACTTGATTATTTGGACCTCGCTGAGGCACTCGCTGCGCGCTTCCTGGCCCGCGGGCGGGAGCGGGCGGACCTCAACCAGGTTGCGTATCTGGGCCTGGTCAAAGCTGCCCGGGGGTTCGACCCCGGCCGCGGAGCCAGCTTCCCGGCCTACGCGGCGCCAACCATCACCGGGGAGCTCAAGAGGTACCTGCGGGACCGGTGCTGGGTGGTCAGGCCGCCGCGCCAGGTGCAGGATCTGCGTTCGGAGCTCCTCCGGTCGGAACCGGCGCTGGCCCAGGGAATGGGCCGTCCCCCCACGGTTGCCGAACTTGCTCAGGAGCTGGATGTTTCCCCTGACGCCGTGCGGGAGGCAATGGTTGCTGCGGCCAGTCTGCGTCCCGACTCCCTCGACGCCGTTGACGTGCACTCTGACGCTGCCCCGCTTGCCGAAACGCTCCCCTCGGAGGAGGACCCGCTGGACCGGCTCGAGGAACTGATCTGCCTCAACCAGGCCATCCACGAGCTTTCTGCGGAGGATCAGGAGCTGCTGTACCGGCGCTACTTCTGCGAGGAAAGCCAGGCCGAGCTGGGACGCCGGTTCGGCGTCTCGCAGATGCAGGTGTCGAGGCGGCTTTCGCGGGTCCTGGTGCGCCTACAGCGGCTACTGCAGGATTGCGATGAGAGTGAAAACGGCTTGCGGAAAACCTGCGTGCAGGAAAACGGCATGCGGGAAGGGGCCGCTCAGAGCAGTCCCAAGCCGCGAAGGGCAGCGAGTACGTCCTGAACGCCCACCCCCAGCAGGGCAGGGTCCGGCTCGTCTGCGAAGACATCCCCGCGGCGCAGCTCCGCCCGGGTCAGCACCACATGCGGGCCTGCGGGCGGTCCCCAGCGCTCCGGCGGTGCCGGGCCGAAAAGGACAACCGACGGACGGTGGTAGGCGGTTGCCAGGTGTGCCGCGCCGGTGTCCGCGGACACCACCACTCCGGCGTCGGCCACTGTCGCTGCGAAGTCCGCCAGGCGCTGCGTTCCTGCCACGACGGCCGAGTCCGGGAGCCTGGCCTGCCGTGCCACGCGGAGGGCCCGGTCCCGTTCGTCGGCGCTGCCGGTAAACACCACATCGTGCCCGGCCCCGTCCAGGGCCGAAGCGACTGCTGCGAACCGTTTTTCGGGCCACAGCCGGCTGCCGAAGGCCGCGCCGACATGCACCACCGCCGCCGGCCGCGGGCCGGTCGCCTGCACCCCGGATGCCTGCGCCTCGGTCCCTTGCAACCCCGACATCTTAGGTCGCTCCAGGCGGACCTCCCGGGGATCGGCTTCGATGCCGTGCCAGCGCAGGAGCCGGGTCCAGCGTTCCCGTTCATGCATCTGCTCCACCCACGGAGGTCCGCTGGCGGTGCCGTGGGCAATCATCCGGCGGGGCCCTGCGGACTCCAGCAGCGAGGTGCTTTCCGGTCCGCGGCCATGCAGGTTGACGGCAATGTCCACGGTGCCCTGTGTAACGGCGAACGGCTTGTCCAGGGCGGCCGGAAGGAGCTCGAAACCTCCCACCAGGCCAACGATGTCCGCCAGCCACGCCGGACCGGCGTACACCAGCCGGTGGGCCGGGAAGGCCCTGCGGAGGGCATGGAGTGCGGGGACCGCCACCAGGAGGTCACCGAGTTTGAGGGCGCGAAGTACCAGCAGCGTTGGCCGGGCGTCGGCCGCCCCTGTGGACTCCATGTAGCCCCTCCCTTCCGGTTCGCGCTGGCTCCTTGGTTCGGGAGTCTAATCCCGGAACCTGCCCGCAGGGTGTTTGAGCGGCCCCTCGGAGGGGAACAGGGTGGGTATGGGACCTTCCAGCAATCCACCCAAGGCTGTGCTCTTCGACCGGGACGGCACCTTGATCCATGATGTCCCCTACAACGGCGATCCCGGCCTGGTGTCGCCGATGCCCGCTGCGCGGAAGGTGCTGGCAGGGCTACGCCGGCAGGGCATTGCCACCGGCGTGATCACCAACCAGTCGGGGATAGCCCGCGGGCTGCTCACCCGCAGCCAGGTAGACAGCGTCAACCTTCGCATTGATGCGCTGCTGGGTCCCTTCGACATCTGGGAAATTTGCCCGCACGGCACCGAGGACGGCTGCGGCTGCCGCAAACCCGCACCCGGAATGATCCTCAGCGCCTGCCGCCGTCTTGGCATCGCCACGGCTGACGCCGTTTACATCGGCGACATCGGCAGCGACATGGAAGCCGCAGAAGCCGCCGGGTTGAGGGGGATTTTGGTGCCCACCCCCCTCACCCGGCACCAGGAAGTGCACGATGCCCCGGAAGTCGCGACGGACCTCTCCGCCGCGGTGGCGCTCGCGCTGGGGCAGGCGCCCGCGGGGCAGGCGCCGGTGGGGAGCAGGCGATGACCCGGGTGCTCGTGGCCCGGCTGGACAGCGTGGGGGATGTCCTGCTGGCCGGACCGGCGGTCCGGGCCGTTGCCAACGGCCGGCGGACGGACGGAGGTGCGACGAACGACGTCGTGCTTCTTTGCGGCCCGCAGGGCGAGGCCGCCGGCGGCCTGCTGCCCGGCGTGTCCGAGGTGTACAGCTGGGCGTGCCCGTGGATCATCAACCCGGCCCCTGCGGTCGCCACGGAGAACGTGGACCGGCTGGTCAGCTTCATCAGGAACTCCGGGGTCGCAGAGGCGGTGATCCTGACGTCGTTCCACCAGTCACCCCTGCCGCTGGCCCTGCTGCTCCGGCTGGCAGGGGTCCGGCGCATCACCGGCGCGTCCGTGGACTACGCCGGTGCGTTGCTGGATGTCCGGCTCAGGCCCGGGGAGGACTTTGCCGAAGACCAGCCGGAGGCCGAGCGCGCCCTGCTGATCGCCCGGGCCGCCGGATTTGCCCTGCCGCCCGGCGACGACGGCAGGCTCCGGATCACAGACCATCCGGACGCCCGTGAACTCGTGGGCGACGAACCCTACATCGTGGTGCATCCTGGCTCGTCGGCGCCGTCCCGGACCTGGCCCCCGCTGCACCATGCCGCCGCCGTCGAGCTCCTCGAAGGCGCGGGCCACCGGGTGGTGGTCACCGGCGGCCCCGGGGAGACGCAGCTGACGGCCACCGTGGCCGGCCCGTCAGCGCTGGACCTTGGCGGACGGACGGACCTGCGGACCCTCACCGGCGTCATTGCCGGGGCACGCGCCCTGGTAACCGGGAACACCGGTCCCGCCCACATCGCGGCCGCCGTCGGCACTCCTGTTGCCTGCCTGTTTTCCCCGGTGGTTCCTGCCGTCCGGTGGGCCCCTTACGGCGTCCCCTTGGAACTGCTGGGCGACCAGAACTCGCCCTGCAGGCTGAGCCGGGCGCGCGACTGTCCGGTGCCGGGCCATCCCTGCCTCGCGTCAGTTTCCCCGGACGAGGTGGTGGACGCCGTGGAGCGCCTCATCAACGGGGTTTCGTCACTGTCCACCCGGCGGAAGGTTCACAAATGAGAATCCTGCTGTGGCATGTCCACGGGTCCTGGACTGATTCGTTCGTCCGTGGACCACACGACTACCTCCTCCCGGTCCTTCCCGGCGGCGGCACCTGGGGGCTTGGCCGTGCGGGCCGGAACTGGCCCGCGTCGGTCCGCGAGGTGGCCCTGGACAGCCTGGACGCGGACAGCATCGACGCGGTGGTGCTGCAGCGGCCGGAAGAAATGGCCGAGGTGATCCGCGCCCTGGGCCGGCGGCCGGGGCGTGAGCTCCCCGCGGTGTACGTGGAGCACAACACCCCGAAAGGTGACGTGCCGTTCACGGTGCATCCGCTCGCGGACCAGGAGGCCATCCCGGTAGTGCACGTCACGCATTTCAACGCCCTGTTCTGGGACAACGGCTCAGCCGCCACGACAGTGATCGAACACGGTATCCCCGACCCCGGCTACCTGTACAGCGGGGAGCTTCCGGAGCTCGCCGTGGTGGTGAACGAACCCGTCCGGCGCGGGCGCGTCACCGGAACGGACCTGCTCCCGCAGTTCGCCACTGCCGCACCCCTGCAGGTTTTCGGCATGGGCGGGGACGGGCTTCCCGTGCACACGGGCCTGCCGCCCTCCCGGCTGACCGTCCGCGGTGACCTCGCCACGGCCGCGCTACACCGCGAACTGGCACGCTGCCGCGTGTATGTCCACCCGCTCCGCTGGACCTCGCTGGGGCTGGCGCTGCTCGAAGCCATGCACCTTGGTATGCCGGTCCTGGTGCTGGCAACCACCGAAGCCGCGCGGGCGGTTCCGCCCGGGGCCGGTGCAATCTCAACGGATGTCGGGGAGCTGGTCCGTCAGGCCGGGATCCTGGTCGCGAACCCGGACGAAGCCCGGGCCCGGGGACAGGCTGCCCGCCAGGCAGCCCTGGAACGTTACGGCCTGTCGCGGTTCCTCGACGCCTGGGACGCCCTTCTTGATGACCTGGTCTCGCCACGGTTCCGAAAATCCCGGATCCTCATTCCTGCGCACGAAAGGAAGCTCTGATGAGAATTTCCATGGTTTCCGAACATGCCAGCCCCCTGGCGGCGCTGGGAGGGGTGGACGCCGGCGGCCAGAACGTGCACGTGGCCGCGCTGTCCACAGCACTGGCGCGGCTCGGCCACCACGTCACCGTTTACACCCGGAAGGACGACGCCGGGCTCCCGCCCCGCGTCCGCATCCTGCCGCGGCTTGAGGTGGTGCACGTTGCGGCGGGCCCGGCCTGCCACGTTCCCAAGGATGAGCTCCTGCCCCATATGGACAGGCTCGCTGAGGGGATAGCCGATGACTGGGGCGACCGGCCGCCGGACGTAGTACACGCGCATTTTTGGATGTCCGGCCTGGCTGCGCTGGACGCGGCCCGGCGCAGCGGGACGAGTGTGCCGATGGTGCAGACCTTCCATGCACTGGGCACGGTCAAGCGGCGCCATCAGGGATCGGAGGACACCAGTCCCCGGCAGCGGCGATGGCTGGAACCAGCCGTGGGCCGTGCCGCGGACCGCATTATTGCCACCTGTTCGGATGAAGTGTTCGAGCTGAAGGCGATGGGCATCGACACCCCCAAAATTTCCATCGCTCCCTGCGGCGTGGACCTGGATCTGTTCCGCCGCTCCGGGCCTGCCGAACCCCGGCGCCGCAGCCACCGGATCCTCTCCGTCGGCCGTTTGGTCCCGCGCAAGGGCGTGGACCTGGTGATCCGTGCACTGCCCCTGCTTCGTGAGGCGGGATTCGACGACGTCGAACTTCTGGTCGTGGGCGGCGGGGGCGGAGCCGCGGTGCTCGGCGCGGATCCCGAGGCGCGGCGTCTCGATGAACTCGCCCGGGAACTCGGCGTCAAGGACCAGGTGACCCTCCGCGGCCAGGTGCCCCGGGAGGACATGCCCGGCATCCTGCGCAGCGCGGACGCTGTGGTGTGCGCGCCCTGGTACGAGCCCTTCGGCATCGTTCCACTGGAAGCAATGGCCTGCGGCGTCCCTGTGGTGGCCGCCGCCGTTGGCGGACTCACCGACACCGTGGTGCACGGGGTAACCGGCCTGCACGTCCCGCCCAGGGACCCGGCGGCTATCGCGCGCGCCGTCGGCGAACTCCTCGCCAGCCCGGAGCTCCGGCAGGAACTGGGACGGGCCGGCCAGCGGCGGGCGCGCTCCCGCTACTCGTGGGACCGCGTGGCCGCCGAAACAGAAAAGGCCTACCAGCAGGCCCTTGCCGCCACTGCGGATGCCCGGCTGGAACCGATGGAGGGGGCGGCACTGTGACTACTGAATCGCGTCTCCGCGCGGACGAACGTCCGGTCCTGTCGCACCGCGTTGTCCCTCCACCCGCCGCGGCAGCCCCTAACAGGGCCGGATCCGGCAGCACTACCGTGTACGGACTGGCGGCTCAAAACACCCGGCCCGACTCGGTCTACGCCGTCCAGGAACACCTCGACAACCTGGTTCCGGCGCTGGTGTCCCTGCGCAGCCAGGCCTACCATCTGGCGGCCTGGGGCGAGGAACTGGCACGCAGGCTGCTGCGGGGCCAGCGGCTGCTCGCAGCCGGCAACGGCGGCTCGGCCGCGGAAGCCCAGCACCTGACGGCGGAACTGGTGGGCCGCTTCGACGGAGAACGGGTGCCGTTCTCCGCCATCTCCCTCCACGCGGAGACCTCCGCCGTGACCGCGATAGCGAACGACTACGGTTTCGAGGAGCTTTTCGCCCGGCAGGTCCGGGCCCACGGGCGCTCGGGCGACGTGCTGATCCTGCTGTCCACGAGCGGAAAGAGTCCCAACCTCCTGCGCGCCGCCGAGGCCGCCGCGAGGCTGAATGTCACCACGTGGGCGCTCACCGGGCCGGGACCCAACCCCCTGGCGTCCCGCTGCGACGAGGCCGTAACCATTGACGCTCTGTCCGCCAACGCCCAGGAAGGCCATCTCATTGCCCTGCATGCCGTCTGCCGGGCCTTCGACGCGGAGGTGGCCGCGCGCGCCCGGATCGGGTCCTGCCCCGGGAGCATGCCATGAAGATCGTTGTAGTGGGAGATGTGCTCCTGGACGTCGACATCGACGGCGAGGCCACCCGCCTCTGCCCTGACGCGCCGGTTCCCGTGGTGGACGTTTCGAACGTCCGACGGCGGGCCGGCGGCGCCGGGCTTGTGGCCCGGATGCTGGCCGGTGACGGGCACAGTGTCACCCTCCTGACTGTCCTCGCTGACGACGACGCGGCCTTGCATCTCGAACGGGCCCTTGAGGGCATCACCGTGGTGGCAGGAGCGTCGGGGGCACCCACCCCCGTCAAGACGCGGGTGCGGGCCGAGGGCCACCCGGTGGTCCGGTTCGACGAAGGATGCGCCCCGCCGCCACCCCCTGGTGTGTCGCCCGCCATGCTGCACGCACTGGAACGCGCTGCGGTGATCGTGGTGGCGGACTACGGCAGGGGCCTTGCCGCCAATGCGGAGCTGAGGGCCGTGCTCGCTGAGCTCGCCGGGCGTATTCCCATCGTGTGGGATCCCCACCGGGCGGGCGCGCCACCTGTGCCCGGTGTGGCCGTGGTGACGCCCAATCTCGCGGAGGCGAAAGCCTTTGCCCGGACCTTCGCCTTGGCGGCGGGCGGGGCAGAGGGAGGCAGTGACCCCGGAAACGCAGACCCCGGGGCACTCGCCCGGTCCCTCCGGGAGCGCTGGCACAGCAAAGCAGTCATGGTCACCCTGGGCAGCCAGGGCGCGATGCTGGTCCACGACGACGGCCAGCCTCCCTTGCCCATACCGGCGCCGAAAACCACTGTGACCGATCCCTGCGGCGCCGGGGACAGGCTGGCGGCCAGCCTTGCCGTGCACCTGATGGAAGGCCACACGCTCGACGTGGCGGCGGTGGTGGCCGTCCGGGAGGCCGCGTCCTTCCTCCGGCTCGGCGGCGTTGGCGCAATGGCCGGAGAGCCGAAGCCGGTCAAGCTGCACGGACGGTACACGGACGCACTGGCACTGGCCCGCAACGTGCATGAGGCAGGCGGGATCGTTGTGGCCACGGGCGGCTGCTTCGACCTGCTGCACGCAGGGCACACACGTGCCCTGGCCGCGGCCCGCAGCCTTGGCGACTGCCTCATTGTTTGCCTGAACTCCGATGAATCGGTGCGCCGGATCAAGGGCCCGGACCGTCCCATCCTCAACCAGGAAGACCGGACCGAACTGCTGCTGGCACTGGAGTTCGTGGACGCCGTGATGGTGTTCGACGAGGACACGCCCGAAGCCTGCCTGGCCGCGCTGCAGCCCGATTTGTGGGTGAAAGGCGGCGACTATGACGTCACGCAGCTGCCGGAAACAGCCCTGGTGGAAAGCTGGGGCGGACGCTGCACCACTGTGCCCTACCACCCCTCCCGTTCCACCACCGACCTCGCCGACGCGCTCTCGCGCGTCAGCTGAATTCCGAACAGAACTCCCGAATGAAAGGAACACCATGACTGACGAGACTTCCCGCCAGGCTTCTTTCCGTCCCGGGCGGGTGCTGGTGACCGGAGGAGCCTCCGGCCTTGGCGCCGCCGTCGTCGAGGCTGTACTGGGTGCGGGCGGCACGCCCGTGGTGCTGGACCGGGACATCCGCAACGTCGCGGCCGCCAAAGCTTTCGAGGTGGACGTCGCGGACCGCGTTGCCGTCAGCGCGGCAGTGCAGGAAGCGGCCGAAACGCTGGGAGGGCTGGACGCCGTCGTGACTGCCGCCGGAATAGACCGCTGCGGCAAGCTGGAGGACGTCCCGGCCACAGACTGGGAGCAGGTGGTCCTGGTGAACCTGTTCGGCACGGTGTCCGTGGTGCGCGCGGCCCTGCCGTACCTCAAGGCTTCCGGCGGCCGGGTGGTCACCGTGGCCTCAACCCTGGGCAAGCGGGCCCTCCCCGAGGCATCGGCGTACTGCGCTTCGAAGTTCGGGGTGGTGGGCTTCAGCCACGCGCTGGCCGCCGAAACAGGGGGCGAGATCGGCGTGACCACCATGATCCCCGGCGGCATGAAGACCCGGTTCTTCGACGATCGCGCGGAGAAGTACAAGCCCCAGGACGATTCCCGGCTGAACGACCCCGCCAACGTGGCCCGGGCGATCCTTTTCGCACTGTCCCAACCGCGGGGTTGTGAGGTCAGGGAAATGCTGGTCTGCCACGAAGATGAGGGCTCGTGGCCATGAGCAGGCGCACGTCGCTGTAGACATTCTCGGGGCGGACCCCGGCCACCAGCGAACTGTCATGGGCGCAGCGCGGAGCGGTCCAGCCCACCTGCGTAACGTCCGCCCCGCACTCCGGGCAGTGCGTCACCCAGGAGAGGTGGACACGATGCAGGCTCCTGCCCAGGGGGCCGGCGTTGATCAGGTTCCCTGCCCAGTAGATCCCAACGGTGGGCGTTCCCAGGGCCTGGGCAAGGTGGCGCGGACCGCTGTCGTTGGCCACCATGACGTCAGCGCGGACCAGCAGCGCCGCCAGGGTGCCGAGGTCCGCTTCGCCGGCAATCGACCGGACCAGGCCTGCCCCGGCGCCGGCGGACTCGGCGCCGGCCACGATGTCGGCTGCCAGCTGGCGCTCGCTGTGGTCACCCGTTACCAGCACCTGGCAGCCATCGGCAGCACAGGCCGCTGCCAGTTCGGCGAAATGCCCGGCGGGCCAGCGCCGGCGCGGATCCGTCGCACCGGGATGGATCACGACGACGGGACCCGCCTTCCGCCCGGCCGTCCCGGCCCGGGCGTTTGCTGCCTGATCCAGCAGCCCGTCGGCCGCGGCGGCGAACCGGGCCAGGGGTTCTAGGCTTGCCTCCAGCCCCACCGGCGGCGCACCGGCGAGGCCTGCCACTTCGAGCGCCCGCAACGGCTCGTGCTGGTAGTACGCGTAGGGCAGATTGCGCTCCAACGGTGTGGCGTCCGGCGTTTGCGTGCCCACGGTGTGGCGCGCGCCCAGCCGCAGGAGGAACGGATTGGAGTGCCGGCCGCCGCCGTGCAGCTGGAGCGCCAGGTCGAAAGCCTCCCGCCGCATGTCGGCAAAGAAGGTGTCCACGGCGGCCGGATCCTCCTGCCCGGGACGGACGCCCTCCGCGTAGGGCAGGATCCGGACGTCATCGACCGGCCCAGCAGTTCCCTGCACCAGCGAGGCATGCAGCGGGGTCCCCAACACAGTCACGGTGGAACCCGGGTAGGCGGCCTTCAGCGCGGAGACCGCCGGGAGGGCGAACATCAGGTCGCCGAGCCCGCCGCCGCGCAGCACGGCGATGCGGGAAACGCCGTCGAATTTCCCGAGCACGGGGCCCACGCCCCTGCCCGCCGCGTGGTCCCTGATTGTTCCTTCCAAGGCGTTCCCCTCCTGCCGCCGCACGCTGCCGTCCACAGCCCGGAGCGGTGATCCTGTGTGGGGGCCACCATAGTTCGGATCAGGGCGCGTGGCTATCGCCGCTATTGGGCCCCTGGGCAAAACCCGCCGGGGATAACCGCCGGCCAAAATCCGGGGCGTCCGACGGGTGTAAACGGGGCTGCTGCGGGGTACGGGACTGCTCATAGGGGCCGGTTCGCCCGTCAGGCCCTGCAGCTGCCCGGCAGGGTGCCACGGCCGTCTCTTCGGAAGGAGTTCCATGTCCGCGATCGTCCAGCGCATGCACCACAGCGCCAGTGAACTGATAGTCATCCGCGACCCCCGCACCGGCGAGGAAGTGGGTGCAGTGCCCGAAGCTTTGCCCCGCCACGTCCGCACGGCCGTCAATGCCTCGCGGGCAGCTTTTCACAGCTGGGCCGCCACCCCGCCGGCCGATCGGGGTTCGTTCCTCCGGGCAGCAGCGCGTGCCTTGGCTGAAGCAGCCCCGGAACTGGCAAGGATGAACAACCGGGAGACCGGGCGCCCGGTGGACGAAGCACTGGCCGGAATCGAGGCAGGCGTCGCCACCCTGGAACAATACGCGGAACTTGGGCCGGTCCACCGCGGGCACAGCCTCCGGGGCCACCCTCTTGCGTCGGACTACACCGTGGCCGAGCCCCGCGGGGTGGCCGTGGTGCTGACGCCGTGGAATGATCCCGTGGCCGTGGCCTGCGGGCTCATCGGCGCTGCCTTGGTCACCGGTAACACCGTGGTGCATAAGGCCAGCGAGCGCTGCCCGCACCTGGGGACCATGCTGGGGGATGTGCTGGGCGCGGTTTTCCCGCCTGATGTGCTGATTTCGCTGACCGGCGGCTCCGGCGTCGGCGCCCTGCTGACCGAACAGTCCGGCGTGGATGTGGTGGCGCACGTCGGCTCCAGCGCGGCAGGCGCGCGGATCGCCAGAGCCTCGAACCTGACTGGGGCGCATGTCATCCGTGAAAACGGCGGGAACGATCCGCTGGTGGTGGATGACGACGTGGACCCGGACTGGGCAGCGGAGCAGGCGGCCGTGGGCGCGTTCAGCAACAGCGGCCAGATCTGCACGGCCGTTGAACGGATCTACGTGCACCGGGCCATTGCCGGCGCCTTCTGCGAGGCCCTGGAACAGGCAGCCCGCCGGCGGAACCGGGAGGGCGGGCTGGCGCCCCTGGTTGACGTCCGCCTGCGCGACGAAGTCCAACGCCAGGTCTACAACGCGCTCCAGGCGGGTGCGCGCGCCGTCGAAGGCGGGTCAGTGCCGGCCGGGCCAGGGGTTTACTATCCAGCCACGGTGCTGGTGGACTGCACTGCGGACATGGACATCATGGTGGAAGAAACGTTCGGCCCGGTGGCGCCCGTGCAGGTGGTGGACAGCTTTGACGAGGGACTCCTGCTGGCCGCCGAGGGACGCTACGGACTGGCCGCAACGGTCCTGACGGGCAGGATCGCCCACGCGCAGCAGGCCATCGCCTCGCTCCCCGTGGGCACCGTGAAAATCAACGCTGTGTTCGGCGGCGCGCCCGGAGGGGCGGCCCAGCCGCGCGGTGACAGCGGACACGGTTTTGGGTACGGGCCCGAGCTGCTGGACGAGTTCACCCGGGTCAAGGTGGTGCACATGGCGGCGCCGCCCGCGGGCGGCGGAAGCGGCAGGCCATGAGCAGTCATTCGCCCGGGCAGGCGGACGGGACCACCCGCAACGACCGGCAGGACTTGGCAGGGCAGCGTGCCCTGGCGGACTGGTTGCCGGGCCGGCTGGCATCCATTGCGCCGTCCGTAACGGTGGTTGGCGACGTCATGCTGGACGGCTGGTGGCACGGGTCCATCGCCCGCCTCTGCCGGGAGGCTCCGGCTCCGGTCGTGGATATCAGCCGGCGGGCATTTGCACCTGGCGGGGCCGCCAACACCGCCATGAACCTGGCCGCCCTGGGGGCACGGGTCCGCATCGCCGGAGCGGTGGGCTGCGACGATGCCGGCCTGGAGCTGCGGCGGCAGCTCCATGCCGCCGGCGTCAACGTCAGCCACCTCCAGGAACACCCCGGCATGGTCACCACTACCAAGACCCGCATCAGCAGCGCCGGCCAGGTTTTGCTGCGGTTCGACGACGTCGCGCAGCAGGTTCCGCAGGACGCGCTCGCCGCGTTGGCCGTCACCCTGCCCGCAGCCCTGCGGGGACAGGACGCCGTGGTGGTCTGCGACTACGGCCTTGGCGCCCTGGCCGGACCGGTCCGCAGTGCCCTCATTGATGCTCTCGGGGGTGCCGCAGGCAGGCGTCCAGGCTCTCCGCTGACAGTGGTTGACGCCCACGACCCGCGGCCATGGGCGGTGCTTCAGCCGGACCTGGCCACCCCGAATGTGCAGGAAGCTGCCAGGATGCTGGGCCAGACGCTGCCCGCCGGCGCGGACCGTGCAGAGTTCCTGGCAGCGCGCCGGGACGAACTGGCCCGGGCCACCGGTGCGCACGCGGTGGTGGTCACGCTGGACCGGGACGGGACGCTGCTGCTGCCCGCTGCCGGCGATGTCCACCGCACCTGGGCCAGGCCGGCCGCCGAGAAGCAAGCCTCCGGAGCGGGGGACACGTTCGTTGCCGCCTTGACCGTTGCCAGGGCGTCCGCTGTGCCACTGACTACCAGCGTGGACCTTGCCCAAGCAGCGGCTGACGTGGTGGTGCACCACCCCGGCACGTCCGTCTGCAGTTCCGATGACCTCGCCCGGTACCTGGCGAGTTTCGCGGACACGGCCCTCAGCGCCGACGAACTCGCCCGCCATATCGAGGGCGACCGCGCCGAGGGCCGTCGGATCGTGCTGACCAACGGCTGCTTCGATGTGCTGCACCGCGGCCATACCCGCTACCTCAACCAGGCCAAGCAGCTGGGTGACATCCTGGTGGTGGCCCTGAACAGCGACGCGTCGGTGCGGCGGTTGAAAGGTCCGGAGCGGCCCATCAACTCCGTGGCCGACCGCGCAGCCGTCATCGCCGCACTCAGCTGCGTGGATTACGTGACAGTGTTCGACACCCCTGCCCCCATACCGCTGATCGAGAAGATCCGGCCGGAAATCTACGCCAAGGGCGGGGACTACACGCCGGAGATGCTGGCCGAAACCGAAGCGGTGGAACGCTTCGGCGGCAAGGTCACCATCCTGGACTACGTTCCGGACCAGTCCACCACCGGCGTCGTGCAGCGGATCCGCAACGGCGAAGGCGCCGCAGTCGGTGAGTCGCAGGTCAACTAGGGTTGATGCATGACTAACGCGGTGGCCGGCTAAGTGGCGCGGAAGGGCCGGTCTGCCGGCAGGAACGCTGAACGTTCGACGCCGGGAGTCGTGGAAGTGCCGAAGGGAACCCGCCCCGACGGGCCGGCGGAGGGCGTGTACTACATCGACACGGGGGACTGCGAGCTGATCGCGGACCAGGACAATTCGAACGGCTGGCTCCTGCGCATCAACGGCGTGATGAGCTCGCACATTGACCTGGCGGACCCGCTCTTCCTCGATTTCGAGTACATGCGGTGGATGTCGGCCCTGGTGGAATCCCGGTGGCCCCGCGAGACCAGGCCCAAGCTAAGGGCTCTGCACCTGGGCGGGGGTGCGTGCTCGCTGGCGCGCTACTTCCACGCCGCGTACCCGGAAGCCCGCCAGGTGGTGGTGGAACTGGACGGCAAGCTTGCCGAGTACGTCCGCGGCTGGTTCGACCTGCCCAAGGCACCCCTGCTGCGGCTGCGGGTGGGCGAAGCACGCGAGGTCACGGAGTCGCTGACGCCGGAGACGCGGGATGTGATCATCCGCGATGTGTTTGCCGGTGCCCTCACTCCGCGGCCCCTGACCACCGCGGAATTCAACGGGCACGCCAAGCGGGTGCTTGCTCCCGGCGGGATCTACGTGGTTAATTCCGGCGACGCTCCTGATCTGAAGAATGCCCGCGAGGACGCGGCCACCATTGCGGCTGTTTTCGAGCACACGCTGATCATCGCCGACCCCGCCATGCTCAAGGGCCGGCGCTACGGCAACATGGTGATGGCGGGCAGTGACCAGCCGTTCGACGACGACCCCCGGCTTGCCCGCAGGCTCCTGGGCGGTGGCGTGCCGGCCCATATCTGGGATGACGCCAAGGTGCGCGCCTTTGCTGCCGGCGCATCCGTCCGCCACGACCCTGCACCGCCGCCGGGTCCAGTGGACTAAGACGTCCGCCCGTCCGCAACATAAGCGCAACGTTGCCTCAAGAATCGGCTTTTGCGGCCGTTTTTGCCGTTCGCACCCCGAGCACGCTGTAAGTTGGTGGAAGCTCTCCGCTTTCCCCCAAGACCGGAGGGCGTGAAGCCCCCGCGCTTGAGTTCCCTGACTCGCGCGGGGGCTTCCTTCAGTCCTAGCTCTGTTCTGATGATTCCGGCCCTTATTCTGACCCTATTTTGACCTGTATTCTGACCTTCGGTCCTCTCGGACCTCACCGCCTGGCACTTCGGCGCCGGACAGGATATCGGAGGCAATCGTGTGCAGCCTGGCGTTGGTGGCTTGTGCAGCCAGGTGCAGGAGTTCCATCGCATCGTCCCTGCTGCTGCGGTTCTGGAGCATCACCAGGGAGACTGCTGCGTCGATAACAGCCCGCGACTTGAGGGCCGAGCGGAGATGCTCCGGATAGATCTCCGCAGGATGCACGCGGAGCGCCAGGCGGAGGATCCGCGAAATCGAGTCCGTGTGGTCCTCGACGGAGGCGACGGTGGCGTCGTCGAAGGCGTCCGTGCTTCGCGAGTAGCAGTTCAGGGCGGCCGCGGAGCCGGGGTCGGTGCGGATGGGAACCGCCAGGACGGACCGGATGCCTTCTCCCGAAACGGCCTCCGCGTAGCGCTCCCACCGGCTGTCATTTCCGAGGTCGGGGACCAGCACGATGTGCTGCTGCCGGAGGGCTATCAGGCACGGGCCGTCGTCGAAGTCGTACTGCTTCTCGTCCATCCGCAGAGCCTCCTCATCGCTGCTGGCCACCGTTGCCGGGCTGCCGTCCCGCTCCACCGTGATGGCGCACAGCATCGGATGGCGCCCGCCCAGGCGGGACGCGGAGATGGTGGTCAGGCCCAGGAGGAATTCAGTGAACCCCGGGCTTTCCAACAGCAAATCCTGGAGGTTCCGGGTGGTTGGGGTGTCGCCTGTGCCGGGAGCCATGACGGCCTCGATCCTTGAAATGCCGGGTCCTTTGAGGCCGGGCGGCGGCGGCGGACTCTTGATCGCCCGCAGCCACGATGGTGAATGTACACAGATTCGACGCGCTCACACCAGCGAAGGCTCTCCGACATCTCCTACCTTCGACACTACGCCGTGCCGGGTCGTGAACATAGCTCTCAGCGCCTGCCCAGCAGGGATTCCCGGTGCTCCAGCGTCTGGTCCTTGAGGGCCTGCACCACGGCAGCGACAGCCGGGCGCCGCATGGAGTCGGGCCGCAGTACCATCCAGTACGGCAGCCGTTCCGAGAAGACGTCCGGCAGCAACCGGACCAGGTCCTGGTGCAGGTCGCCCATAAAGCAGGGCAGGAATCCGATGCCCGCCCCGGCGCGGGTGGCCTCCACGTGGACAAACACATTGGTGGAGCTCAGCCCGTCCTTCATGGCGGGGACAAGCCTGCGCGGAGCGTCGAGGTCGTCCACCTGAAGCATCGAGTCCACGAAATAGACCAGCGGATGTTCGGACAGTTCCTCCACCGTTGCCGGCGTCCCGTTTTCGGCCAGGTATGCGCGTGAGGCATACATGCCCAGCACGTATTCGCCCAGTTTGAAGGCCTCGGCTCGGTGTACCTGCGGCTCGCCCACCACGACCTCGATGTCCAGTCCGGAGCGCTGCTGGAGGGCCCGCCGGGTGACGGTCACGATCTCCACGCTGAGCCCGGAGTGCTTGCGGCGCAGCCGTGCCACCGCGGGCGCGGCGATGTAGGCGCTGAAGCCGTCTGTGGCGGTCATCCGGACGACTCCTGTGATGGGGTCCGGCGCCTTGCCGGGTTGGCCCAGGCTTTGCACGGCCTGTTCCACCTGCTCGGCCACCAGCACCGCCTCCGCACCGAGCTCCGTCAGTTCCCACGCGCCGGCAGACCGGGAGAGGACGCGACCGCCCAGTGTCTTCTCCAAGGCCGCTATCCGGCGCGAAACAGTGGTGTGGTTCAGCCCCAGGGCCTGCGCCGCCGTCGTGAATTTGGCTGACCGCGAGACGGCCAGCAAGACCAGAAGGTCATCAGGATTAGTGTCCATATCTGCAATTCTGCACACAAGGGGTGCCGGTTTGGCCATTGAACCGCACAGTTTCTGCGGCAATACTCATCTGAGCCCATTCAGTGCTGTGGATCACAGCGCGTGTCGACGTGGACACTAAGGAGAACACAATATGAGCGTAGAACAACGCTCTGCATCACCGGCCGCTTCCGCCCCACAGGGCGCCGGCCTCAAGAAGATCGTCGCAGCCTCCATGGTTGGCACGGTAGTGGAATGGTATGAATTCTTCCTCTACGCCACCGCAGCAACCCTGGTGTTCGGCAAGTACTTCTTCCCCGCCACCGGCAACGAACTGGACGGCATCATCCAGGCCTTCATCACGTACGCCGTGGGCTTCGTGGCCCGGCCCCTCGGCGGGATCGTCTTTGGCCAGATCGGCGACAAACTGGGCCGCAAGCCCACCCTGCAGCTGACCATCGTGATCATCGGTGTGTCCACCTTCCTGATGGGCTGCCTCCCAGGCTTCGCCGAGATCGGCTACCTGGCACCTGCGCTCCTGGTGTTCCTGCGCTTCATCCAGGGCTTCGCACTCGGCGGTGAGTGGGGCGGCGCCGTGCTTCTCGTCGCCGAGCACAGCCCCAACAAGTCCCGCGGATTCTGGTCCAGCTGGCCCCAGTCCGCCGTTCCGGTAGGTAACCTGCTGGCCACCCTGGTGCTGTTTGTGATGTCCAACATCCTGAGCAGTGCCGACTTCCTCAGCTGGGGCTGGCGCGTGGCGTTCTGGCTCTCCGCCGCGATCGTGTTCGTCGGCTACTACATCCGCACCAACGTCTCCGAGTCGCCGATCTTCCTCGAAGCCAAGGCGCAGCTGGAGCAGGAACAGGCCGTCAGCTACGGCGTCGGCGAGGTCATCCGCAAATACCCCAAGGGAATCCTGCAGGCCATGGGCCTCCGGTTCGCGGAAAACATCATGTACTACCTCGTGGTCAGCTTCGCGATCGTGTACCTCAAGAGCGTCCACAAGTACGACACGTCCTCGCTCCTGCTTGCCCTGCTGATCGCGCACCTCATCCACTTCCTGGTCATCCCGCAGGTGGGACGGCTCGTGGACAGCTGGGGCCGGAAGCCCGTATACCTTGTCGGCGCCATCACCGGCGCCACGTGGCCGTTCTTCGCCTTCCCCATGTTCGACACGAAGAACGCGGTGGTCATTGTCCTGGCCGTGACCATCGGCCTGTGCCTGCACGCGTTTATGTACGCCGGCCAGCCTGCCATCATGGCGGAACTCTTCCCCACCCGGATGCGCTACGCCGGGGTGTCGCTGGGCTCGCAGGTCACCTCGATCTTCGCCGGTTCGCTGGCGCCGCTCCTGGCCACCCAGTGGCTCAAGGACACCGGATCGTGGGTTCCCACCGCCATCTACCTGGTGGTGGCGTGTGCCGTCACCACGGTGGCAGTGTTGAGCCTCAAGGAAACAAAGGGCATTGCCCTTGAAGAAGTGGACAGGGCCGACGCCGAACGCGAAGGCCTGGCGGTAGCAGCAACCTCGCGCTGAGCCGATTGAGCTGAGCTGCTTGGATATTGGCCGGCTCCGGCGCTGCTGGAGCCGGCCGGTTCGATGAAAATCTTTGAACTGGAAGGCTGGTTATGGAAAACACGCTGAACGGCCGCAAGGCGCTGGTCACCGGAGGAGCCGGCGGAATCGGGGCTGCCAGTGTGCGGGCCCTCGCCGCACGGGGCGCCAAGGTGGTGATCGCGGACGTCGACGAGGCCGCCGCGGCCGCACTCGCCGATGAAGTAGGCGGCACCGTCTGGGCCGTGGACCTGCTGGACGTCGATGCCCTCGCAGCCCTCAGCCTGGACTGCGACATCCTGGTCAACAATGCCGGGATCCAGCGCATCAGCCCCATTGAGGACTTCGAACCGGCCGATTTCCGCCGGCTCATCACCCTCATGCTGGAGGCGCCGTTCCTGCTGATCCGGGCTGCACTGCCGCACATGTATGCGAACAACTTCGGCCGCATCATCAACCTCTCGTCGGTACACGGAATCCGTGCGTCCCCGTTCAAGAGCGCGTACGTTTCCGCCAAGCACGGCCTGGAAGGGCTCAGCAAGGTGACGGCCCTGGAGGGCGGTCAGCACGGGGTCACGTCCAACTGCATCAACCCCGGCTATGTGCGCACACCGCTGGTGGAATCGCAGATCGCCGACCAGGCCAAGGTCCACGGCATTCCCGAATCCGAGGTGCTGGCCAAGATCATGCTCACCGAATCCGCCGTCAAGCGGCTCGTGGAGCCGGAAGAAGTCGCCTCGCTGGTCGCCTGGCTCGCCTCGAACGACGCCGGCATGGTCACCGGCGCCAGCTACACCATGGACGGCGGCTGGTCGGCGCGGTAGTTTGCTGCCGCCCGCAGTTGCGGGCGGCACAATCTAGTTCTTGGTGCCAGTTAAGGCGAGGGTTCCGCCCAGGGCGATCATCATGGCTCCGCCTGTGCTGCTGAGCGTGGAGATGCGCCTGGGGGAGCGGGCGAACCACTGGCGGGCGGTGCCTGCTGCCAGCGCCCAGATGCTGTCCGAGACGAGGGCGATCAGCAGGAACACCGCCCCCAGGCTGGCCAGCTGCAGCGGTATTCCGCCGGCGGAATACTCTACGAACTGCGGCAGCACCGCAACGAAAAACACCAGCGACTTCGGGTTGGTGGCACCCACGATGAATCCTTCCCGCAGGATACGGAAGGGCGAGCCGGAGCGCGAGGGACCGGCCGCCGTCGTACTTCTTCCGCGGTGCCTGATGGCTTGGATGCCGAGGAACACGAGGTAGGCGGCGCCGGCGAATTTCACCATGGTGAACAGCAGGACCGACTGCGCAAGGGCGACGCCCACACCGAGCGCCACCGCGGCGATCTGCGGGATCATGCCGAGCGCATTTCCCAGGACACTGAGCAGTCCGCCCTTGCGGCCCAAGGCCAGGCTGCGTCCGATCACGAACAGTACGCTTGGCCCGGGGACGGCAATCAGGATGGCCGCGGCCAGGGTGAAAGCCAGGAGATTGCTCAGCGGAACCATGACTGATCTTAGCGCCGCCCGCCTGTGGTGCCGCCCGCCTGTGGTGCCGCCTGCCTGTGGTGCCGCCTAGTCCGGCGTCCTCACCTGGCGGTAGTCGTAGTAGACCACCGCGGGCTCCAGGTCAGGATGGGCGTCAGCGGCCGTCCGCAGGCCCAGCGAGGTGCCTCTGATGACCGTCACCACGCCGAGCCTGCGGCCGTTGAAGGGGTCGTCACCGAGGACAACGTCTCCGATCCTGAACGGTACAGCGGCCGTGCGGACTCTTTCCGCTGCGTCGTTCAGCCAGGAAATCAGGCGGCGCCGGTCGCGGGGGAAGGCGGGCCGGGAGGCTGGAAGATCCTTCATCAAAACCACTCCTTTGAAGTACCTGGATAAGCAGGACTCGCTGGCGGCCCGGAAGCCTCGGTTTGGCGATTAAATCGTCCGGTCTGCGCCTGTTGTCCAACCTAAAGGCCAAACCCCATGCGTCGCATGCGTAACTCCTACCCCTTCTGTACCGTCCAACACTCGAAATTTTTGCTGGACTACTTGCTCCGCCCGCGCGGTCCTACGCCGTTTCGTCCACCAGTTCTGCCCGGGCACGGCCGTGACCGCGGACCCACAGGCGGTAGGCCAGCACCAGGACACCAAGCCACACCGCGCCCACGTAGAGGGCGATCCGGGAGTCCTCGAACGCGCCCAGGACCACGATCACCATGGCCATAAACGCGATGGTCAGGACGGAGGCTGCCGGCCACCAGGGCGACGGGAATTCCGACGCCGGCAGTCCCTTACGTGCGATCTCCCGTTTCATGGCCACGTGTGACGCCAGGATCATGACCCACACCCAGACGGTGGCGAAGGTTGCGATCGAAGCGATCAGCAGGAAGACATCCTTCGGCATGACGGCGTTCAGGACCACGCCCGCCAGCAGGACGACGGCCATCATCACCACGGTCATCCACGGCACCCCGTGACGGGAAACCTTGCCGAAGCTGGCCGGAGCGTGGCCCTGGCGGGCCAGTCCGAAGAGGATGCGGCCGGCACCGAAAATGTCGCTGTTGATTGCAGAGAGGGCTGCGGTAATCACCACGGCGTTGAGGATGTGTGGCGCGGCGGGAATGCCCAGTCCGCTGAAGATCTGCACGAACGGACTGCCGTTGGTTCCCACTTCGTTCCAGGGGAACAGGCTCATCAGGACGGCAAGGGTCAGCACGTAGAAAAGGAGAACGCGCACGGGCACGGTGTTGACTGCCTTGGGGATGACCTTCTTGGGATCGGCCGCTTCACCGGCGGTGACGCCGATGGTCTCGATGCCGCCAAAGGCGAACATCACAACGGCGAATGAAGCCAGCAACCCCTCGAAGCCGTTGGGGAACAGGCCCCCGTGCTCCACGAGATTCCCGATTCCCGGCGTGACAGTTGACCCGCCTGCCTGGAAACCGAAGATGATGATGGCGACGCCGCCGGCGATCATGGCGATGATAGCGACCACCTTGATCAGCGAGAACCAGAACTCCAGCTCGCCGAAAACTTTGACGCTGAGCAGGTTCAGGGCGGCCAGGAAGAAGATGATGGCGAGGACCCAGATCCACCGTTCTACGTCCGGAAACCAGAACCCCATATAGATGCTGAAGGCGGTAACGTCCGCGATGGCCACGATGGCCATCTCGAAGACGTACGTCCAGCCGGTCACGAACCCCGCCAGCGGCCCAAGATAGCGGCTGGCGTACTGGCCGAAGGAGCCGGAGACGGGATGCCGCACCGCCATCTCGCCGAGCGCCCGCATCACCATGAACACGGCGGCGCCGCCGATCATGTACGCGAGGAGGACCGCCGGGCCGGCTTTCTGGATGGCGGATGCCGAACCGTAGAACAGGCCGGTGCCGATGGCTGACCCCAGGGCCATGAAGCGGATGTGGCGGACATTGAGTCCGCGGTTCAGGACGGTGTCGACGGCGGCGCCTGCAGCGGCGCGGACACTGCTCCCGGCGGCTCCGGTGGCGTTAATGCCGTTTACCGCGGTGGTGGTTTCGGGCGCCGTTTGTTCTGGTGCTTGGCTTGCTGTTGGGGCTTGTTGCATGCGAATACCTTCTCGTCATTGGGAGGGGGATCGCTATCCAGCAGACCATTTTCGAGCCTTACGTGATGAGCCTCACGGCGCTTTGGTGTCTTTCATTTCAGACTGTCAGTCGGCGCGAGCGGACAGTTGCGGCCCCGGTGCCGGCGCCGGCCCGCGCGAGCGGACAGTTGCGGCCCTGCTGCCGGCGCCATCATTAAATGTCGGTGCCTGCTGGGATGCTTTGGGTATGGATAGCAGGGCAGTTGCGGAGGCGTTGGAGGCCATCGGGGCTTCCTTCGCTGCGCTGGCTGCGGGGGTCCGCCGCGGTCTGAACGGTCCGGGCGTGGATGGTGCTGACCTTCTTCGGGACCGGGCGGATGCGTGCCTGGACGGGATGGCTCAGCTAGCCGGGATGGAAGCCGGAATGGCCGCCCTGAAAGTCCATCTCGCCGCCGGATACGCTGAAACAGCCGCAGCCCTCGCGCCGCCGGCCGTGTCCCCGCAGGAGCACACCGTCCGGGACATGGCGATCAGGGCTGAGGTCGCGTGCGTTTTGACGGTCAGCGAACGCACGGCCGGGGCGTTGCTGTCCGAGGCGCATGCCCTGACCACCACCTTGCCGCTGACGCTCTCAGCGCTGGGGGCCGGGAGTATTTCGTGGCAGCACGCCAGGGTCCTGGTGGATGAAACCGCGAACCTGGACCGGGCTGGAGCCGCCGGCTTGGAGGCACATTTCCTGGACGCCGACGCACTAAACCCAGCCCGCGGATGCCCGGCCGGGGACCTCGTCCCGTCCCGGTTCCGGGCCAAGGTCCGCACGTGGCGGGAACGCCACCACCCGGTCAGCATCGAAGAACGCCATGCCCGGGGCGTCGCGGAGCGGCGGGTGGAGTACACCCCGGACCGTGACGGGATGGCCTGGCTCTCGGCCTACCTCCCGGCCGACACCGCTGCCGGGATCTGGGACCGCACCACCAGTGCCGCCCGTGCCCTCCAGGGCCCGGACGAGACCAGGACCCTCACCCAGCTCCGCGCCGACGTCGCCGCGACCTGGCTCCTGACGGCCGGCCGCGGACAGGCTCCGGACGCTGTTCCGGGCGGGGACGGCGTGTCTGACGGTCTTGCCCCGGGTGGTGGTGTTCCGTCCCCGGCGGCGCAGGTCCTGATCACCGTTCCGGTGTTCTCGCTGCTCGGCGTGACCGGGGAACCGGCCATGTTGGACGGCTACGGTCCGGTGCCGCCGTCGATGGCGCGTGCGCTCGTGGCCGACGGGGCGTCGTCGTTGCTGAGGGTGCTGACTGACCCGCGGGACGGTTCGCCGTTGGAGATCGGCCGGGCCGCCTACCGGATTCCCAAAGCGCTGCGGCAGTGGTTGCGGCTAAGGGACGGCAAATGCCCGTTCCCGGGCTGCAGCAACCCTTCCCTGGATAACGAGGCAGACCACCTCCTCGCCTGGGCGAACGGCGGGACCACCGGGATCAGCAACCTCGGCCAGCCCTGCCCCAGGCACCACCGCCTCAAGCACGCCACGGCCTGGACCCCCACCGGGGCCAGCGCCAACGATCCGCCCGGCTGGACCTCACCAACAGGCCGCTCCTACGCCAGCGAACAACCCGACTGGGAACCACCCCACTGGCCACCCGAAGCACCGCTACACGACGTCCCGTGGCCCGAAAACCTGCTGCCCGAAAACCTGTGGCCCGAAAACCTGCTGCCCGATAACCTATGGGCCGAAAACCCGCCGCCCGACCTCGAACTAACGGATCAACCATTACCCCAGGACCCGTTCAGCGACTGGGGCACTGTTCTTAACCTCCGAGGCAAACGCGGCCGCCTAGGAAGGGGAGGGACAGGGCGCAGGCGGCCCTGGGAAATACCCTCCGAACCTCAGCGGTAGCCCTTGGCGTCTGCGGGGAGCCCTGCCTCCTGGACCTCCACGAGGTAACGCCAGCAGTCCGGCCGCGAGCCGTCGGTGTCGGTGAAGCCGTATTCTTGTGCCAGCCCGCCTGAGGAAAATGATCCGCCGGAGCGGCGCTGCACGTCCGGGTCGGCAGCCAAGGCGGCAACGGCGCGGCCCACAAAGCGCGGGCTCTCAGCGATGGCGGCGAAGTGGGGCTGGGTCGCCGCGGCCTCCCGCCAGGTCGCTTCAGTGACGCCGAAATGCTCCAGCATCAACTCGGAGCGCATCCAGCCCGGAGTGAGGGCCACCGCAGTGCAGCCAAACGGTTTCAATTCTTCCGCCTGGCTGAAGGCAAGCCGCAACACCGCATTCTTGGCGAGGTCGTAGAACGTCGAAACCCGGTAGTGAACGGCGTTGTACTCACGCGTGCCGTCGGTCATCTCCACTACCAGGCCGCCGGGATTCCGGATAAGCAGCGGCAGCGCGAAGTGGCTGGTAATCAGGTGCGTGTCGACCGCGGTGTGCAGCATCCGCAGGCCGGAACCGAGGTGATGGGACCACACTGGGGCGTCCCATTCAATGAGGCTTTCCCCGCCCCAGATGTCGTTCACCAGGATGTCCAGTCGGCCGTGGTCGTCGTCGACCATGCGCACGAGCGATTGCACGGCGGCCGGATCCAGATGGTCCACTCCCACCGCGATGCCTACTCCGCCGGCGGAACTGACCAGTTCGGCTGTCTCCTCGAGGGTTTCCGGCCGGTCGTAGTCGGACCTGAGTCCCCCGGCGCTGCGGCCGGTGCAGTAGACGGTCGCTCCCGCTTCACCCAGGGCGACGGCGGTGCCCCGGCCTGCGCCGCGCGTGGCCCCCGCCACCAGGGCTACTTTTCCCGCGAGTGGTTTGGTCATGGATGGCTTCCTCGCCCGTTCTTGTTCCTAACCAATTTGCTGCAACGACAGCACGATGATGGCGGCGTTGATGCCGAGCGCGATGAGCCACCACTTATTGAAGGTCAGCAGGAGCAGCGCCGCCGAGATTGCCGCTCCGGCTATGGTCACCGGCGCCCACCACGATGCCCCGCCGATAAGTCCGAGGCCGCCGGCCGCCAAAACAAGGGCGGCAGCCACAGCCAGGACCGCCGCGAGTCGTCTGACGTTGCCCGCGAACGGGGAGTGCCCGGCGTCGAACGGTACTTTCTTATCAGGCTTGGGGAGCCAGATGGCGAGATGGAGCAAGCCGTGGGCGATCAGGAAGAGCCCGGCAATCCAGTGCATGGTGGCCTCCTCGAGCAGTCCGTGCCCTCCATCGAAGCACCGCACCGGGATTCGGGCTAGGGGCGGAAGTCCCCCGGCAGCGGTGCGGAGCCTGTCGGGCAAGGGGGAGTCTGGTATCCCGGACTTCAATGTGGTTGGATGTCGTTCCGGGCGCTGGAGAGTGGGGGACCCTTAAGTACGGGATACCGGACACCACTCATTCGTCCGGCGGCGAACCATGGAGGAAAAATGGCGGACGGCGAGTCCCCCGCACGTGCGGCGCCAAAGACGGTTGCGAAGGTGACGTCGAAAGTGCCGGCGGCAGAAAATACCCTGCGTATCCTGAAACTGCTGGCCTCCAAGCGCGGACCCATGGCGGCGTCGAACATTGCCACCGCACTAGGCCTGCCGCGCTCCAGCGTCTACCACCTGCTCGGCGTCATGGAGGCCAACGGCTTCGTGATGCACCTGCACGAGGAACAGCGGTACGGGCTGGGCATCAGCGCCTTCGAGCTCAGTTCCGCGTATTCGCGACAGGAACCGCTCTCTCGGCTTGGCCGGCCCATGCTCGCCTCGCTGGTGGACGTCATCGGCGAGAGCGCGCACCTGGCGGTGCTCCACGGACGCGACGTGCTGTACATCGTGGAGGAGCGCGCCAAGAACCGGCCGTCCCTGGTGACCGACGTCGGCGTGCGGCTGCCCAGCCACCTCACCGCCAGCGGCCGCGCCATCCTCGCAGCGCTGCCCAAGTCGCAGGTCCGCGCGCTCTACCCGAATGCCGCTGCCTTCACGGCCCGGCATGACGTGGAAGGCGCCATCATGAAGTACTCGGCGCTGTCCTCGCACCTGGACCAGGTCCGGCAGCGCGGCTACGCCACCGAACACGGCGAGGTGACCCCCGGCTTCGGCTCGATTGCCGCCGCGGTGACGGACCACGTGGGATGGCCGACGGCGGCAGTCGCCGTCACTTTCCTCGAGGACAAATTGCCGGCGGACCAATGGCCGGCCCTCGCCGCGCGGATCCGGAAAGTGGCCGACGAACTCTCCGTCCGCATCCACGGCCGCCCGACCAAGTAGGCGCCATCAAGTAGTTCGGCCCAACTAGGTAGCAGCAGGTGTCGTTTTGAGGGCCGAAAACGACACCTGCTGCTACCTAGCCGGGAACATGGGGTGCGTCTGGAATCCCGGACAGCACCCCCTCCAAAGCCCTGTTTCCGGGGCTTCGGACAGGCTTTAGTTGATACAGAACCACATTCCCCGGAACCACCAAGACACGAAGGAGCCCCCATGGCACCCGCCGATTTCACCACCGGTGCCCGCCCGGTCAAAGCAGCCCGCGGCACCGAGCTCACCGCCAAGAGCTGGCAGACGGAAGCCCCGCTGCGCATGCTCATGAACAACCTGGACCCCGAGGTGGCCGAACGCCCCGATGACCTGGTGGTCTACGGCGGCACCGGCCGCGCCGTCCGCAGCTGGGCCGCGTTCGACGCCATCACCCGCACCCTGGAAACCATGGAAAAGGACGAGACCCTGCTGGTCCAGTCCGGCAAGCCGGTGGGCGTTTTCCGCACCAACGAATGGGCGCCGCGCGTGCTCCTGGCCAACTCGAACCTCGTGGGCGACTGGGCCAACTGGCCCGAATTCCGCCGGCTCGAGGCCGAGGGCCTGATGATGTACGGCCAGATGACCGCCGGGTCCTGGATCTACATCGGTACCCAGGGCATCCTGCAGGGCACCTTCGAAACCTTCGCCGCGATCGCCCGCAAGCTTACCGGCGACGAGAACGGCACCCTCGCCGGTACCCTGACCCTCACCGGCGGCTGCGGCGGCATGGGCGGTGCCCAGCCGCTCGCCGTCACCCTGAACGACGGCGCCTGCCTGATCGTCGACGTCGACGAGACCCGCCTGCGCCGCCGCGCCGGCAAGCGCTACCTCGACGAGGTGGAAACCGATCTCGACGCCGCCATCGCCAAAGTGCTCAAGGCCAAGGAGGAGCGCCGCGGCTGGTCCGTGGGCTACGTGGGAAACGCCGCCGAGGTGTTCCCGGAGATCCTGCGCCGCCACAACGCCGGCGAACTCACGGTGGACATCGTCACCGACCAGACCTCCGCGCACGATCCGCTGAGCTACCTCCCCGAGGGCATCTCCGTGGCGGAATGGCACCGCGAGGCCGAGGCTGATCCGGAAGGCTTCACCAAGAAGGCGCAGGCCTCCATGGCCAGGCACGTCCAGGCCATGGTGGAGTTCCAGGACGCCGGCGCCGAGGTGTTCGACTACGGTAACTCCATCCGCGACGAAGCCCGCAAGGGCGGCTACAACCGCGCGTTCGAATTCCCCGGCTTCGTCCCGGCCTACATCCGCCCGCTGTTCTGCGAGGGACTCGGCCCGTTCCGCTGGGTTGCGCTGTCCGGCGACCCGGAGGATATCCGTGTCACCGATGAGGCCATCAAGGAGCTGTTCCCGGAGAACAAGCACCTGCACCGCTGGATCGACGCCGCCCAGGAACGGGTCGAGTTCGAAGGCCTGCCGGCCCGTATCTGCTGGCTCGGCTACGGCGAACGCGCCAAGGCCGGCCTGCTGTTCAACCAGCTGGTCAAGGAAGGCAAGGTCAAAGCGCCCATCGTGATTGGCCGCGACCACCTCGACTCCGGCTCCGTCGCCTCGCCGTACCGCGAAACCGAAGCAATGCAGGACGGCTCGGATGCGATCGCCGACTGGCCCATGCTCAACGCCCTGCTCAACACAGCCTCCGGTGCCACCTGGGTTTCGCTGCACCACGGCGGCGGCGTGGGCATCGGCCGCTCCATCCACGCCGGACAGGTCTCGGTCGCCGACGGCACCGACCTTGCCGCGCAGAAGCTCGAACGCCTCCTCACCAACGATCCCGGCATGGGCGTTATCCGGCACGCCGACGCCGGCTACGACCGCGCACTCGAGGTCGCCAAAGAGCGCGGCGTCCGCATCCCGATGAACGAAGGAACCACAAAGTGACCATCACGACCCACGAACCGCTTACCGTCACCCTCGGCTCCAGCGGCGTCACACCGGAGGACGTCGTCGCCGTCGCCCGCCACGACGCCAGGGTGAGCATCTCCCAGGAAGCCCTGGACACGGTGGCCAAGGTCCGCGCGCACATCGACGACCTCGCGCACAGCGAGACACCCGCCTACGGCATCTCCACCGGCTTCGGCGCGCTGGCCAACCGGCACATCCCCAGCGAGCTGCGCACCCAGCTGCAGAAATCGCTGATCCGCAGCCACGCCGCCGGAATGGGCCCGGCAGTGGAGCGCGAAGTGGTGCGCGGCATCATGTTCCTGCGCGCCAAGACCCTGGCCTCCGGCCGCACGGGGGTCCGCCCGGTGGTGCTGCAGACCATGGTGGACGTCCTCAACGCCGGAATCACGCCGGTGGTCCGCGAATTCGGCTCACTCGGCTGCTCCGGCGACCTCGCCCCGCTGTCCCATTGCGCGCTGGTGCTGATGGGGGAGGGCGAAGCGGAAGGTCCCGACGGCGTGACGTACGGCGGGCGGGGCGAACAACCTGTCGCCGTACTGCTCGCCGAGCACGGGATCGAGCCGGTCACGCTCGCCGAGAAGGAAGGGCTGGCGCTGGTCAACGGCACCGAGGGCATGCTGGGCATGCTGCTGATGGCCATCGCGGACATCCGCCAGCTGCTGACGACGGCGGACATCACCGCCGCGCTCAGCGTCGAGGCGCTGCTCGGCACGGACCAAGTGTTTCTGCCGGAGCTCCACGGGGCCCTCCGCCCGCACCCTGGACAGGCTGCAAGTGCGGACAACATGCTCCGCGTCCTGTCCAACTCGCCGATCGTGGCCTCACACCGGGTGGGCGACTCCAAGGTCCAGGACGCCTACTCGCTGCGCTGCGCACCCCAGGTTGCCGGAGCCGTCCGCGACACCGTGGACCACGCGGCCCTGGTCGCCTCCCGGGAACTTGCCGCAGCCATCGACAACCCCGTGGTGCTGCCGGACGGCCGGGTGAGTTCCAACGGCAATTTCCATGGCGCCCCGGTGGCATATGTTTTGGATTTCCTGGCAATAACGGTGGCCGATTTGAGTTCCATCGCGGAACGCCGCACCGACCGCATGCTGGACCCGGCGCGCTCGCACGGGCTGCCGGCATTCCTTGCGGCTGATCCGGGGGTGGACTCCGGCCTGATGATTGCGCAGTACACGCAGGCCGGACTGGTTTCGGACAACAAGCGGCTCGCCGTCCCGGCGTCGGTGGACTCGATTCCGAGCTCGGCCATGCAGGAGGACCACGTGTCCATGGGCTGGCACGCTGCCCGGAAGCTCAGGAAAGCCGTGGAGAACCTGCGCCGTGTCCTGGCCATTGAGCTGGTGACGTCGGCACGGGCCATTGACATGCGGACCCAGCTGTCCGGGGGAGAGCTGGCCCCAGGCCCGGCCGGCACCGCTGTGCTCGCGGCGCTCCGGAACGTCGTGGAGGGGCCGGGGACGGACAGGTTCCTGTCGCCGGAACTGGAAGCGGCGGACCGGCTTGTCGCCTCAGGCGAAGTCCGCGCGGCAGCCGAATCCGCCGTCGGGATACTGGCCTGAAAGTGAACATTCTGCAGTAAAAATGCGAATTTTCCGGGGCCCCCGAAATACTAAGCGACACAACGCACGGGGCCCCGGAATTTGTAGTAGAACTAAAGATGTAGTGATGAAGTCCACACCAACGATGTTGTGGCGAACGAACATATACAAAGGGGTAGAAGTTCAATGAAAGCACGGGGGACGGTTCTGTCCAGGCGGATGGCATTTGCTGCCACGGTTTCCGACTGGAGGACCCTCAAAGCAGGCGATCGGGTTGAAATCCTCAAGCATGCGCATGTGGTGGCCGCAGGTGAGGTTGAGGAGATTTCCGTCAGCGGAAACGTGCTCTGGCTGGTGCCCTCAGCCCCGTCGGAAACCCAGCTCTTTATGAAGTCCGACGGTGTCCAGGTCCGCAGGACCTAAGCCCTAGGCCATCCAGCAAAGCCTATGCCGCGGTGCTAGGCGGCGATGTCCTCGTAGGTTTCACCGAAAGGGACGGATTCGTCGAGGGCCACGGTGTAGGCTCCCGGCTCGACGCGGGTAACGCGGATGCCGCAGTTGCCGTCTTCGACCGCAGCTTCGATCAGTTCCTTGACGGCGCTGTCCAGGCCGTGGTGGATCTCTTCGGCGGAGGAGAAGGTCAGGTGGATGGACCGAACGTCGGTGGTCTGGGATTCCATGGTTGCTGCAGTCATTGGGGGTCTTTCTCTCAAATAAATGCCAATTGGCCTCAGCCCAGTCTACCGGTGCTGTCAAGAAACATAAGATGTCTGGCATTTGTCCCTCCGGGGTTCGGTGATTCCGAAACCCGGAGGGACAGCCTTTTTTCAGCGCTCGCCCCCGGAAGTGGCCACGCCGGGCAAGTACTCCGAGGGCAGATCCGAGACTGGAATAATCACCATGTCCTGGACCTTCCAGTCCAAGTCGATGCAGGCCTGCCGGGCGTCCTCGAGCTGCTTCATGGAGGGCATCTTCCCGTCCACCGGGACCACGAACGATTCGACATGGAACACGTGGCCTTCGTCGCGGATCCGGGACCTGGCTGTCCCGGTCCAGTCCAGGCTGGAAAGGTAATCGTCTATCTGGCTGCCCAGCGGGTGGGGCTCGGCATCGTCAAAAGTCCTGGCCCGTTTGTCCATCAGGGCGGAAATGGCGGCGCGGGTGTTGCGGATGCCGTCGTGGAGGATGCTGGCTGAGATCACCAGGGCGGCCACCGCGTCAGCCCACCACCAGCCGAGGCCGATCCCCGCCACACCTACCGCGGCCGCCACTGCGGTCATCCAGTCAGCCTTGTTCATGTCGGCGTCCGCGTACAGGACCTTGTCGTGGAGCTTCTCGGCGAGCTTCATTTTCACGTGGCCCAGATAGACCGGTGGTCCTGCCGTCAGGATCATGGCAACGATCATCACCCAACCCAACCAGATGGTCTGGCCGAAGAACTCAAAACCGCCAATCGTTGGGTGCTCGCCGTTCAGCAGGCCAATGCCTGAATCCGCAATCAGGTAGGCGCCCATAACCGTCAGGGCAACCGCGGCCACCACGTGGGCAATGCCCACGGCCCTGTGAAAACCATAGGGGTGTTCTTCGCTTGGGCGCTTGCGGATAGCGCGGGATGCAACCAGGAAGGACAGCGGCGGAAGGAAGGACAACAGATCCTCCACCCAGGCGGCTTTCATCGCCTGTGAGTTGCCCAGGACCACGTACACCAGCGCGGTAGAGGCGGCCAGGAAAGCGAGGGTGATCCACTCAAACTTCACGGCCCTGCGCAGGGCGTCCTGCTGTTCCTGGGGCAGGGTGGTGTGGCCGAAGCGGACGGGTTCGCGTTTCGGTGCGTGGCTCGTGGAAAGTTTCATTTCGCCGTTCCGGAAGCCATGAGGAACCTGTCCAGCTCGAGCAGGAACGCGTTCTCTCCCTTACCCACGAGCATGACGTGTTTGTGGATCTTGCCGCGCCCGTCTGTGGATTCGGCGTATGCACGCGTCAGGCCGGCATCTTTCTCCCACGGCGTTTTGTCATTGAGGCCGCCGACCACCAGGTCCAGCTCGCCGTGTTTGAGGGCTTCAGCCAGCACATGCTCAGTGCCGTCGGACCACTCAATTTCCGCGCCAAGGCGTGCCGCGAAGGCTCTGACGAGATCAGGCTCGCTGCCTTGGGGTTCCCCGCCGTCCGGGAGGATCACCCACTCGCCGTTGGCGCTGGCCCCAACCCGCAGCGTCCCGCCGGTAACGCGGTTGAGTGTTCCTTCCGGATCGGCGGGAAAGGAGTTCCCGCAGGCCGTCAAGGCTAGTGCGCAGGCCAGCAGCGCTGCTGCCAAGCTCTTGGGGATCTTCATGCCTCCGGCCTCCGCCACATGGTTTTGCTGTTTCAGACAGCCTACTTACCGTTTGCCCGATAGGGTGGACAGCAACATCCGGTCTTGTGCACCGTGGCGCAAGCGGAGAGAAGGCGACGATGTTCGAACCTCCCAGCATCATTTTTGTCGCGGCCGGACTCGCTGTCCTGACCGCCGCCGTGTTGCCCAAGCTGCTCCGGAATGCCCCGTTTTCCATGCCCATGGTGTTCCTCGGTTCGGGCATGGTCATCTTCAGCGCCCTCGGTGACCTTCCGGATCCGGATCCGCTCCGGTACGGGACATTCACCCTCCACCTCACCGAGGTGTGCGTGATTATTTCGCTGACCGGTGCGGGCCTGGCCCTCGACCGGCCCGTGGGACGCAGGCGGTGGGCCACCACCTGGCGGATGCTGGGAATCGCCATGCCGGTGTGCATCCTTGCGCTCACCCTTCTGGGGATGTGGCTGCTGGGCCTCGGGCTCGCCGCGGCGCTCCTGGTGGCAGCCGCCGTCGCCCCCACGGACCCCGTCCTGGCCTCGGAAGTCCAGGTGGGTGAGCCTGCGGACAGTGACGAAGAGTCCGACAAGGAAGACGAAGTGCGGTTCGGGCTCACGTCCGAAGCCGGACTCAATGACGGCCTGGCGTTTCCATTTGTCTATCTGGCCATCGCCATCAGCGCAGCCGGCGCCTCGCCGTCCGGGTGGTTCCCGGAGTGGTTCGCCGTGGACGTGCTCTGGCGGATCGGGATCGGCCTCGTGCTGGGCTTCGGCACGGGCAAAGTCCTGGCCCGGCTCTTCTTCTCGTCACGGCACGACAGCATCAGGTTGTCCGAACACTCCGAGGGTTTCGTGGCGCTCACGGCGACATTCCTGGCATACGGAGCAGCGGAAATGATCGAGGGATACGGCTTTGTCGCCGTGTTTGTCTGCGCTGTCACAATCCGCGCCGCCGAGCACACGCACGGGTACCACCGGGTGCTGCACTCCTACGTCGAGCAGCTCGAACGGCTCATGACGGTGGTCATTCTGGTGCTGCTGGGCGGAGCCATCGCCCGCGGCCTGCTTGAGGGCATCGGCTGGGCGGAAGTCGCAGTGGCAGTGGTCTTCCTGGTGCTGGTCCGGCCGCTGTCGGGCGTGCTGGCGCTGGCGGGAGGAAAAACCGGTCCGAGGGAACGGATCGCCATTTCGTTTTTCGGCATCCGCGGGATCGGCTCCCTGTATTACCTCGCCTACGCCCTGGGCAAGGGCCAGTTCACGGACCAGGCCGAGCAGCTGTGGGCCATCGTGGGCCTGGTGGTGGCCGCGTCCGTGGTCCTGCACGGCGCAACCACGGCTCCCGTGATGAACAGGCTGGACCGGCTGCGCCAGCGGAAGGCCGCGGAGAAGTTCGGCGATGAGGACGAGGCGCCGAAGACGGCGGTCTGAGGAGCACGCCCGGTTTCGCGGCCATTGAGCCCCCGCGCCTCTTCCGATATGGTCAAATCCACAGGACCGGCCCAGGGTCAGCTGGGCGCAGTCACCAGCCACCAGAGAGCAGCCTCCCGTGTCTACCGACCACTCCGCAACACTGCACTCCGAAACACTGTCCGCCCAAGCGGTTTCCGACGACCGTCCGCCGCTGGAACGGCGCCTTGATCCGCAGATCCGCAAGCTCGGCGTCGGCGTCTGGACAGCGGAACTGATCGGGGACGAACTGGCGAACATCAGTTACGGGGGCCGGCCCGTGCTCCGCGCCATCAAGGCGGTGGTGCGGGACCACGAATGGCGCACCCTGGCGCCGTCGGTGCGGGATATTGCGGAACTGAAGGACGACGACGGCATCAGCCTCCGCATCCACGTTGACTACGCAGCACCCGGCGCTGAGACGACCGGCGCTGAGACACCCGGCGCTGAGGCGGCGGCCTACGAAGGCATGCTGTTGCTCCGGATTACGCCTGCCATCGTCGAGGTATCGTTCTCCGGCCGGGCCAAGGCGGCATTCCGGCGCAACCGGATCGGGCTGGTGGTCCTTCATCCCACCAGCGAAGCGGGCCGGGACGTCAGTGTAGTGTCGCCGGACGGAGCCGTCACCAGCGGGGCCTTCCCCGCGGACATCAGGCCGGACCTTGTCTTCTCGGACATTTCCTCCATGGAATGGGCCGACGCCGGGACCGCCTTTGATCTCGGCTTCTCCGGGGACATCTTCGAAACCGAGGACCAGCGGAACTGGAGCGACGGTTCTTTCAAGACCTACAGCACGCCCTCCGCGCTTCCCATCCCGGTGGACGTGGCGCCGGGGGACACCGTGAACCAGTCGGTCAGCATCGAGGCCCTCAGCATCGAGACGCCGGACAATCCGCTCCGGGAAAGCCATGAACCGGCAGCCTTCACGGTGGGTGAACCGGCCGGAACCGTTCCCGCGCTTGCGGTGTCCGTGGACTCGCCGCAACCGCCGGCCGGGAATAAGGGGGAGGGGCCGCAACTGCCCGGCCTCGACGCCGTCCTGGTGGAACTCTACGAACCACGGGAAGTGTGGCCCGCCAAGCTGGCCGCCGCAGCCCGGGAAGCGGACCGGCACGGCGCCGCGCTGGACGTGCGGGTCGTCTCCGATTCCGCCGACGGCGTGGCCGAAGCACTCACCGACGCCCTGGGCGGGCAGCTGTCCCGGATTGCCCGGATGGGACTTTTCCACCCGGAGACCGAGTGCACGGACCCGGCGGCCTTCGGCGTGCTGAAAGTGTCGCTGGCGGAAGCAGGGTTCACCGGACAGCTTCTGGCCGGAACCCGCTCACATTTCACGGAACTCAACCGCTGGATTGCAAGCGGCAGCGACGGCAGCGGCACCCCTGTTCCGCAGGATGCCGACGCCGTGACGTTCAGCCTCGCTCCGCAGGTCCACAGCACGGAAGTCCCGCACATCACGGAGACCGTACCGGTCCAGCGGCTTGCCGCGGCCAACGCCGCGAAGCTCGGAGGCGGGCGCCCCGTCCACGTCGGCCCCGTCACGCTCAAGCCCCGCCTTCATGCCCCGGGCCAGCAGGCCCCCGGCGACGAACTCCAGGACCACAGCTTCACCGCCGCCTGGACGTTGGCCAGCCTCGCTGCCCTTACCGTTGACGGCGTCGCCTCCGTCACGTACTTCGAAGCGGGACCGCCCCGCGGCATCGCCACTGCCGAGGGCACGCTGAACCCGGCCGGAGAGCTGCTGCAGAAGCTCGCTGCCTGCAAGGGCGATCCCGTGCTGGCCGCCACGGAAGCCCCAGGGCACCGGCCGGCAGGCAAAAGTCCTGTGACGGTCTACCCGGTGCAGTCGGCTGCCGGCCTGCAACTCTTCGTGGGCAACCTCAGCCCCCGCGAGGTCGTTGCCAACGTCACGCTCCCCCCCGGGACAGCGGAAAGTACTGCTGCGGGACCGGCCGACGTGACAGTCATCGGGGCCGCCGCAAGCGCCCAGGAGCAAGCAGCCCCAGCGAACGACGGCGTCCTGTCGGTAACGCTGGGACCGTGGGCCACCGCCGTCGTCAGCTTCCGGAACTAACGGCGGGCAACAGGCCTGGCCCGGCAGGGCCTAGCCCAGCAGGGTGTTGACCAGCCGCGCGGCCACCCTGGCCGTGCGCTGGTCGATATCGAACTTCGGGTTCAGCTCCGCCACGTCCAGGTGCAGCAGCTTTCCGCTGGCCGCCACCTGCCGGCACACGGCGCTGATCACGGCAAGAGGAACTCCGAACGCGGCCGGGGCGCTGACCCCGGGGGCCACCGCGGCGGGCAGCACGTCCAGGTCGATGGTCAGGTACAGGACGTCCACGCCCGCCAGGAAGTCGGCCACGAACTGTGCGGTGGCCTCCGCCGTGCAGTCCTCGTCGAGAAGATACTTCACGCCCAGCCGTTCGGCGGTCTTGAAGAGCACACGGGTGTTGTTCGGCTCGGAGATTCCGACGACGGCGTAGTCCAGTCTGCGTTCGGCGGCCTCCTCGGCGCGGGCCATCTGCAGGAACGGCGTGCCGGAGGACGGCTCGGGCGCGTCCCGCAGGTCGAAGTGGGCGTCCAGGTTCAGCACCCCCAGCCGCTTGCCGCTGCGGACCGCCTCGGAATTGGCCACGCCAAGGTAGCTGGCGAACGCGGTCTCATGGCCGCCGCCCAGCAGCACGGTGAGGTTGCCGGCGTCGAGCATTTCAGACACGGCCAGCCCGGCACGGGCCTGGGCTGCCTCCAGCGCACCGTCCTTGACGGTCACATCGCCGGCGTCGAACACCTCGCGGGGGAGGTGGAATGCGAGCGGCGACAGGGCTGCCCGGATGGCGCCGGGGCCTGCGGCGGCGCCCACCCGGCCCTTGTTGCGCAGGACGCCGGCATCGCTGCCGAAACCGAGAATGACGGCGGGCCGGCGAAGGGACTCCGGAGCATCGGCACCCGAAGCGGCGTGTCCGTGGCGGTACGGCGTGACGGCCTGCCACCAGCGGCGGTGCTCGGCGCTGTCGCCGTCGAAGCGGCCCCTCCAGGTGAGCGGCGGGATATCGACTGTGAGTGCTGTGTGCGGCATACTCCAAGCTCACCGCAGCCGAGCCTCGAAAACCAGCCCCGCCGCCGCCGGGCTGTCCCGGATCCCGGACACCTTGCTTAAACAGCACCGAGGTGGCATTTCGCGGCAATGTTTTCGAAAAACACTGCCGCGAAATGCCACCTCGGCGGAAGAAAACCGGGCTAGTGGATGCCGAGCGCCTGCTCGATGGGGCCGATGCCGAAGAACAGCAGGAACGCGGCGGCCACGGCCCACATCAGCGGGTGGACCTCCCGGACACGGCCCTGGAAGGTGCGGATCAGCACGTAGGCGATGAATCCGGCTCCAAGGCCGTTGGCGATCGAGTAGGTGAACGGCATGAGGGTGAAGGTCAGGAACGCGGGAATCGCAATGCCCCAGTCCTGCCAGTCGATCTTGCCCACCTGGGCCACCATCATGAAGCCCACCACCACGAGGGCCGGGGCCACGGCCTCGAACGGGACCAGGTTGATCAGCGGCGTGAAGAACATGGCCACCAGGAACAGCAGGCCGGTGACGATCGAGGCGAGGCCCGTGCGGGCACCCTCGCCGATGCCGGCGCCGGATTCAACGTAGATCTGGTTGGAGGAGACGGACGCGCCGCCGCCCACAATTGCACCGAGCGCGTCGACCTGCAGTACGCGGTCCACGTTGGGGATGTTGCCGTCCTTGTCCACGGTGCCGGCCTCGTTGGCCAGGCCCACCATGGTGCCCATGGCGTCGAAGAAGATGCTGAGCAGGATCACGAAAGCCAGCAGCGTTGCAGCGACGAAGCCGAGGTGCTCGAATGCCCCGATGGGGTTGGCCTTGCCGATCAGCGACAGGTCCGGCGCGGCCCACTCGGTGAACTTCGGTGCCACTAGCGACCAGCCCTGCGGGTTGAAGTTCTTGCCGTCGAAGCTCGGACCGATGTGGAGGGTGAATTCAAGGATGACGGCCAGGATGGTGGAAGCGATGATGCCGATCAGGATGGCGCCCTTGACCTTCCGGACCAGCAGGCCGATGGTGAGGATCAGTCCGAAGACGAACACCACGGTGGGCCAGCCCAGGAGCTTGCCGTCGAAGCCAAGGCCCACCGGAACCGTTGTGCCGGCGGCGTCCGGGATGCGCCGCACGAATCCGGCGTTGACCAGGCCGATCAGGGCGATGAACAGGCCGATGCCCACCACGATGGCCGTCTTGAGGCCATCCGGGACAGCCCTGAACACCGCGGTGCGGAAGCCGGTGAGGACCAGGATCAGCATGGTGATGCCGGAGAGGACCACCAGGCCCATCATGTCGGGCCAGGTCAGGCCCGGATTGGTTGCCACCGTGACCGCCACGAAGGCATTGACGCCCAGGCCGGTGGCCATGGCGAACGGGTGCTTGGCCCAGACGCCCATGAGGATGGTCAGGATGCCGGCGGCGAAGGCCGTGACGGCCGCGACGGCGGGGAAGCCCAAGGTTGCACCGCTGGAGTCGGGTCCGGAGAGGATCAGCGGGTTCAGCACCACGATGTAGCTCATGGCGAAGAACGTGGCAAAGCCTCCGCGGATCTCGCGGGAGAAGTTTGACCCCCGCTCGGATATCTTGAAGTACCGGTCCAGTGCAGAGCCCTGCTTAAGCATTAGTCCTCCGGGGAGAGTGTTGGGGGTTACTTGAATCCTAGTAGGTTGCCGGGATGCGACCCCGCGATTTCGCCTAGTCTGTAAGGAAGCCAACACACAGGAGTAACCCCGCATGCGTCCCATCCGCCACTTGCTGAGAGCCCTCATCGGGGCGCTGTTTTTCACGGCCGCCGTGCTGACCGCTGCGGCCCCGGCCTCAGCCCATGACGCCGCCGAGTCCAGTAGCCCGGCGCAGGGCGCTACCGTGGCCGCTCCTCCGGAGACTGTTTCCGTGACCTTCAACAAGGCCCCGCTGGCCCTGGGTTCGCAGTTCCAGGTGAAGGATGCCGCGGGCACCGACTGGGCGGAGGGGCCCGTGGAGATCGTGGACAACGTGGCGTCGCAGAAGCTCCGGACCGGTGCTCCCGCCGGGGAGTTCACCGTGTTGTGGCGCGTGGTCAGTTCCGATTCGCATCCGATCGAGGGCACCTTCACGTTCACAGCCACCGCCGCAGCGGCGGGCGGCCCGGCGCAGAGCACTTCAACGCAAAGCAGTTCAACGCCGGGAAGTACGACGACGGCGGGCCAGGTCCCCACGGCCGGCACCGCCCAGCCCGGCATCCCCGCCGCGCCTGAGCAGGCGCCCGACGCTTCAGAACCGTTCCCCTGGAGCCTGGTGCTGTTCGCCGGAACCGCCCTGGGCATCCTCGTGGCACTGGGTGTGCTGGCGAAGCGGAACCTCAAGTCGACCGACAGTGAGACCAGCGGGCCTGAGGCCTAGGCCGGGGCCCAGACGGGCGCTGGCAGAGCTGCGAAGCTTCCCGTCAGGACTGAGGGAACACTGTCCGGATAGACCTTCGCCGAGATTGCCTGCCCCACCACCTTGGCCTGGCGGAGCACTTCCTTGGGCGTGGGAGTGATGAGTTCCCCTACCCCCACTAGGTAGATGCCGATGGCCCGCATCGCGGCGGCCAGGTTCTGCCCCAGTGCGAGCCCAAGGTCTGCGAGCATGCGGCGCAGCTGGCTGTGCGCGCCGCGGGTCAGGACAATGTGGTGGGCCAGCAGGATGCCGTCCGGTGTGTGGACGGCCCACTGGTGCAGGGATGGCTCGGCGGCCCCGCCTGCCAGCAGGTTGATCTGCACGGCGCGGGTATTGTTGCGGATGTCCAGGTTGTGGCTACTGGCGTAGTTCCTCAGGTGGCGGAGGATTTCGTTCCGCTCCTGCATGGTGGCTGAATTCGGCGCGTCACAACGTGGCAGGGACACGGTGTTGGGGGACTGGATTCCGCCCAGGGTTTCGAGCGCATCCACGGTGATGGAGTCCACGCCGCGCCGCCGGAGTTCGCTGGCAATTGCCAGGCCCGGAAGCCCTGATCCGATGATCACCGCAGTGGTCTGCTCGGTCCCACCATAAATTGGCATGCTCGACACTGCTCGTTCCTCCTCGAATGGTTCACAGTGCAGACCTGGTTCTCCTGCACTCTCCGTAACCCCCAAAGTCCGGCTGCGCGTTAAGCTGGATTGTGTTCTGAAACACATATCTCAGTTTCGCAACGCCTCGACAATACAGAACTTTTCGAGCTCTGGATAGCCCTTGCCGGACAATGGCTACCCCCACGATCTCACACTTGTAATTTGGCTCATCGGAGGTGGGATCTCTATGTTTCAGCGGCGTAAAAAGTGGTAGCTGGCTCAGGTGTCCAAAGCCTCTCAAGGCGTGGTTTTAGGCCGCTTGCTTACTGTTCGGCAACCGAGAATAGTGGTCTAAAAGAGCGGAATTTCGGCCACCACCAGGTCCTTGTCCCCGGTTCACCCGGTGGACGGCCACTTCTGGCAGAATAGCGGCAACATCAGGCAGTATCGCGAGGAGGCGGACCCCATGGGCCGAGATCAGGTGCACCCGT